>NZ_REHK01000007.1:0-371146 GCF_003692905.1 Lactobacillus sp. ESL0225 | reverse complement strand
ACCACACCCTTATGTTAACTAGAGCAGATAGTCATGTGCCCCAGTATTTATTAGATAAGCATTACTATCGAAAGCATGGTCAAGGAGCGTATTACGGGCAAAATAATGCCCAGTCGCAGACCCATGCAAAAAGAAAATAAAGTTTTAAATTAGGAGACAATAATTATGACAAACAATATTTATACTAATCCTTTAATTATACAAAGGGCTGATCCGTTTATTTATAAGCATACTGATGGTTATTATTATTTCACTGCTTCAGTTCCATCCTATAATAGAATTGAGTTAAGAAGGGCAAAAACGCTTGAAGGTTTAGCGCATGCTACTCCAAGAACGATTTGGCGAAAACATGATAATGGAGAAATGAGCCAATTAATTTGGGCACCAGAGATTCATTATATTAATGAAAAATGGTTTATTTACTTTGCTGCTGCAGAAACTACTAAACTTGACAAAAACGGAATGTTTCAGCATAGAATGTTTTGTATTGAATGTGATGAAGAAAATCCAATTACTGATGAAAAAAATTGGATTGAACATGGACAAGTGAAAACAGGAATAGACAGTTTTTCGTTAGATGCTACTTGTTTTGAGTATAAAAACAAGTTGTACTATGTTTGGGCACAAAAAGATCCAAATATTAGAGGCAATTCTAATATTTATATTGCTCAAATGAAAAATCCATGGACGTTAAAAACAAAACCAGTTATGTTAACTAAACCTGAGTATGACTGGGAAACTAAAATATTTTGGGTAAATGAGGGTCCTGCTGTAATACATCACGATAATAAATTCTTTTTAACTTATTCTGCTAGTGCTACCGATGAAAATTATTGTATGGGAATGTTAGATGCACTTGATGATGCTGACCTACTTAATCCTAATAGCTGGCATAAGAGTAAAAAACCTGTGTTTCAAAGTGATTTAGAACACGGTCAGTTTGGTCCAGGGCATAATTCGTTCACTAAAGCAGAAGATGGTAATACTGATATTCTAGTTTACCATTGTAGAGATTACACAGATATTAAGGGGGATCCGTTATATGATCCTAACCGGCATACTAAAATCCAATCATTTACTTGGAATCAAGATGGAATGCCTGTATTTGGGAAACCAGTTCCATATAATTATAAATAGGGTGGAGAATAGACATGGATAGTGAAATAAAAAATGAAAATAAGCATTTTTGGGGTTTTCCATTTACCCACTTTGCATACTTCTTTATTTGGGCTACAGTAAATGGTTATTTAACGCTATGGATGGAACAAGTTGGACATTTGAATGGGGCAGAGTCTGGGCTTGTATTTTCTATGATGGCAGGTATATCACTAATTTTTCAGCCATTTTTTGGAGTTATTTCTGATAAATTACTATTTAGGAAAGATTTAATAATAACTATTGGAGTTGTTGGAATTTTTATTGGACCTTATTTTCAATGGGCATTTTTACCATTAATGAAAATTAATTCATTTCTAGTAGCGATAGTGACAGGTATATTCTTAAGCTTTGTTTTAAATGGTGGAGTTAGTGTAATTGAACAGTACGTTCAACGGGCTAGTTTAGCAAATGGTTTTGAGTACTCCCATTCACGTTTAGGTGGTTCTTTAGCAGGTATTGTAGCTTCTTTAATCGCAGGACGACTATTTCTATGGAAGCCAGATTCGATTTTTTGGTTGTGTTCTATTTCAGCAACAATATTTGTTGGTTTGTTGCTATTTAGTGACAAGATAAATATGGATAATGCTTCTGCAGCAGGTGATACTTCAAATTCATTGAACATGGAAATTGTAGGATCTGTTTTTAAAAATAAAAATTTTTGGGTTTTATCAATATTTTATATGGGAGCTTCGGCAATTTTTGATGTTTTTGATCAACAGTTTATTATTTTCTTTAAGACATTTTTTGCTACAGCAGCGCAGAGTACATTAGTATATAGTTATATGTCCTCGGCTCAAACCTTAATCGAATTTTTTCTAATGATACCAATGCCATGGATTATTAATAAAATTGGAGCACGAACAGGTTTAATTGCGTATGGATTTTTAACTTGTATTCGTATATTGGGGTCAGCCTTGTCACCAACCTGGGGTTGGGTAGTATTCTTTAGATTACTTGCTGGATTAGAGATGCCTTTACTTTTGACATCAATTATGAAGTACATTGCTGGAGCATTTGATATTAGATTATATGCAACAGTTTATTCATTAGCATCTAATTTTGCTAAACAGATATCTGTATTTATATTTTCAACATTAGCAGGACATATGTATGATGGCTTTGGTTATCAACATACATATGTCATGATGGGTGTTTTTGTATTTATTATTACATTATTTGCGGCGATTACATTAAAAAAAGAAAATCGTGTTCAAGCCGGTGAAATTGAAGATGAAACTGCTAGTTCAAGTAATAATTCTGCAACTGATTCTGCGAGGTAGCAGAAATGATAAAGGCTAATTTTAAAGTAACTGCAGATGCGGTTATTGGTAAGATTGATCCCCGAATGTGGGGCTCACTAGCTGAGCAACTTGGTAGATCTGTTTATAACGGAATTTATCAACCTAATCATCCCTTAGCTGATAAAAATGGTTTTCGCCGAGATGTAATTGATGCAGTCAAAAAGCTAAAAATACCATTGGTTCGGTATCCAGGAGGAAATTTTGTTTCTGGTTATAACTGGGAAGATGGTATTGGTCCAAAATCAAAGCGACCAATTAGACTAGATTTAGCCTGGAAAAGTACCGAAACTAATCAATTTGGCTTACATGAATTTTTAATTTGGTGTAAGACAATTAATGCTCAGGCAGATCTGGCTATTAATCTTGGAACGAGAGGAATAGACGCTGCGCGCAATCTAGTTGAGTACTGTAATTTCCCAGCTGGTACTTATTGGAGCAATCTTCGAATTCAAAATGGACAAAAAAATCCGTTCAATGTTAAATTGTGGAGCTTGGGTAACGAAATGGATGGTGAGTGGCAGATTGGTCATAAAACAGCTCATGAATATGGACGGCTTGCACATGAAACTGCTAAAGCAATGAGAATTGTTGACCCGTCAATTGAATTGATTGCTTGTGGTAGTTCGCTACACTCCATGCCTTCATTTGGTAGCTGGGAAGAAGAAATACTGGATAATGTTTATGATGATGTCGAGTATTTATCATTACACCAATATTATGATGATAATGATCATGATATTAAAAAGTTTTTATCTTCATCTATTGATTTAGATAGTTTTATTAACGAAGTAATTTCAATTTGTGATGCGGTTAAAGCCCGCAAACATCAGACTAAGACCATGTATTTGGCTATGGATGAATGGAATGTTTGGTATCATTCAAAAGAATCTGATACTAAACAAAAACCTTGGCAACAAGCACCTCATTTACTAGAAGATCATTATACTTTTGCAGATGCATTAGTGGTTGGTTCATTGGCACTAACCTTAATTAAACATGCTGACAGGATTAAGATTGGATGTTTAGCTCAATTAATTAATGTTATTGCTCCGATTATGACTAATAATGAAGGAACGCCAACAATTTGGTACCAATCAATTTTTTACCCATTTATGCAAGTTGCAAATTACGCTCAGGGAACTGCTTTAAAGGTAAATAGTAAAGTCGCTGATTATACAGTTTCCAATCGGGTAGTTCCATATGTTAGTTCTTCTGCTGTGTATAATCAATCTAAGGGTGAAGTTGTTCTATTTATTGAAAATAAAGCGGCTGAAGAAGTTGATTTTGATTATAAATTAGCTGATTTTCCACAGGTTACGTTAAAAGAAGCAACTCAATTTGCAGGCTATGACTTAGATGAAACTAACGAAAAACAAACTATGCAAATTGAGAATTTAAAGGATATTAATGTTAATAATCAGAATTGTGTTAATGGAAAAATTGCACCATATTCTTGGAACATGATTCGTTTATCAGCAATCAGTCATTAGGCTGATAGCAACTAAAATCGTAATTCAGTTAGTTACTTACTTACTATCTGACTAAAGAAATTTTGAGAGGGTAATAATGAAATTAAATAAAGGAAAAGGCCTACTCTTTTCATTAGGAGTTGTGTCATTAGGATTGTCACTTCTAGGTGGAATTAATGAAAAAGTTAGTGCTAATTCAAGTACACCAATAACTACAATTGCTAGCAAAAATCAAATACCTGGAACTAAAAGTCCAAGTTTTCTGTATGGTAGGGGACTTGTAACTACTCATACCGATAAAAGTCACAATGGTAAATTATATGCTACATCAGAGCACTATGTGAATGGTACGCCAACATTTTTAATTTTTGAAAGTTTAAATAATGCAAAAAGTTGGAAAAAAATTAGTGAAATAAATGATACCCACAACTTTTTAGCCAATAATAGCCCATGGGGCAATCGCTATCAACCATTTTTGTATGAACTACCTGAAAAAATAGGCAAAATGCCTGCTGGAACAATTATCTGTGCTGGCAATTCGATTCCTAATGACTTGAGTAGGACTTCAATTGATTTATATTTTAGTAAAGATCACGCCCATAGTTGGCAATATCTGAGTACGATTGCTGTTGGTGGACATGCCGATGTTAATACTACAAGTAACGGTCCAGTTTGGGAACCATTTGTTAGCGTGATTGATCATAAATTGGTCTGCTATTTTTCTGATGAACGTGATAAACCACTTCACAGTCAAAAACTATCACACCGGGTATCAAAAGATGGTATCAACTGGGGTAACGAAGTAGATGATGTTGCATTCAAAGAACCAGCAGCTCGTCCAGGTATGGTTACTGTAGCTCGAATGAAGAATGGCAAATATATCATGACATACGAAGTGGTTAATTCAGGTGAATGGAGGACTAACTACAAGATTTCTGCTGATGGTTTAAACTGGAATGCAAGCGATGAAGGAACTAGATTAGCTTATGGTGGTGCACCTTATGTAGTTACTTTACATAATGGTGATATTGTTGCTAATACTGATGGTAGCGGGGACTTATACATTAACAAAAATAATGGTGATGTCAGAGCATGGCAAGATATCAAAACCAATATTCCTTTAGCTTATTCTCGTTCACTAACAGTTTTACCTAATGATGATTTGTTAATAGTAAGTGGTGGGCCTTTGAAGGCACCGACAGATCCGAATAGTAACGATTTAACATCAACTATTTTTAGTTTTAAATAAAAAAATTAAAGTATCTAGTGAATTACGGTGAATCACTAAATATATAAGTAATGCAAGGAGATTTTTTAAAATGTTAGAAGTACCTAAATATGAATTTTGGTTTGCAGCTGGAAGTCAACACTTGTATGGTGAAGAAACATTAAAAGAAGTAGCTGAAAATTCAAAGAAAATTGTTGCAGGTTTAAATGAAAAAGGTAATCTTCCATATAAAATAGTCTTTAAAGCTGTTTTAACTACAGCTGACGAAGTTACTAAGTTTATGAAAGAAGCTAATTATCAGGATAATGTTGCTGGTGTAATTACTTGGATGCATACTTTTTCACCTGCAAAGAACTGGATTCGGGGCACAAAATTATTGCAAAAACCGTTATTACATTTTGCAACACAATATTTAGACTATATTCCTTACGACACTATCGATTTTGATTATATGAACTTAAATCAAAGTGCCCATGGTGATCGGGAATATGGCTATATTAATGCCCGTTTGCAAAAGCACAATAAAATAATTTATGGTTATTGGCAAGACCCTAAAGTGATGAAGCAAATTGCTGATTGGGAAGATGTAGCAGTAGCATATGACGAATCATTCAAACTAAAGGTTTGTCGCTTTGGGGATACAATGCGTGACGTTGGGGTTACTGAAGGAGACAAAGTTCAAGCTCAAATTCAATTGGGCTGGACTGTTGACTATTATGGTGTCGGTGACTTAGTTGCTGAGATGGACAAGGTGAAAGAATCAGAAATTGATGAGCAATTTGCTGAATTAAAAAATGAGTATACTTTAGTTCCTGGCGATATGGCTGAAGCTGAATATGAAAAAACGGTTCGCTATCAGTTGAAGCAATACATTGCTTTAAAACGGTTCTTAGAACGGGGTGGTTATACTGCATTTACTAGTAACTTTGAAGATCTTCATGGTTTAGAGCAATTGGAAGGATTGTCAGCTCAGCTGTTAATGCGTGATGGTTATGGCTTTGCTGGTGAAGGTGATTGGAAAACAGCAGCTTTACTTAGAACATTTAAGATTATGACCCATAATCAAAAGACGGCCTTCATGGAAGACTATACACTTGATTTACGTGAGAGCCATAAAGCAATTCTGGGTTCACATATGTTAGAAGTAGATCCTTCTATTGCTTCAGAAAAACCACGTGTTGAAGTTCATCCGCTAGATATTGGTGGAAAAGCCGACCCAGCCCGTTTAGTATTTTCAGGTTCAGAAGGTGACGCAATTGATGTTACTCTGGCAGATTTTAGAAATAACTTCAAGTTAGTTACTTATGAAGTTGATGCGCATAAAGCTGAAAAAGAAACGCCACATTTACCAGTTGCTAAACAAATGTGGACACCAAAAGTCGGCTTAGAAAAGGGATCTAAGCAGTGGATTCAAGCAGGTGGTGGACACCATACAGTCTTTTCATTTGCGGCAACTGAAGAGCAAGTTAGTGATCTGGCTACAATGTATGGTATTGATTTATGTAGCATAAAGTAAGGACAATTATTAAAAATAAATACACTATTTCAATGTTTTTTGGAGTAGTGTATTTTGCTAGTAAGGAAGAAAAATGGAAATTATTACACAAAAATTTGAAAAATATCAAGCTCAAGAAATTAAAAAAGTTACTCTAAAAAACGATTGCGGTGTGGCAATTTCGTGTTTATCAATGGGGGCAACTTGGTATGAATTTTTAGTACCAGACAAAGATGGAAATAAGCACAATTTGATAATGAATTTTGCACACTGTGCTGACTATTATTCAAATGGCTTGTGTTGCTGTCAATCAATTGGACGGGTCGCTGGGCGAATAAAAAAAGGACATTTTAAGTTAAATCAGCAAGAGGTTCAATTGCTACCTAATGAGAATGGCAATACTTTACATGGTGGTAATCATGGCTTCCGTTTTTTGAATTGGAAGATAACTACCCAAAAAGAGCATAATAGTGTTAGCGCGATTTTTAGCAATAAAATCAGCGAAAAGATTGATGGGTTTCCTGGAGATCTTGATGTAGAGATTAAATATACACTAAATAATCAAAATCAAGTAATGATTTTGTATACGGCTAAATGTGGTTCGAAATCGACATTATTCAACCCAACTTGCCATGCGTATTTTAACTTGAGTGACCAGCCCAATTTAGCTTCACATAAATTAAAAATTAATAGTACACAATATTTAGAATTAGATACGGAATTAATCCCAACAGGAAATATACTTGCGGTTGAAAATACTCCCTATGATTTTCGCGACTTTCAAAATCTTGAATCTGCCATAAGTAAGAATAATGGCTTTGACGATGCCTTTGTCATTGATGGAGCAAGCACTAATTTACGACCAGTTGCAGTTTTAAGTGAACAGACAAGTGGTCGAGTAATAACAATATCTAGTGATAGTAATTGTTTAGTTGTGTATACTATGTCGCAAAATCAACCGGGGGTTAAGTTTATACGTGATGGAGGTAAATTTGCTCAACCTAGTGAAGCAGTGGCATTAGAGGCACAAACATTGCCTGACGCAATTAATAATGACGATTTTGGTAATATTGTTTTGCCAGCAAATACAACAAAAAGTCATGAAATAGTATTTACCTTTACGCAAAAATAAGATTGGCTATTTTAATTTATTTCTTTATTATTGACACCGCTTACATAAAAAGATAAATTTACTAGGTAAGTTAATTTGTAAATTTAGAAATGAAAAGGAATATACCATGAAGTACCATGAAATTACTCAAGCTGATTGCGCTAATTTATCTAGATTTATCTCAGAAGCAGATCGATTTATTACTAATCCAACGCAGCACTGGGATCATGATCAATTCAAAACAATTACGGCTATGCCTGATTTAGTTATTCAGCCAGTAAATAATGAAGAAGTAATAAACGTTGTTAAATATGCTAATGATAATAATATTCCTATTGTAGCTAGGGGAAACTCCACTGGCTTAATGGGAGCCAACTTAACTGTTAAGGGTGGCATATCTTTAGATATGGTTAAAATGAATCGGGTTCTAGAATATGATCCGAAAGGATTGACTATGACAGTTCAAGCTGGTATTAGACTAAAAGATATTGAAGAATACCTTGCAGATAAGCCATTTACTTACATGCCAGCGCCAGCGATGCATTGGGCAACACTCGGAGGTAATGTATCGACAAATGCTGGGGGACTTAAAGCAATTAAGTATGGTGTTACTAGGGAACATATTCGGGAGTTAAAAGTTGTTTTAACTAATGGTCAGCTATATAAATTTGGTTCAAAAGCAGTAAAGTCTTCATCGGGTTATTCATTAAAAGACTTAATTATTGGTGCTGAAGGCACGTTGGGTGTTATAACTGAAATTACGATGAGACTTTATCCTAAACCACGTAAGTCGATTAATGCCATCATTCCATATCCTACATTAAATGATGCAATCAAGTCTGTTCCGGCAATTTTAGCATCAGGCGTCGTGCCGACAACAGTTGAATTCATGGGGCGGAAAGTAATAGAATTATGGGAGGAATATTCTAATGAGCAATTTCCAATTTCAAATGGAGATGGCTTCCTTATTATCGGTCTAGATTCATTTACTGATGAAGAATGGCAAGCTCAATTAAAGCAAACACTAACAGTAGTAAAAGACTTTAAGGCTGAGGATGCAATAATTTTAGCAGCTGATTCAAAAGAAGCTCAAAAAATTTGGCAATGTCGGGAACAACTTTTGCTTGCAATCCAAAAATCGACTCCCAAAATGGATGAAATTGATATTTGTGTGCCAATTAATCATATTCCAGATGTTTTAAAACGAATTGCCGAATTGGAAAGTGAATTAAAAATTCGTATCCCTAATTTCGGTCACGCAGGTGATGGCAACTTACATATTTATCTTTGTTCAGATAACTTAACCGATAATGAATATAAAAAAATAAACGCTAAAGTTATTTCTGAACTTTATAAAACTGCTAAATCTTATGATGGTAATATGTCAGGCGAACATGGTATCGGCTTTGCCCGTGCTAATAACTATGAAGACTTTTATGGTAAAGAATATACTGACTTATTACGACAAATTAAAAACTTATTTGATCCGAAAAACGTTTTAAATCCAGCTAAGATTTTTAATCTTTGAAAAGACCAAAAAAGGTATGGTTAAGCCATACCTTTTTTAAATAAATGTTATTTAATCATGTATCTCCTAGTCATCGGTAGATTTTCACCTGATGGTCCTTTGGTTAGTAGATATTGGACTACATCAATATTGCCAGATTCAAAAGAGGCTGCACAGGCTTGCAAGTATAAATCCCACATTCTAGTAAACCGCTCACCCATTTTCTTTTGAATAAGATCACGTTGTTTATTAAAATTTTCATCCCATATCTCTAATGTTCGTTGGTAGTGACGGCGCAGCATTTCTAAGTCATCAATTTGTAAACCACTAGCCACAATATGATTGATATTTTCGCCTAAACCTGGAACGTAGCCACCAGGAAAGATATATTTGTTAATCCAAGCATTTTTTGCCCCACCTTGTTGACGGGTAATACCATGAATTAAGGCAATGCCGTCTTTTTTAAGATATTTAGCGACATCGTTAAAATATTGACCTAAGTTTTCTTGCCCAACATGTTCAAACATACCTACGGAGGTAATATAGTCCCATTCTTGGTTACCTAATTCGCGATAATCTTCTAGTTTAACTTCAGCCATGTCTTGCATATTTTGATCATAAATTTTCTTTTGTACGAATTTATATTGTTCTTCACTTAAGGTTACTCCCGTTACCTTAAGACCATATTTTTTAGCAGCGGTCAGCATTAAGGTTCCCCAGCCGCAGCCAATATCAAGTAACGTTTTACCTTTTTGGGGATGTAACTTTTCAAGAATATGATTGATTTTAGCTATTTGGGCTTTTTCTAAATCATCTTTATTATCTTCATCAAAATATGCACAAGAATAAGTAAGGGTAGGATCTAACCATAATTTATAAAAGTCATTCCCAATATCATAATGGCTTTGAACATCTTTTTCACTTTGAGCTTCTGTATGTTTTTCATGTGGTAAAAATTTACGAAATTTACTTGAACGCATAAAACTATTAGCGCTTTCATAAGCTCCCCAAATCAAGTGTTGGATATTACCTTTGATTTCAATTTTTTTATTCATATAGGCTTCACCCAAAGCCAGTGAAGCATTATTAGTAATAGAAGACACAGGAATTTTTTCATTGAAAATAATTTCAATATTTGGCGTGCCATTTCCATAAATTTCACTTTTTCCGTCCCAATAAGTTACTTTTACAGGGAAGGGAAAAGACTTGCTCAACATTGTTCGATAAAATGTTTTTTCTAACAATTTTCGAATACCTCCATTTCGTTGTCACTATTTTTATTCTAACACTAAAAAAAGAGATCGAATTCATTATGAACTCGATCTCTTTTATCTTTTATTTTGGTTGATAATGAAAAGCTGGATCTTGTTCATAATCTAACTTTTCCCAAGCAGTTTGTAACTGGTTATCTAAAATTTTTTCATTTTCATGAGTTAATTTGATTTTACGATCAATTCGAATAGGATCACCAAAGCAAATTTCAAGTGGTTGCCGCTTCAATACCCCTATAAAGGTCAATGGTCCTTGATAAACGACGGGAACAATTGGTTTACCAGATAATTTGGCGATTGCAATTGTGCCACCTTTTAGTTCGGAAGAATGGCGTGTACCAGATGGAAAAATAATTAATGAATAATTTTTTTCTTTTAATCCCTTAATAGGTGTTTTGATTGCAGAGGGACCGGGATTTTGTCGATCTACTGCAAAAGCGTGAGCATGCTTAAGGATGAAGCGCAATGGTGGGAATTTAAATAGTTCAATTTTGGCCATGAACATAAATTCCGCAGGGCTTGCAGCTAAAGCAAATAAAATTGGTTCCCACCATGTTCGATGGGGTGCAGCTAAAATATAGTTTCCTTCAGGAATGCGATTTTTATGGTTAACGTGTAAGTGACCGTTAATTACCCAAACAATAAACCGGGCAACGGCGCGAATAAAATGATAAAACATAATTTCCTCCATTTGATGTAAAATATTATAACAAAGCTTTTGAAGAGGATAAAATTTTATGGTAAATTTGGAAAAAAATGAGCGCATAGATTATATGTATAGTGACAATTTAAAGATTATTCAGGACAAAAGTTCCTTTAGTTTTTCACTTGATACGTTATTATTAGCTGCAATGGCAAAAGAATCAATTCGTGATCGATCTAAGGTGGCCGATCTTTGTGCTGGTAATTGTGCAGCAACAATGTATATGGCATATTTTAATCGAGCTAAATACGATGCAGTAGAAATTCAACCTGAAATTGTTTCTCAAGCTAGACGTTCAATTGAGTTGAATCATATGGAAAACCGCATAACCGTTTATCAAAAAAATGTTAAAGATGTAGCTGTTTTCTTGCCTAAAGATTCTTATGATCTGGTGGTCGTTAATCCACCTTATTTTAAAGTTGTCGAAAATCATAAAATTAATCCTGAGCGACAGAAGGCAATTGCTCGCCATGAGATATTAATTAATTTAGAAGAAATAATTTCTTCTGCTAGCAGTTTGCTTAAAATGAAGGGCAAATTATTTATGGTGCATCGTCCAGAGCGCTTAAATGAAATTGCTTATTTTTGTATGAAACACGACCTTAGTATAAAAGTGGTTCAGCCATATGTTTCTCACCGCGGTGAAAATAGTAACTTGATTGTTATTGAAGCGGTTAAACATACAGGGACAGATGGGTTGATTTTAAAAGATGCAATTGAGGTACATGATGAGCAAGGAAATTATTTGCCTGCAATCCAGTATATTATTCATGAGCCAAATCCCAATTCAGAGGATAAGCGAGCACAAAAAAAATATTACTTTTATGTTCTATTATGTAATGACAATAGTTTTTATGGCGGTTTTACTGATGATTTACAAAAACGCTTAACAGCACATAATGATGGTAAGGGTGCTAAATATACCAAGGCACGTCGACCAGTCAAGCTGATTTACCACGAAAAGTTTGCTGATAAAAAGTTGGCTCTTAAACGTGAATACTGGTTTAAACACCACTCCAGACAATGGAAGGAAGATTTTTTAAGGGAACACCGTGTTGACTTTTAGTCTTGCATCTTTAATAAAAATTTAGTATCATTTTCTAGTGTGCTATAAGTACATGGATAAAACATCAAGGGCGATTAACGTTTTGGTGCCAGACATTGGTGAATCGTTAAAATGACCGCTTGAGAGGAACAAAACCATAGGAGGAATTTATTATGTCAGTAGTTTCAATGAAACAATTACTTGAAGCTGGTGTTCACTTTGGACACCAAACTAGAAGATGGGATCCTAAGATGGCTCCATACATCTTCACGCAAAGAAATGGCATCTACATTATTGATTTGCAAAAGACAATCAAGATGCTAGATGATGCGCATGACTTTATTAGAGCTGTTGCTCAAAATAATGGTGTTATTTTATTTGTTGGTACTAAGAAGCAAGCGCAAGATTCAATTGCTGAAGAAGCCACTCGTGCTGGTCAATATTATGTTAACCAACGTTGGCTAGGTGGTACTTTAACTAACTGGAAGACAATCCAAAGCCGAGTACAAAGACTTAAAGACTTAAAGAAGATGTCAGAAGATGGTACTTTTGACAGATTACCAAAGAAGGAAGCTTCACTTCTTACTAAAGAAATGGATAAATTAGAGAGATTCTTAGGTGGTATTGAAGATATGCCAAGAATTCCTGATGTATTATTTGTAGTTGATCCTAAGAAGGAAAAGATTGCAGTTCATGAAGCTAATATTTTAGGTATTCCGGTTGTTGCTATGGTTGATACTAATACTGATCCGGATCCAGTTGATGTTGTTATCCCTTCAAATGATGATGCTATCCGTGCTATCCGTCTAATTTCAGGCGCAATGGCTGATGCTGTTATTGAAGGTAAGCAAGGTCAAGATGATAATGAAGAAAAAGTTGAAACTGAATTGACTGAGAGTAGCGAAGAAGTTACTGAAACTGAAGAAGTTTCAGATGAAAATTAGTTTTTATTTGGAAGGAAACTTTAATGGCTAACATTACTGCTAAACAAGTTAAAGAGTTACGTGATCGTACTGGTGCCGGTATGATGGACTCCAAGAAGGCTTTAGTTGAAGCTAACGGAGATGTGGAAAAGGCAATTGATATCTTAAGAGAAAATGGTGTTGCTAAAGCTGCTAAAAAGAGTGGTCGTATCGCAGCTGAAGGTCTAGCTGAATTTGCATTTGAAGGCAACGATGCTGTTTTAGTTGAGATTAACTCCGAAACTGATTTTGTTTCATCAAACGATAAGTTTATTAAATTAGTTGATGATGTTACTAAGGCAATTTTAAGTGCTAAACCAGCAAATGTCGAAGAAGCATTGAAGGCACCTATGGGTGACTCAACTATTGGTGATGAGATTACTAACTTAACGGCTGTTATTGGTGAAAAGATCACTTTAAGAAGATTTGACTTGATTTCTAAGAATGATGATGAAGTCTTTGGCGCATACAAGCATAACGGTGGTGCAATTGTTGCTGTTGTTACTTTAAAGGGTGATAACGAAGAAGCAGCTAAGAATATTGCAATGCACGTAGCAGCAATAAATCCTGAATATTTGAATAAAGAATCAGTGCCAAAGGCTGACTTTGATCGTCAAAAAGAAGTCTTTACTAAGGAAACTGAAAATGAAGGCAAGCCTGCTAACATTATTCCTAAGATTGTTGAAGGTCGGGTTAATAAGTACTTAAGTGAAATTTGCTTGGTTGATCAACCTTACGTTAAAGATGGCGATATGACAGTTGCTGAGTACGCTAAATCAGTAGGCTGTGAAGTAGCTGCATTTACTCGCTACGAAGTGGGCGAAGGTATTGAAAAGAAACAAGAAGATTTTGCGGCTGAAGTACAAGAACAAATGAAGTAAGTCGGATATAAATAAAAAGGGGATGTCTCTAAAAGAGCCCCCCTTTTTTATTTATTACAATTATTGGTTAATTTAAACTAATTATCTAATGCTTTTCCATTAGTTTTGATTATGTTTTTTATCCATTTAAACGATTTTTTCGGAATTCTTTTTAAACTACCATTTCCTAAGTCATCCATATCTACATATACAAAGCCATATCTTTTTTTCATTTCTCCGGTTGAAAGTGAAATCAAATCAATTGGAGCCCACATGGTATAGCCAATACATGGAACTTTGTCAATATTAATTGCATCAGCCATTGCTGAAAGATGTTTCTGTAAGTAGTCAATTCGATAATTATCTTCTACATAATTATTTTCGTCTGGCTGATCAATAGATCCTAAGCCATTTTCTACAATAAAGATTGGTTTTTGAATTCGATCATAAATCATGTTCATTGTATAGCGTAAGCCAAGAGGATCGAGTCCCCACCCCCATTTGGTTACTTTTAAATATGGATTAGGTAATCCACCGACATTAAACCAAGAATCACCGGCTTTTGAAATGGTCGAACGGTAATAGCTAAAGGCAATAAAATCCAATTGACCATTTTTAAGTGTAGTTATATCTTCAGCTTCCATTTTAATCTTGTTTAGCCCACTAATCCCATAAGGAAATCCCATAATTCAAAATTATTACCGGTAGGCCAAAAAGTGTTGGCGTTCCACCTAATTTGGGTGCAGCACCATATGCGACTACAATTGGCATGAAGTAAAACGGGGCATCTCCGATAGCAGAAAGTAGCATATAACTAGAGGTTTTAACAAAATTTGGATTAACAAATGTAGTAATTAAGATCAAAATTACTTTGAACATTCCCCCTGCAATAAGTCCTGGAATCATTGGAGTAACGGCTGCTTGAATAAACCCTATGGTTTTACTATCAATGTTTCGCTAGGTTAACTTATTATTTGCTGGGTTATCAAGATTTTCATTGACAGTTTTTTCTGTAGTTAAGTCAAAGTCTTTAACGACTGCACTATAAGTTGGAAGTAAGTCTGGCCATAACTTATTTAGTTACCTTTAATCCAGATGCTAGTCTCAGAAAAGACTTTAGGCATTTAATTGTTTTGCCAGGTAAGTCATTTGTCTATAACGCTTAATTCGATATCCAGTCGTTAGTTTCTCTTTTTGTCGAGTTAATCATTGAATGTATGGTTAAAATTGAAGAAAACAGCTAATTATAAGGTAAGAAACATGAAAAGTTTTACCATTAAGTTTATTCTTTCAGTTGTTATTTTTACTTTTTTTATTGTAAAATATAGAATCTAATTAAGATGTTAGAAAGTTATAAATGAAAGAAAATTATGAAAAACTATTTAAGCATTGATATCGGCGGTACTGAAGTTAAGTACGCCCATTTAAGTTCATCTGGGAAAATTATTGATAAGGGTAAGATGGCAACGTTAAAAAATAAAGTTGATTTTCTTAACAGTCTTGATAAGATAATCCAACAAGATGTAGCTAACCTGAAGGGGCTGGGAGTTTGCGCTCCTGGTAAAATTGATAAAACAAAAATTTGCTTTGGTGGGGCGCTACCCTTTTTAGATGGCATTGATTTTGCACAAGTATATGGCGATAAATATGATTTCCCAGTAGCAGTAATTAACGATGGAAAAGCAAGTATTTTAGCAGAAAGTTGGTTAGGTAATCTAAAAGGAGAAAAGAATTGTGCCGCTATTACTTTGGGTACGGCAGTTGGTGGAGGCATCATGATTGATGGTCATTTATTATCTGGGGTACATGCACAAGCTGGAGAATTGAGCTTTATGATTTGTGATAGTTCGCAGGCAAAGACAATGCTGGGTAGTATGGCATATCGCGGCTCAGCTGTGCAGTTTGTTAGAAAAGTTAACCAGGTGCTGCACTATCAAGATGAAACTGATGGTAAGTATGCTTTTGCCGCAATAAAAAATCAAGTTCCAGAAGCTGTGGCAATTTTTAATGAGTATTGTTTAAAAATTGCAATTCTAATTTTAAATCTGCAAACGGTTATTGATATTAATAAAGTAGCAATTGGTGGTGGTATTAGTGCACAATCAATTTTAATCGAGGGAATTAATGCAGCCTACGACCGTTTTACTACAATAGATAACCCAATTATTGGTCAAACTTTGGTCAAACCTAATATCGTTTCTGCCAAGTTTAGAAATGATTCAAATCTTTATGGGGCGCTTTATAATCTATTGTTGCAAGTCAATAATGAAAAATAATATTGTGAAAGTCCATTCTTTAGGAATGGATTTTTTGTTAAAATAAGTTAGTTAAGGTTGGTTACTGAATCCGGCTGTTTTGATGTACTACATTTGTATGCTTTATATGGTAGAATAATTTAAGTTAATAGAGGAGGTTGTCATGACTGAAGTTAAATATAAGCGAGTCGTTTTAAAAATTTCCGGTGAAGCATTAGCTGGAACTAAAGGTACGGGAATTGATCCTACTGTTATCAGTCATTTAGCACAAGAAATAAAGGCGGTTCACGACTTAGGCGTCGAAATTGGCATTGTTTGTGGTGGTGGCAATATGTGGCGCGGTGAAACTGGTGCTAAGCTAGGAATGGAACGCTCTCAAGCTGATTATATGGGGATGTTAGCTACCATAATGAACGGTCTAGCGCTTCAAGATGGATTAGAACATGTAGGTGTTCCTACTAGATTGCAAACTTCAATTGAGATGAGACAAATTGCTGAGCCATATATTAGAAGAAAAGCAATTCGTCATTTAGAAAAAGGACGCGTAATTATTATGGGTGGAGGTACTGGTAACCCATATTTTTCAACTGATACAACGGCAGCACTTCGGGCAGCAGAAATTGGTGCAGATGTAATTTTAATGGCCAAAAACGGTGTTGATGGCGTTTATACTGCTGATCCCAAAATTGATCCTAATGCCACTAAATATACTGAGTTGACCCAACTTGATGTTATTTCAAAGAACTTAAAAGTTATGGACCGAACGGCAAGCTCACTTTCAATGGATACAAATATACCTCTAATTGTATTTAACGTTAATACTGCAGGCAATATTAAGCGAGCTGTCATGGGAGAAAATATTGGTACAATGATTGAAGGAGGAAAAAATGAGTAACGAAGTTATTAATAAGGCAAAGGAAAATATGGATAAATCGATTCATGTTTTTGAGAAGAATCTTGGCACGGTTAGAGCTGGGGTTGCCAATGCAGCGATTTTAGATGGAATTAAAGTTGACTATTATGGTGCCCCAACGCCTTTAACGCAAATGTCTAGCGTAACAATTCCCGAACCACGTGTGCTACTGATTACACCATATGATCAAACTAGTATTGATAATATCGAACATGCTTTGTTAGCCTCTAACTTGGGGCTAACCCCAGCCAATGATGGTAAAGTTATTCGGTTAGTAATTCCGCAGTTGACTGGAGAAAGGCGTCAAGAAATTGCTAAAGAAGTAAATAAGATGGCTGAAGAAGGTAAGATTGCGGTTAGAAATGTGCGTCGCGATGCAATGAATAGTTTGAAAAAATTGCAAAAAGATGATGAAATAACTGAAGATGAACAGCGAAACTTAGAAAAGCAGGTTCAAAAGGTTACTGATGAAGCAACTAAAAACATCGATGTGTTAGCAGATAAAAAACGAAAAGAAATTACTCAAGGATAAGTAATGGTAGAAAAAAGGAATCAGTTAAACCATCTTGCCATTATTATGGATGGCAACGGGCGATGGGCTACACAACAAGGTAAGAAACGCATTATGGGGCATCGAGAAGGAATGTATAATGTCGAACGTATTACCTTAGCCGCTAATGAACTGGGAATTAGAGTTCTATCATTGTACGCCTTCTCAACTGAAAATTGGGCTCGTCCCAAAGAAGAAGTTGCGTATTTAATGAATTTACCAGTACGCTTTTTTGATAAGTTTATGCCTACGCTAATGGAAAATAATGTTAAGGTTAACATTATGGGCTATCTTGACGAATTGCCAAGTAAAACATACGATGTTGTACAACAGGCAATGGCTGAAACAGCTGATAATACCGGATTAATCTTGAATTTTGCTTTTAATTACGGCTCAAGAAGAGAGATTCTAACAGCTATGCAAGAATTAGGGTCTCTAATTGAAATGGGGCAATTATCTAGTGCACAGATTGATGAAAAAATGATTGCTCAACATTTAATGACCGCTAATTTTGGTAAATTTCAAGAACCAGACTTGTTAATTAGAACTTCTGGCGAACAAAGAATTTCTAATTTTATGCTTTGGCAACTTGCTTATTCTGAATTAGCTTTTAGTTCGAAAAATTGGCCGGATTTTAATAAAAATGATTTACAAGAATTTGTCAGCGACTTTGAAAATCGTCATCGTCGATTTGGTAAACTTGATGAATAAGGTAGTTAGGTAAATATATGAAACAACGTGTAATCACAGCAATTATTGCTTTAATTTTGTTTATTCCGATTGTTTGGGCAGGTGGGCTTTGGATGGACTGGCTTACTGTAGCTTTTGCGGCAATTGGAATCAGTGAAATATTTTTAATGAAAAAGCAAATTTTAGTATCAGTTAATTTTGTATTAGCATTATTGGCGACGATAACTTGGGCAATTCCAGATACCTTTATTAAGGCAATGCCATTTAACTGGACTAAGTATGGCATCTATTTTGCGTTAATCATGTTAATGTTAACATGGACTGTTTTATCAAAGAATAAAACAAATTTTGATGATATTGGTGTTTATACTTTGGGATCACTGTATATTGGCACTGGCTTTCACTATATGGCAGGAATTAGAAATAGTCCGCATGGACTAGCTTTACTTTGCTATGTATTTGTAGTGGTTTGGTTAACAGACACAGGGGCTTATATGATCGGTCGAAAAATTGGTCGACATAAATTATGGCCAGTGATTAGTCCCAATAAAACTTGGGAAGGTTCAATTGGAGGAACAATTTGCGCAGTTATTTGTGCAACAATTTATGCCTATTTTGTTCCATTAGGTTATTCTTTAATTGAATTGGTGATTTTTGCTTTAATCTTATCAATTGTTGGCCAGATGGGGGACCTAGTTGAATCTGCCTACAAGCGTTTTTATAATGTAAAAGATTCTGGTAAAATTTTGCCTGGTCATGGTGGAATTTTAGACAGATTCGACAGTATGCTGTTTGTTTTGCCAGTTTTTGCTGCTTTATTAGGTATTGTCCACTAGGAGATTTCTTTTGAAAGGTATACTAATTTTTTTAATTGTATTTGGGTTGTTAGTTTTTGTCCATGAATTCGGGCACTTCATTGTTGCTAAAAAATGTGGTATTTTGGTACGTGAATTTTCAATTGGAATGGGGCCAAAACTTTTTCAAGTGCGTCGTAATCCAACCACGTATACCATCCGTTGGTTGCCATTAGGTGGCTATGTTCGTTTAGCAGGTAAAGATGACGACACAGCACTTGAACCCGGGATGACAGTGATTCTACAGTTAAATGAGCAAAACGAAGTTATCAAAATTGATGCTTCTAAATCAGATGTGCCAATTGAGGGCATCCCAGTCTTAATTACAAAAGCTGATTTGGTTGATGAGTTATTTATTTCAGGATATGAAAATGGCAATGAGGCAGATCGAGTAACCTATCATGTTAATCATGATGCTACTATAATCGATCAAACAAAAACCGAATTAATTATTGCTCCGCGTGATACTCAATTTCAAGAAGCCAATGTTTGGCAAAAATTAGCGACTAATATCGCTGGTCCATTAATGAATATTATTTTGGGCTTTGTTGTTTTTATGATTTGGACCTTTACAATTCCAGGTCCAGCTACAACAACTGTTAGTCATGTCGATACTAATTCACCTGCTAAATTGGCGAAAATCGAACCAGGCTCTAGACTAATTAAAATTAACAATTACAAGATTACTACTTTTCAAGAGGTTTCTGACTTTATTAATCATAGTAAGGGAAAAAATATTAAAGTTTCCTTTATTAATAAAGATGGTCAAACAAGGACAGCTAGTGTTAAGCCAAAATCAATTAAAGTTCAAGGTCAAACTATCTATCAAATCGGAATCCATGCACAAGGTGATGAGCATATTTCGGCCAAGGCTCAACGAGGATGGGAGATGGCCGTATCAACAACTGGAATGATTTTTAATGCTGTTGGTGGATTGTTCAGACATTTTAGTTTAAATAAACTATCGGGTCCAGTTGGAATATATTCACAAACATCACAAGTATCACAATTAGGGTTACCGTATATTTTGGCATTTTTAGCGATGATTTCAATAAACTTGGGGATTGTAAACATGATTCCAATTCCTGGTTTAGATGGAGGAAAGTTTTTGCTTAATTTAATTGAAATTGTTCGTGGTAAACCAATTTCAGAAGATCATGAGTCGTTAGTAGAACTAATCGGTTTTGGACTGTTACTTATTTTGATTATTGCAGTGACTGGCAATGACATATATCGCTATTTTATTAAATAGAATTTTTTAAAAAGTTATTTTGGGGGAGAAATTAATGCGTCAATCTAAATTATTTATACCTACTTTAAAGGAGGCTCCAGCTGATGCAGTTGCGGCTAGTCACAAGCTGATGCTTCGGGGTGGTTATGTTCGGCAAGTAACTGCTGGTGTTTATGCATATTTACCATTAGGTTATCGCGTCTTAACCAAAGTTGAACAGATAATAAAAGAAGAAATGGCCAAAATCAATGTGCCGGAAATGGCTATGCCAGAATTACTACCTGCTTCATTATGGGAAGAATCAGGGCGTTGGCAAAAATATGGTTTAGAAATGTTTAGATTAAATGATCGGCATGGTCGGCAAAGTTTACTAGGACCGACTCATGAGGAAACATTTACGCAAATTGTTGCTAAAAGCATCAAAAGCTATAAGCAAATGCCAATTGCTTTATACCAAATTCAAAATAAATTTCGTGATGAAAATCGGCCACGGTTTGGTTTATTAAGAACGCGTGAATTCATTATGCTGGATGCCTATAGTTTCGCTGCTACTAGAGAACAATTGGATGAACAATTTAATGATGAAAAGAAGGCATTTGAAGCTATTTTCAAACGTTGTGGAGTTAATGTGACAGCAGTAATTGCCGATTCTGGTACCATGGGTGGTAAAAATTCTACTGAATTCCAAGCTCCGGCAGCTATTGGAGAAGATACAATTGCCACTAACGAAACTAATACATACTCTGCTAATTTAGAAATGGCGGTTAGTGTTGATACTTTCAAGCCTAGTCAAGAAAAGGAAGAAGCAATTGTTAAGGTTGCCACTCCAGGACAAGAAACCATTGCTGATTTAACGAAATTTTTAAATGTGCCAGCAACTAAAATTGTAAAAAGCATCCTTTATATAGTTAATGAAAAAGATCATGTACTGGTTTTAATTCGTGGTGATAAGCAAGTTAATGAAGTAAAGCTTACTCATCTACTTGATGCAGATTCAGTAAGAGTCGCTAGTGATGATGAACTATACCAACTTACTGGCTTGAAAAAGGGAAGCGTAGGTCCAATAAATGCTACCTGGGCTGATCAAATTATTGCTGATGAAACAATTAAGAATTTAGTCAATACTGTTGTTGGCGCAAATCAAAATGGTTACCAATTAAAGAACGTTAATTTTGATCGTGATCTTAAAATTGATCAAGTCAGTGATCTGCGTGTTGCCAATGAAGGTGAACCTGATCCAATCGATCATTTACCGCTTAAATTTACTACTTCAATTGAAGTAGGACATATTTTTAAACTTGGCACATATTATACTGAAAAAATGGGAGCTGATTTTTTAGATCAAAATGGAAAATCACAACCAGTAATTATGGGTTCATACGGTATTGGCGTTACACGTGTTTTATCAGCTGTAATTGAGCAGCATTTGACGAAATTTGGTATTGCATGGCCAAAAGAAATTGCTCCATTCAATTTGCACATAGTCCAAATGAAAATGAAAGATGAGGCACAGACTAGATTAGCTGAGCAACTTGAAGCAGAGTTCAGTAAAAATTATGATGTTTTATACGATGACCGCAATGAACGTCCCGGTGTTAAATTTGCTGATGCTGATTTGATTGGTGCTCCCGTTCGTATTACAATTGGTAAAAAGGCTAGTGAAGGAATTATTGAAGTTAAGCGACCAAGTGGTGAAGTGGCTACTGAGATGACAACTACTGAACTAGCAGATTTTGTAAATAAAGAGTTAGGATAATTTTCGTGACGAATAAAAACGAACTTTTCTTACGCCTTTTAGAGCAGATTAATTTCCCTAAACAATTTGAAGATGAGGATATACTGCAAAAGGGCCAAATTGAGAACGTGGATGTTTACGCTAAAGAGCATAGATGGGATATCCATGTTCTTTTTGCTACACCGTTAAAGTTTGCCACTTATGATGCTCTAAATAAGGCAATTACGGCAAGCTTTTCTTCATTTGTTAAAACACATTTGTTTGTGCGATCAGAAAACGGAGATGATAATTATTTAACTGACTATTGGCAATATGCAGTCCAAACCTCGCAGTTATTGCAACCAGTTGCACGAGAGTTTATTGCAAGCCATCAACCGCGAAAAGAAGATGAACGGTGGATTATTCCGGTTGACAATTTAGTGGTAGACGGGCTATTGGAACAAAAGGTATTAGACCAGTTAGCAATTGAAATGAGAGATTACGGCTTTTTCAATTTAAAGTTTGTAACGGAAATCGATGAGGCCAGCTCACAAAGTAATTTGGCAAGTTTACAGCAATTACAGGAACAGCATGAGCAAAATATGCAAGAGGCTTATTTAGCAACCCCACCAAAGGAATACTCTAAAAAACCGATTTATCAAACTAAAAAAACGCGCTATGGTAACCGAACACTTGATAAAAAAATGACGGTAACTCAAATTAAGGATGTTATTGCCGGAACCAGAAATGTGGTTATTGAGGGCAACATTTTTAATACTGATGTACGGGAACTTAAAAACGGCTCTCATATTTATATGGGAGAAATTACTGATTATACTGATTCAATTTCATTCAAAAAGTTTATTTCGGATGATGATCAACTAGAAAATATTAGTAAATTGAAACGGGGAACTTGGGCTAAGATGCAGGGTACTGCAGCTGAAGATCAATGGAGCCACGACGTTGTTTTTAATATTTCTTCTTTTGAAGTAGTTGAACATACTGAGAGAATTGAAAAGTATAAAGGTGAAGAGAAGCGTATTGAATTGCATTTGCATACTAATATGAGTCAGCTTGATGCAACTAATACAGCGACTGATTTTGTTTTAGCAGCTAAACGATTTGGGCAAAAGGCGATTGCTATTACAGATCATGCAGATGTACAGGCCTTTCCTGAAGCTTATAATGCTGGCAAGAAGAATGGTATAAAGATTGTTTATGGTCTTGAAGCAAATATGATTGATGATCGTGCGTTATTGATCCTTAATCCTGCGCCAATGAAATATGAAGATCAAGAATTCGTAATTTTTGATGTTGAAACAACTGGATTATCGTCAGTTTATGACACTATTATCGAAATTGGTGCCGTAAAAATGAAAAATGGCGAAGTAATTGATCGGTTTGATAAATTTATAAATCCGCATCACCCTCTAAGTGAACAAACGATTAACTTAACTTCTATTACTGATGAAATGGTAAAGGCTGCTGATGATGAAGACGTTGTAATTAAACAGTTTCAGGATTTTTATGGTGCAAGGCCGCTTTGTGGTCATAATGTTCAATTTGATGTCGGTTTTGTAAATGCTGCTTTAAAAAGAGCAAATTTGAGTGAAATCACACAGCCAGTAGTTGATACCCTTGAAATTTCAAGGCTCCTTCATCCAGAACAAACGCGACACACCCTCGATTCATTAGCTAAAAAATACAATGTTGTACTTGAACATCATCACAGAGCAAATCAAGATGCAGAAGCAACGGGTTATTTAATGTTTAAACTACTTACTGCCTTTACTGAAAAATTTGGTGAGGCCGATTTGGGAAAAATGAATGATTATGCTGCCCATGGTCAAGTGTTTAAAAGAGCACGACCGCAACATATGTCTATATTGGCTCAAACTCAAGCTGGCTTAAAAAATATGTATCGTTTAGTTTCTATTGCGAGCACTGAAGACTTTTATCGTATTCCACGTACCCCTAAATCTGATTTAATTGAAAACCATGAAGGCTTGCTTTATGGATCTGGCTGCGGTGAAGGTGAAGTTTTTACTGCAATGATGCAAAAAGGCTATGATGAAGCACGCAAGAAGGCAGAATTTTATGATTATTTGGAAATTCAACCACCTGCAAATTACGCCGCAATGATTGACAATCACTTAATTGCTGATGAAGCAGAATTAGAAGAAATTTTAAGTAATATATATCAATTAGGGCAAGAATTAAATAAGCCCGTTGTTGCAACTGGAGATGCCCATTACGTTGAACCGCATGACGCTATTTACAGGACAATTTTAATTTCTGCGCAAAGGGGTAACCCTGATCGAAATAAAAAACAACCTGATTTGCATTTTTATACTACTCAAGAAATGCTAGATGCTTTTAGCTTTTTAGGTGAAGAAGCGGCTCAAGAAATTGTTATTACAAATCCAAATAAAATTGCTGAATCAGTTGAAGAAATTGCACCAATTAAAGATGGACTTTATCCGCCACATATTGAAAATGCTGATGAAGAAATGAAAAAGCTGACGTATGATAAAGCGCATGAGCTTTATGGCAATCCGCTACCTAAGCTAGTTCAAGACCGTGTTGATATGGAATTGCATTCGATTATTTCAAATGGCTATGCAGTCATTTACTTAATATCACAACGATTAGTTGCCAAGTCAAATAAAGACGGTTATTTAGTTGGTTCACGTGGTTCAGTTGGTTCTAGTCTTGTTGCAACAATGTCTGGAATTACGGAAGTTAATCCACTCGCGCCGCATTATCGTTGTCCGAAATGTAAATATTCCCAATTTTTTGAGAATGGTGAATATGGTTCTGGCTATGATTTACCTGATAAAAAGTGTCCCAAATGTGATACAGATTTGGTCAAAGACGGCCAAGATATACCTTTTGCCACTTTTTTAGGTTTTCACGGAGATAAAGTTCCAGATATTGATTTGAACTTTTCTGGTGACTATCAACCAGTGGCACATAATTTTATTCGGGTGATGTTTGGCCCCGTAAATTCTTATCGAGCTGGGACAATTGCGACAGTTGCAGATAAAACAGCATATGGTTATGCTAAACATTACGATGATGAAAAAGAGTTAAATCTGCGAAGAGCAGAATTAGATCGTTTAGCAGCAGGAGTCAGCGGAGTAAAACGAACAACTGGGCAACATCCAGCTGGTATTGTTGTAGTTCCGGATGATATGGATATTTATGATTTTACTCCAGTACAATACCCAGCAGATGATGTTAATGCAACATGGAAAACAACTCATTTTGATTTTCATTCGATTCATGACAATATATTGAAATTTGATATTTTAGGACATGATGATCCAACGATGATTAGAATGCTTCAAGACTTATCAGGAGTAGACCCACTGTCTATTCCACCTGATGATCCCGGCGTTATGTCATTATTTTCTAGTCCTGATATCTTAGGAGTGACACCAGAGCAAATACAATCTAAAACTGGAACTTTAGGAGTACCAGAATTTGGGACGAGATTTGTTCGTGGTATGCTTGAAGAAACTAAGCCAACTACTTTTTCCGAATTATTACAGATTTCTGGTCTTTCTCATGGGACGGATGTCTGGTTAGGTAATGCAGAGGAACTAATTAATAATGGTATTTGCAAACTAAAAAATGTAATTGGTTGTCGTGATAATATTATGACAGATCTTATTCACTGGGGTGTTAAACCTGAAGTTGCCTTTTCGACTATGGAATCGGTTCGGCATGGTCGTGGTATCAGTGAGGAAGACATGGCTGTTTTACAAGAAAATAATAAAATTCCTAGTTGGTATATTCAGTCTTGTTTGAAAATAAAATATATGTTTCCGAAGGCCCACGCTACTGCTTATATTTTAATGGCCTTAAGAATTGCTTGGTTTAAAGTTTACTATCCTGAAATATATTACACTGCTTATTTTTCAGTTCGGGCTGATCTGTTTGATTTAGTAGCAATGAGTCATGGTAAAAATACTGTTAAAAAGGCAATGAGTGACCTTCAAGCCAAAGGTAATGATGCTTCTGCTAAAGATAAAAGTCTATTAACTGTGTTAGAAATTGCTAATGAGTGTCTTGAACGTGGTATTAGTATAAAAATGGTTGATATTAATAAATCTGAAGCAACTAATTTTACAATTGTTGACCAACATACAATTTTAGCGCCATTTAATGCCGTTCCTGGCTTAGGGATAAATGCTGCAAAACAAATTGTTGCTGCACGAGCAGAACAAGAATTTTTATCAAAAGAAGATTTGGCAAAAAGGGGCAAAGTATCGCAGACAATCATGGACTATTTAGAAGAAAATGGTGTTTTGGAAGGCTTGCCTGATCAAAATCAACTATCACTCTTTTGATTTTTGCAGTATTAGTATAAATATGATATAATTAATAAAGAAGTTCGAATAAGTGATTCGGAGTGAGCATTGATTGCTCACTCTTTTTATTACGGAGGAAAGTACTTGGCGAAAGTTAAAGAAGCTGTTCTTGCAGAAATTATCCCAATTATAAAGTCACGTGGAGATGAATTGGTAGATAGTGAATATGTGAAAGAAAAAGGACAAAATTATTTACGCATATATGTGGATCGAGATGATGGAATTGATATGGATGAAATTGCTGGGCTTAGTGAGCTGATTTCTACTAAGTTAGATGAATTAAGCCCTGATCCATTTCCTGACCCCTATATTTTAGAAGTTTCTTCTCCTGGTATTGAGCGACCAATAAAAACTAATAATGATTGGCAAAAGGCTTTGAATAATTACATTCATATTGCACTTTATCAAAAAATCGATAACCAAAAAGAATATGAAGGTATTTTAAAGTCATATACTAATGACGAGATAAAATTGGAAATTAAAATTAAAACAAGGCGGAAGCAGTTAACTATTCCCCGTAAACTAGTTGCAAATGTTCGATTTGCAATTGAATTTTAGAAAGGTTGATTAAAACTTATGTCTAAAGAAATGCTAGAGGCGTTTGCTACTTTAGAAGAAACAAAAGGTATTAAGCAAGAGGTAATTGTTGAAGCAATTGAAGCAGCCCTCGTTGCAGCATATAAAAAGAATTATAACCAAGCAACTAATGTTGTAGTTAAATTTGATGAACGTAAGGGCGACTTTAGGTTAATGACTGAGAAGGTTGTTGTGGAAGAAGTTCATGATGATCGACTAGAAATTAGTTTAAAAGATGCTTTAGCAATCAACCGTGCATATGAATTAGGGGATACAATTCGCTTTGAAGTTGCACCAAAGAACTTCGGTCGCATTGCAGCTCAAACAGCCAAACAAGTTATCATGCAACATTTACGTGAGGCTGAAAGAAATCAGATAATTAGTGAATATTCAAAGTACGAAGATGAATTAATTACTGGAACAGTTGAAAGACGTGATAATCGCTTTGTCTATGTTAAAATTGGTAATGTAGAAGCTGTTATGCCTCGCAATGATCAAATGCCAAATGAAATTTATAATCCTCAAGATCAAATTCGTGTACTAGTAACTCATGTTGGTTCTGATTCCAAAGGAGCTCAAATTACAGTTTCACGAACTGCACCAGATATGGTTAAAAGATTATTTGAACAGGAAGTCCCAGAAATTTTTGATGGTACGGTTGAAATCATTTCTATTGCGCGTGAAGCTGGTGATAGAACTAAAATCGCGGTAAAATCAAATGATCCTAATATTGATCCTGTTGGAACCTGTGTTGGTCAACGTGGTACACGTGTGCAAAATGTTGTTAATGAACTTGATGGTGAAAATATTGATATTGTCAATTACGAGCAAGATCCGTCAGACTTTATTGCTAATGCCCTAAATCCTGCAGAAGTTATTGCAGTTCAATTTAGCGATGAAGCAGATGAAAAAAGTGCATTGGTAATTGTACCTGATTATCAATTATCACTTGCTATTGGTAAGAAGGGGCAGAATGTTCGCTTAGCTGCACGCTTAACTGGCTATAAAATTGACATTAGACCAGAATCTGAAGTTGAGTTTGTTGATGAAGTAAATGACAATACAGAAGAAAGCACTGACTCTGTATCAAATGAGAAGCAATCAGGTACTGACCATGAAGACCAATTGAGTGATATACAAGAGACTAAGCAAAATTTAGAAATAAATGAGCATATTGATAATGAATAAGGCAAGGAGGAATTTTTTTGAAAAAAAGAAAGATTCCAATGCGAAAAGATTTATTAACTAATAGTATGCAACCTAAAAAAGAGTTAGTTCGCATTGTAATTGATAAAGAAAAAAATGTTTTTGTTGACCCAACTGGTAAAAAGCCAGGTCGTGGTGCTTATGTTTCATTAGATCCTACTAAAATTAAGTCTGCACAAGAAAAAGGCGTGTTAGATCGCAGTCTCGGAACTAAAATTTCAGCAGCATTCTATGACGAGTTATATGCTTATGTCGATCATCAAAAGGCAAGAAAAGAATTATTTGGTGATAGTTAGATTTGCAAAGTAGACAAAAAGCGTTGAATTTGCTAGGTCTTGCGGAGCGAGCTGGGAAAATAATTTCAGGTCAGGAACTTGTTCTTGTGGGGCTCAAAGCAAAGAAAATCAAAGTTGTTATTTTGGCTAATGACTGCCATGAAGGTACAAGTGAAAAGATCAATAGAATTACTACCAAAAGTGGGATAAGTATTATTTCTGCTTTTAATAGTGATGAAATTTCACATGCAATTGGCAAAAAGCGTAAAGTATTAGGTATTACTGATATTGGTTTTTATAAAGCATTAGTACAAAAGATTAATGAAGGAGTGTGATTGGATGACTAGAACAAGAATTTATGAAATTGCAAAAGAGTTAGGCATCGAGAATAAAGTTGTGGTTAATAAAGCGAAAGAACTCGGCTTCGATGTAAAGAATCATATGTCATCATTGGAAGATTCAGAAGTGAATCAGATAAAGGGTAGTTTTCAAAACCCCGCTCCCACTAAAAAGGAAGAGAAATCCGCTTTGAAAAATAGTAAAATCAAAGTTTCTGTAACTTCAATTCGTAAAAACGAAAAAAAGGTTGATGAAAAAAAGACTACCAAAAAGCGGAATACTAATCGTGTAAATGATCAGGTTCATCGTGATCAAGCAAACAAAAAGCAAAAGATCAAAACAAATCATAATGAAAAAGCGTCTAAGCCGGCAGCACAAGACTTGCTAAAGCAATTAAAGCAAAAACAGCGAGTTGAAGAAAATTCATTAAATCAGCAAACAAAACAGGTTAGTCGGCATGATTTTGAAAAGTCAAATGAAGAAAAGCCAACTAAAAAAATAGAAGAAGTGAAAAAAATAAGTTCAAATGAAAAGCAAACTGTTAAAAAAGTAGCAGTTACTCCTAAGACAGTCGGTCCTAAAATAATTAAGCCTTCGCCAGCAAGAATGAAACAAAATCAGGCGTCTTCTTCGGTTAATAAGCACCGAGTTATTGAAGATAATACCGCGATAGAGCCTGTGAAAGATGAGAATCGGCGTGGTAATGGTCATACTCGCAATTCTGGTAAGCCTGGCCGTAAGGGAAAAAGCCAAAATTACGCTGGCAATAATTTTTCAAAGCATCAAGAAAAACGCAAAAATAAGGGTAAAAAGCGGCAATTTGAACAATTACCTAAAAAACAACCAACTCAACGCAAAGAGCGCCCATTGCCAGAAACTTTAGTTTATGAAGTCGGGATGAATGCTCAAGATTTGGGTAAATTATTGCATCGTGAGCCAGCAGAAATTGTTAAAAAATTATTTATGCTTGGAGTGATGACCAATCAAAATCAATCATTAGATAAAGATGCAATTGAGTTGATTGCGGCTGAATATGGGATTAACGCTGAAGAAAAAATTCATGAAGATATTTCCGACATTGATACTCTTTATGAAAAACAAATGGAAGCTTCGCAAAATTCGAAATTACAAGTTAAACGCCCACCAGTCGTTACAATTATGGGACACGTTGATCACGGTAAGACAACTTTATTAGATCGCTTACGCCATACACAAGTTTCAGCACACGAAGCTGGTGGTATTACTCAAAAAATTGGAGCTTATCAAGTTAAAATAGATAATAAGCCAATAACGTTTTTGGATACTCCAGGTCATGCGGCATTTTCAAATATGCGTGAACGTGGTGCAGAAATAACAGATATTGTTGTTTTAGTTGTTGCAGCTGACGATGGAGTAATGCCACAAACTATTGAAGCAATTGATCATGCTAAAAGTGCAAAAGTACCAATAATTGTTGCAATTAACAAAATGGATGTGCCTGGTGCTAATCCGGAACATGTTACCGAACAATTAATGAAATATAATTTAATACCAGAAGATTATGGTGGAGATACCATTTATGTTCAAATATCTGCTAAAACTGGTGAAAATGTTGATGAGCTTTTGCAGATGATTTTACTTCAAGCTGATTTAATGGAACTAAAGGCTGATCCTAAGCAAAAGGCTATTGGTACAGTAATTGAAGCTCGGTTATCTCGGGGACGTGGTCCAGTTGCTGATTTATTAATTCAGCAAGGTACGTTGCATACTGGAGATCCGATTGTTGTGGGGAATCGTTTTGGACGCGTTCGGGTAATGACCAATGATCGTGGACGTCAAGTTGAAAAAGCTACCCCATCGATGCCAGTTGAAATTACTGGGCTAAATGATGTGCCAGAATCTGCTGATAAGATAGTTGTCTTTGATGATGAAAAGACAGCACGTAGTGTCGGCGAACAGAGGGCGCAACAAGCATTACAGCAATCCAGGGAAAATGTACAACATGTAACCCTTGATAATCTTTTCGATACAATGAAGAAAGAGAATATGAAAGAAGTTGGTGTTGTCTTAAAAGCTGATGTTCAAGGATCTGTTGAAGCTTTACAACAATCATTTGAAAAAATTGACGTTGAGGGTGTCCGGGTTAATATTATTCACGCTGGTGTTGGTGCAGTTAATGAATCCGATGTAACATTAGCTGCCGCATCGAACGCATTTATTATTGGTTTTAATGTTCGTCCGACTGTAACCGCTAAGTCGCAGGCGGAAACAGATGGCGGAGTCGACATACGTTTATATAGTGTTATTTATAAAGCAATTGATGATGTTAAAGCCGCTATGCAAGGAATGCTTGAGCCAACATATGAAGATAAAGTTGTCGGGAATTTGACCGTGCGTGAAACATGGAAAGTTTCTAAAGTCGGCACTATTGCTGGAGCTTTTGTTGATTCAGGCTATATCTCACGTGATGCGGATGTTAATTTGATTCGTAATGGTGTTGTAATCTATACTGGTAAAGTTGGTTCATTAAAACGGTTTAAAGATGATACCAAAATTGTTAAGCAGGGCTTTGACTGTGGTTTAACAATCGAAGGTTATAATGACATTAAAATTGGCGATGAGCTGGAAGCAGTTGAACAACAGGAAGTTAAGCCACAAAAATAGTGTGATTAGGAGCAAAGTATGAAACATAGAATTGGTCGTGTTGAAGGCGAAATTCTGCGTGAATTAACTAAAATTTTACGAAAAGATATTCGTGATGCACGTGTTAAAGATGTAACGATTACAGCAGTTGAATGTACCAATGATTTGTCTTATGCTACTGTTTATTACAGCATTCTTTCTGAAAATCCAAAAAAGGAAGAAGAAACGGCTATTGGTTTGGAAAAAGCTAAGGGAATGATGCGTCATCTCTTAGGACAAATTTTAACTGTTTATAAAGTTCCAGAATTAATTTTTAAACGGGATAATTCAGTTAAATATGGTAGTAAGATTGATCGTTTAATTGCAGAAGTAAAAAAGCAAGATGCAGATCGCAATAATTAAGAAAAGCGCTGGTTAGCGCTTTTTTAGTAGGTAGGGAAATGATTAACGGAATATTAGTAATTGATAAAGAAAAGGGTATGACGAGTGCAGATGTTGTTTACCATTTGCGTAAAGTACTGCATATTAAAAAAATTGGCCATGCGGGAACTTTAGACCCTGATGTAACTGGAGTTTTACCGATTGCAATTGGACAAGCAACAAAATTGATTGAATTAATGCATCAAAAAAATAAAAAATATTGTGGTGCAGGCCTGTTAGGTTATGCCACGGATAGTTATGACACATCTGGTAAAGTGCTCGAAACTAAACGTTTAACAACGAAAATTAGTAAAGATACTCTGCAAACAAGGATGCAAGAGTTTATTGGAAAAATAGAACAGGTTCCACCAATTTACTCAGCTGTACGTTTAAATGGCAGGCACCTCTATGAATATGCACGCGAAGGTATTGCGGTTGAACGACCAAAGCGATCAGTTAAAATTTTTGCATACAACGCGGTTGATGAGCCTCAATTTGACTTAGAAAAGGGACAGGAAACTTTTAATTTTGAAATTGAATGTAGTAAAGGCACATATGTGCGTTCACTTGTCAATGACCTAGGCGAAAATATAGGTGTTCCGGCAGTAATGCAAACCTTACGAAGGACAGCAAGCTCAGGCTTTAATCTCAGTCAAGCTGTTAAACTAGATGAAATTATTAGCAATCCAGCTATAGCTGAAAAAGCAATACAACCAATCGAAGTATTTTTCAAAGATTATCAGACAATTGACTTGAACGAAAATCAATGGCTAAAGGTAAAAAATGGGGCAGCAATTGCTTTGAAAACGAATGCAAAAAAAGTTGCATTAAGGTACAATAATAAAGTTAAGGCGATTTATCAAGCCAGAGGTACAATGTACCGTCCTGAATTAATGCTTTTGCAAAATAATTAGATGAAATGAAGGTTCAACAGTGCAAATTATTCATTTATCTTATCCAGTTAAAAAGAATATTGTCCCGGGTAAAATTGTATTGGCTCTCGGCTTTTTTGATGGTGTTCATCGTGGACATCAGCAGTTAATAAAGGTCGCAAAGAACACTGCCAATAGTAAGGGCTTACCCTTAGTGCTAATGACATTTGATCGGCATCCTAAGGAGGTCTATCAAAACCAAGTAGTGAGTTATATTGATACCCTAGATGAAAAGATATATAAAATGCGGCAGCTTGGAGTAGATTATTTGTTGGTGATGCATTTTAATGAGCAATTTAGCAAAGTAAGTGCTCAAGAATTTGTAGATAATATTATTGTTAAACTTAATACTGAGACTGTTGTTGCTGGTTTTGATTATACCTATGGACCTAAAAATATTGCCAATATGCAGAATTTACCTAAATTTGCGCAAAACAGATTTGAGATTATTACAGTTCCGGAACAAACATACAATGACCAAAAAATTGGCTCAACAGAGATTAAAAGAGCTATTAAAAATGGAAAAATGGACTTAGTTAAAGACTTACTTGGCACACCTTATGTCATGTCCGGTTATATTGGGCACGGACTGCGTAATGGTCACAAGTTGGGCTTTCCAACTGCTAATTTAGTTTGGGATGAGAATAAGGTGATTCCTAAAGTTGGCGTTTATGCTACGAGGACAATGATTAATGGTAAGTGGTATGAATCAATGACTAGTGTAGGCTATAATGTAACAATTAACAGTGCCCAAAAAATATATATTGAATCTAACTTATTTGGTTTTAGTGAAGAGGCTTATGACCAAAAGATAATAATTAAGTGGTATAAGTATACACGCGGAGAAATAAAGTTTGCTAATTTAAATCAACTAAAAGAGCAAATGAAACAGGATAAATTAAAGATTACAGACTATTTTGAGCAGTACAGATAAGTTAAAATTGTTGCAAAAATTTATTTCAAAATAATTAGCACTCAGCTTGACATTCTGCTAAATACTAGTATCATAATAATTGTTAGCACAAAGCAAATAAGAGTGCTAAAAGTGAGGGCGATATTTATGTTGACCGAACGTCAAGAATTAATTTTAAAAACAATTATTAATAATTTTACACAGACACATGATCCTGTCGGTTCAAAAACTGTAATGAACCAACTGCCAATTAAAGTTTCCAGTGCAACTATTCGTAATGAAATGGCTCTTTTAGAAGACAAGGGCTTAATTGAAAAAACTCATTTATCTAGTGGCCGTTTACCATCAACTGATGGCTATCGGTACTATTTAGATAATTTAGTTGAGCCATTACGTTTGCCAGCATCAGTATATGATAGAATTATGCTACAATTTAGCCAGCCATTTCATCAAGTTAATGAAATTGTTCAAGAGGCGGCCAAAATTTTATCTGATTTGACTAATTATACTGCTTTTGCTGAAGGACCAGAGAGTAATTCTTTAACTATTACTGGTTTTCGAATTGTTCCATTAGTGAATAGGCAAGTTATGGCTATTTTGGTTACCAGTGATGGGAATGTTCACAGTCAAGTTTATCGTTTACCCTATAATATTGGTGGCGATGAAGTTGAAAAAGCTGTGCGAATGCTAAACAATGAATTGGTAGGTAAGACTTTAAACGAAATAAACCCGAGTTCATTGAGTCAAGATTTAAGTGAAAAATTTGGTCTTCATCATATCACTGAATTAATTGAATTGGTTGAAGATGTGGTTAAAGAGGCTACTAGTGAGCAAATGTATGTTGACGGGCAGCTAAATCTTTTAAATAACAGTTCACTAAGCGATGCTTCAAGTTTGAAATCGCTCTATGAATTACTGGGTCATGAAGATTTAGTTTCGAATTTAATGACTAATGTAATGAACTCAAGTGATAGTCACTCACCCATAAGAGTTAGTTTAGGTTCGGAATTATCTAATGATTTATTGAAGGATTATAGTCTTCTTACTGCAGAGTACAGTGTAGGGTCATATGGTAAAGGTATTATTGCTTTACTTGGTCCTAATAATATGCCGTATTCGCAAGTGATTGGCCTACTAGAATATTTTAGAAATGAATTAGCTAAAAAGCTACTGGAATATTATGGCAGATTTAAATAAAGGAGGTTAACTGTGAGTAAAGAAAAACAGACTAATGAAAAAGATTTTATAGAAAATCAACCGGCAACGGATGAAACGAAAGATTTTGAAGCTCAAGTAGATGATCAACAAGCATCTGAATCTGAAAAAGATAAAATCAAATCAGAGTTAACTAGGGTGCAGGAACAAAATAAAGATTTAGAAGATAAATATTTACGTAGTCAAGCAGAAATGCAAAATATGCAAAATCGTTATAATAATGAACGTGCACAATTGATTAAGTATGAATCTCAGTCTTTAGCTAAAGACATTTTACCGGCAATGGATAATTTAGAAAGAGCTTTAGCAATTGAAGTAGATGATGAAGCTTCAAAGCAGCTTAAAAAGGGTGTTCAAATGACTCTTGACTCCTTAATTAAGGCGATGAAAGATCATGGAATTAGTGAAATCGATGCTGAAGGTGTAGAATTTGATCCAAACTTACATCAGGCAGTTCAAACGGTTGCTGCTGAAAATAATGAGCAGAAGAATTATATCGTTCAGGTTTTACAAAAGGGTTATTTATATAAGGATCGCACATTAAGACCAGCAATGGTTGTTGTTGCACAATAATTGAAAGGAAGTTTTATTAATGTCAAAAGTTATCGGTATTGATCTTGGAACAACTAACTCTGCAGTTGCAGTTCTTGAAGGTAAGGAACCAAAAATTATTACTAATCCAGAAGGTAACAGAACTACTCCTTCAGTAGTTGCCTTTAAGGATGGTGAAATTCAAGTTGGTGAAGTAGCTAAACGGCAAGCAATTACTAATCCTAATACTATTTCTTCAATTAAGCGTCACATTGGTGAGGCTGGTTATAAAGTCAAAATTGGGGATAAGGCCTATACACCACAAGAAATTTCTGCAATGATTTTACAATATATTAAGAAATTTTCAGAAGACTATTTAGGTGAGAAGGTTACTGAAGCAGTTATTACGGTTCCAGCTTACTTTAATGATGCTCAACGTCAAGCTACTAAAGATGCTGGTAAAATTGCTGGTTTAGAAGTAAAACGGATTATTAACGAACCAACTGCTTCATCACTTGCTTATGGTTTGGATAAAGATGCTGAAGATGAAAAAGTTTTAGTATATGACCTTGGTGGTGGAACTTTCGATGTTTCTGTTTTGCAACTAGGTGATGGTGTCTTTCAGGTATTATCCACTAATGGTGATACACGTCTTGGTGGTGATGACTTTGATAATAAGATCATTGACTGGCTTGTTAAAGGCTTTAAAGATGAAAATGGTGTGGACTTATCAACTGATAAGATGGCACTACAGAGATTAAAAGATGCTGCTGAAAAAGCTAAGAAAGATCTATCTGGCGTATCTTCAACTCACATTTCACTTCCATTTATTTCTGCTGGTGAAGCCGGTCCATTACACTTAGAAGCTGATTTGACTCGTGCTAAGTTTGATGAATTAACGGCTGATCTTGTTGATCGAACTAAGATTCCATTTGATAATGCACTAAAAGATGCAGACTTAACTGTTAATGATATTGATAAGGTTATTTTAAATGGTGGATCGACTAGAATTCCAGCGGTTCAAGAAGCAGTTAAGAAGTGGTCTGGAAAAGAACCTGACCACTCAATCAATCCTGATGAAGCTGTTGCCTTAGGTGCTGCTATTCAAGGTGGTGTTATTTCAGGTGATGTTAAGGATGTCGTTTTACTCGATGTTACTCCACTTTCACTTGGTATTGAAACCATGGGTGGTGTCTTCACTAAATTAATTGAAAAGAATACCACAATTCCAACGTCTAAGAGTCAAATCTTTTCAACTGCTGCTGATAATCAACCTGCTGTTGATGTCCACGTTTTGCAAGGTGAACGTCCAATGGCTGCTGATGATAAGACCTTGGGTCGTTTTGAACTGACTGATATTCCTGCCGCACCTCGTGGTGTTCCACAAATTCAAGTAACCTTTGATATCGATAAGAATGGAATTGTAAACGTTTCGGCTAAAGATATGGGTACAGGTAAAGAACAAAAGATTACCATTAAGAGTTCATCTGGTTTATCCGATGAAGAAATTCAAAAGATGCAAAAAGAAGCTGAAGAGCATGCCGAAGAAGATAAAAAGAAGAAAGAAGAAGTTGACTTACGCAATGAAGTTGACCAATTAATTTTCTCAACTGAAAAGACTTTGGGTGAAGTTAAGGATAAAGTTTCTGAAGACGACATTAAGAAGGTTCAAGATGCGCTTGATGAATTGAAGCAGGCACAAAAGGACAATAACTTGGAAGAAATGAAGACTAAGAAAGATGCACTATCAAAAGTTGCTCAAGACTTAGCGGTTAAGTTATACCAAGCTAATGGTGGAGCTCAAGGACAACCTGGTGCTGAAGCTGATGGTCAAAATGGCAATGCAGGTGATGGTTCAGCTAGCGATGGCGAATTTCATAAAGTAGACCCTGACAAGTAATGGGTTTATAATTGAATAAATTAGAAAAGAACTGCCATGAAAGTAGTTCTTTTCTTTTGGAAAGTAAGGAGCTTTTAGATGGCACAAGAAGATTATTATAGTGTGCTAGGTGTTGATCGAAATGCCAGTGATAAAGAAATTAATTCTGCTTATCGTAAATTAGCTAAGAAATACCATCCTGATATCAATCATGAACCAGGTGCAGAGGAAAAATACAAAAAAATAAATGAAGCTTATGAAGTTCTTCATGACCCACAAAAGAAGAGTCAGTACGATCAATTTGGTGCAGCTGGTGTGAATGGCCAAGCTGGCTTTGGTGGTGCAGGTCAAGGCTACGGTGACTTTAGTGGTTTCGGTGATTTTGGTGATATTTTTAACGATTTCTTTGGTGGCGCTTCTAGTGGACAGCGACGAGCAGATCCGACTGCACCAACACGCGGCGAAGATTTAGACTATACCCTAACTATTGATTTCATGGATTCTATTACTGGTAAAAAAACGCAAGTTTCATATACTCGTAGTGAAATTTGTGGGACATGTAAGGGAAGTGGTGCTGAAAAGGGTACCCATCCAATTACTTGTGACAAATGTAATGGAACAGGTTATATGACGGTTACACAGAAATCGATGATTGGGATGATTCGACGGCAAACAGTTTGTGACAAATGTAATGGACGAGGGATTATTATTGAACATCCTTGTGGTACGTGTCATGGAAATGGTGTTGTAGATGGTAAAAACACTATAGAAGTTAATATTCCAGCCGGAATTGACAATGGTCAGCAGTTACGCTATGAAGGTCAAGGGGAAGCTGGTAAAAACGGTGGGCCTTATGGTGATTTGTATATTTCATATCGAATAAAACAGTCCAAGGACTTTAAACGAGAAGGGAATACAATTTATACAACGGTGCCAATTTCATTTGCTCAGGCTACTCTTGGGGATGAAATTACAGTTAAAACTGTTCATGGGGAGCAAAAATTAAAAATTCCTGCTGGTACCCAGCCTAATAAAAAATTCACATTAAGAGGTGAGGGAGTTCCATATTTACGTGGTAATGCATGTGGTGACCAGATAACGACAGTTGAAGTACAAATTCCTAAAACTCTTAACGAAAAACAAAGAGCAGCCTTGGTTGACTTTGTTAAGGCTGGCGGGGGATCCATTAACCCACAAGAAAAAGGTTTCTTTGAAAGATTAAAAGAAAAACTGCAATAATTAAGAAAACGCAATTTAGTTATTGCGTTTTTTTATTCTGCTAAACTGTCAATGAAAATCATAGCATTTAAAAATGTTTGCTAGATAATTAATTTAATTGATTTTAGTAGTAATAATTACTTAAAAGTTAATGTTAAGACTTTATTCTGAAACATAGGTCTAACGTGCAGTTATTTTTTCAATATGGGGGTATGGTATAATTGTCTTACACAGAAAGAAGAAAGTAGTCTTCACAATAATATAGTAAATAATTATTAATCTGAAAGTAATTAAGAAATAAAAATTGCATCAATCAGCATTAAAACGTTGATTGGTCAATGACAGAAAAAACAAAAGGATGCAAATGATTTATGGATCTAACAAAATTAGAAGATTATAAAAAACATATTCGCAACTTTTCAATTGTTGCTCATATTGATCATGGTAAATCAACGATTGCTGATCGAATTTTGGAGTTAACCGATACGGTTTCAGAGCGGCAGTTAAAGAATCAAATGTTAGATGATATGCCACTTGAGCGTCAACGAGGAATTACAATTAAAATGAACTCAGTTGAAATTAAATATCATGCTCAAAATGGTGAAGATTATATTTTTCATCTTATTGATACACCAGGCCATGTTGATTTTTCTTATGAAGTTTCAAGGTCACTAGCTGCTTGTGAAGGAGCGCTTTTGGTCGTTGATGCTTCTCAAGGTGTACAGGCACAAACCTTAGCCAATACATATTTAGCCATTGATGATGATTTAGAGATTTTGCCAGTCATTAATAAAATTGATTTGCCGTCAGCAAATCCCGAGCAAGCAAAAGAAGAGATTACCGAGATGTTAGGATTAGATGCGTCTAATGCGGCTGAAGTTTCAGGTAAAACTGGGCAAGGTATTGGTGATTTATTAGAAAGAATTGTACAAGATATTCCTGCTCCGGATGGTGATTTAGAGGCACCACTTAAGGCTTTGATTTTTGATTCAAAATATGACGACTATCGTGGGGTCGTCTTATCAATTAGAGTCGAAGATGGAATGGTTAAACCTGGTGACCATATTAAAATCATGAACACGGGAAAAGAGTATGAAGTAACTGAGGTTGGTGTTTCTAGTCCGCATCCCGTGAAAAAAGATCTTTTAATTGCTGGAGATGTTGGCTATCTAACAGCTAATATTAAGTCAGTTCGTGAAACTGGGGTGGGAGATACAATTACTTCAAGCGAAAATGCGACAGCTGAACCACTTCCTGGCTATCGTCAAATCCCACCAATGGTTTATTCGGGTATGTATCCAGTTGATAACTCAAAATATGACGATTTGAAAGAGGCACTTCAAAAATTACAATTAAATGATGCTGCACTGGAATTTGAACCAGAAACTTCTACTGCATTAGGATTTGGTTTTCGTTGTGGCTTTTTAGGTCTATTGCATATGGATGTGGTTCAAGAAAGATTAGAGCAAGAATTTAATTTAGATCTAATTATGACAGCCCCTTCAGTCGATTATCATGCAATTATGAACGATGGCTCTACAAAAGTGATTGACAATCCATCTGATTTGCCTTCAGCTGGAGAATATCGTGAAGTTCAAGAACCTTATGTTAAAGCAGAAGTAATGGTACCAAATGACTTTGTAGGTCCGGTAATGGAACTTTGTCAACGTAAACGCGGTGAATTTGTTACAATGGATTATTTAGATAAATACCGGGTTAATGTAATTTATAATATGCCTTTAGCCGAAATAATCTATGATTTCTTTGATGATTTAAAATCGTCTACTAAAGGATACGCGTCACTAGACTACGAAATTACTGGCTATCGTGCAACCGATTTAGTCAAGATTGATATTTTGCTAAATAAACAAGTTATCGATGCCTTGAGTTTTATTGCTCATCGCGATGAATCACAAAATAGAGCAAGACAAATGACTTCAATGCTAAAGAAGCTGATTCCAAGGCAAAACTTTGAAGTTGATATTCAAGGAGCAATTGGAGCAAAAATAATTTCGCGAGCAACAATTAAGCCGTATCGTAAAGATGTTACTTGGAAAATTCATACAGGTGACCCTGATCGTCGGGCAAAGTTACTTGAAAAACAAAAACGTGGTAAAAAGAGAATGAAGGCTGTTGGACAAGTTGAAGTTCCCCAAGATGCGTTTATGGCAGTTCTAAGAATGAATGACGATGATTTAAACTCAAAATAAATTTTAACAAGATATTTTAATTCCAAAGATTTAATATGGTACTGTGACAATTTTTAAGTTCCAGCATCGCAATATTTAACTTTGGAATTTTACTATTTTAGAGAAGGCATAATTAAGTAAATGATAAAGTGGAAAGAGCGCACTAGTAAAGAATTAGCTCCTGAATTAGTTGAAAAATATCAGCTAAAACCCATTGCTGCAAAATTGTTTGCATTGCGCAATCTAAATACAGCAGAGAAATTAGAATATTGGTTAAATGCTACCGAAGAAGATTTAGCTGATCCTAATTTAATGCATGATATGGCTAAAGCAGTCGCACGTATTAATTTAGCTATTGAGGATAATGAAAAAATAACTATTTATGGCGATTATGATGCAGATGGAATAACAGCTACTGCTATTATGATGGAAACACTGGAAATTTTAGGGGCTGATGTGCACTATTTTATTCCTAATCGTTTTGAAGATGGTTATGGGCCCAATTTAGCGGCATATAAGAAAATAGTTGCTAATGGGACTAATTTAATTATTACCGTTGACAATGGTATTACTGGAGTAGAAGAAGTAGCTTATGCCAAGCACAAGGGTGTTGATACAATAATTACGGATCATCACAAAATGCAAGAAAATGTACCCGATTGTTATGCCCTAGTGCACTGCAACTATCCGGGACAAAAATATCCGTTTGATGATTATTGTGGCGCGGGAGTTGCTTATACAATTTGTCGTGAATTGATGCAAGATCCGATGCCTGAATTATTAGAGCTTGCGATGATTGGCACAATTGGCGACATGGTGAAAATTTCAGGTGAGGGGCACATTGTTGTCAAACGTGGTTTAGAAGTACTAAATCAAACCGATAGACCTGGGCTGAAGGCACTAATTAAAAATTCAGGATTGCAAAGTGGTCAAATTGATGAGAATGATGTTGGCTTTAATATTACTCCCAGATTAAATGCAGTGGGAAGACTCGATAATGCTAGTTTGGCAGTTGAACTATTGTTGTGTGAAAGTGAAGCTGAAGCGCAAAAAATAGCCGATAAGATTGAAAACCTTAATGAACAGCGTAAAGATTTAACAGCTAAAGTATATAAGGCATGCTTACAGCAAGTAAAAGTAAATAATTGGCAATCAAGAAAAACACTTGTTATCTATTCAGCTGACTTTCACGAAGGTGTCTTAGGACTGGTAGCTAATAAAATTGCCGAAGAGTTACATAAACCAACAATTATTTTAACTAAAAATAAAGCAGGAATTATCAAAGGTTCAGGACGTTCAGTTGCAAATTTTAATATTTTTAATGCGTTAGATAGCTTAAAACAAAATTTATTTCTTAAATTTGGTGGTCATGACTTTGCTTGTGGGCTATCAATGGAAGAAAGCAAAATTGCTACCCTTAGAACCGAATTTGAAGCTAGTTACGATATTCATGAAAGTACAATAGTTAAGTATTATGATTTTGAATTACCATTTACGCATCTTTCTCTTGATATTATGCACCAAATTAATCAAGTTGGACCCTATGGAACTGACAATGTAAAGCCAATTTTCAGTATTTCTAATTTAGAAATCAGCAGTTGCTTTTTTATGGGTAAGGATAAGAACCATATTAAATTAACATTAAGCCAAAAAAATAATAAATTAGAGGTAGTGGGCTTTAATAAAAAATACATAACTAAAGGTTTATTACCATATATAAACCAATTGTTTATCCAACTTGGTGAAAATAATTATCGTAATCAAGTTAAATTACAGGGAATAATCGAAGGAATTGTTTTTTCAGCACCTAAATTTTTGTTTTCAACTCCAGTAATTGATTTGCGTCAAGAAAAGCATGTAATGGGCTTTGCTGATCGCTATCTTTTATTTGACAAACAAAACTTAGAAGTGGCAAATAATAGTTTTGATATTGATTCTAAAAAAATCACCCTAATTGATGAATATGATAATGACAGTGATCGTGAAGTTGTGGTCTTTCTTGATACACCTCATAATCAGGCTGAATTGGATCAAGCCTTGACTAAAAATTATAAACAGCTTTATTTACGCTTTCTGCTAGATCAATTACCAATTAAATTAATGCCGGCAAAGAAATATTTTGAAGTGCTTCTTAAATATGTATACCAGCATCCAGGATTAGAAATTAATGAATATCGACAGGTGGCACCATTTTTAGGTATTGATTATCAGAATATACTATTTATTATGCGTGTTTTTTATGAATTAAAATTTATTACAATTAAGCAAAATAAAATTTGGGGTATTAAAAATCCAGAAAAAAAAGCCTTGACTGCTTCAAAGTATTTTTGTGCTATTCAATCACAGCTTAATTTTATTCAACAATTACGACAAATGCCAAGTGAAAAGTTGCTAATGTATGTTAATCAGCAATTAAAGAACAATAATTAATAGCATTTAATGCTTTTAAGATAAAAGTCTGGTAGAATAGATAAGTCAAAGAAGCTGTAGCAAGCAATTGAATTTGGAGGTTTTTTTCTTCTTATGGCAAACGTTTTTGAAGATCATATTGCAAGTGTCAAGGATTTCCCGAATAAAGGAATTACTTTCCGCGACATTACACCCATCTTGCAAGATGGGAAGTTATTTCGAGAAGCTACTCACCAATTGGCGGAATACGCTAAAAGTAGAGCGGCTGATGTAATTGTAGGCCCTGAGGCACGCGGTTTTATTGTTGGCTGTCCAGTAGCAACTGAATTGGGCTTAGGTTTTGTTCCCGCCAGGAAGCCACAGAAACTACCACGTGAAGTTGAGCGCGCATCCTATGATTTAGAATATGGTTCCAATATTTTGGAAATGCATAAAGATGCAATTAAACCCGGACAACGAGTAGTCATCTGTGATGATTTGCTTGCTACGGCTGGAACTTTAAGAGCATGTAAGGAACTTGTTGAAGAACTAGGTGGCGAACTAGTAGGAGCTGCTTTTTATATTGAACTACCTGATTTAAAGGGTAAAGAGAAGTTGCCAGGCTTAGATGTCTTTTCTCTTGTTCAGTATCATGGAGCTTAAGAACAATAAAAAAGGCTTGATGCACAAGTGTATCAAGCCTTTTATTTATAGGACTCTGGTATTTAAAAGTAGGGATCAACTTAATTTTCTTAAACAGAACGTAATCATCGCAAACTTTTTTTAATTTTAGAACGAAATCTTTTTACAAATAGTGTTCAAGTATTTATAATGGTACGGTATCTCAAAAAAAGGAGCATAAATAATTTGAAATTAAGAAAAGCAACCATGGCTGATTTTGACCAAATTATGACGATTTTGAAAGATGGCGCTAACCAGTTAGCTGAAAGAGGAGTTGATCAATGGCAAGGAGATTATCCTTCTAAAGCTCAAATTAAAGAGGATATTGAACATGGTTCAGCATACCTAGCTTCTTCAGCAGATAATGAAACAATTGGGGCAATTTCTATTGTAAACGCTCCTGATCATGCTTACGATAAGTTAGTTGGTCAGTGGTTATGTAATACTGGTAAATATGTAGTCATTCATCGAGTAGCAATCCATTCAAATTATGCAGGGAAGGGCTATGCAACAGAATTATTAAGTTCTGTTATTAATTATATTCTCGATAATAGAACAGATATTGATTCAATTCGCATTGATACTCACGAAGATAATAAGGCAATGCAACATTTAATTAATAAGATGGGCTTTACTCGAGTAGGTACTTTGCATGGTGTATATAGATCAAATGAAACATCTTATGTGTATGAATTAAAGAGCAATAATTAATAAAAGGTTCCGTTAACTTTGGGAATCTTTTTTAATTTATTGTTGTTTTTTTAGCTAGTTTTGTAGTATATTTAAATAAACTGTTTAAACAATAACTACTAAAACACAAATTATATATTGATTTATTGCAAAAAACAAAACAGTTAAAGCTTATTAAATTAAAACCGTATAACTCGATAAAATCAACAATTTTAAGGGGGTGGTTAGAGGGTCATTGATATATTATGATTTATGTTAATGATTCAAATTTTAAATAAACTAATTAAATTTCCTGATTAATTAAATATTTTTTCCTATTTTTAATTTTTATAACCAAACACATATACAAACACATATACAAACATATTTTATTAGGCGAGGATAGTCAGGAACGCCTGATAATCTTTAAAAGCTGAGTACGTCAAAATAGCGTGCTCAGCTTTTTTAATTATTAAAGAGGCAACAAGAAGCAGCTCATATTTGAGAGACAATAAAAATCGCTCCCAAACTTATCACAAGAGATATTTGGAGCGATCTACTTCAATTTTAGTTATTTATTTTTCATAATTGGTTGATAAAATAAATCAATTAAGATTGCTGCTATTAAACTAATAAAAATAGTAATTAGCAAATTTATCCAATTAATCTGAGTCATCGCAATTCCGCTCAATGCAAGCACAATTGTTAGAATAATATCTCCCATTTGCGTTAATCCAACGGCTTTAGAAGGATAGTCTTGCCAAAAGTAATGCTTTGTTCGAGTTATTAAAATAATAAACATTGCACTTAAAACTAGATATACATAGACCATAGTTGAAATAGTACCATGACTAAAGTTATGGTTATTTAAGTACCATATACCTGCTATGCCAATTAGGGTCCAGCCGAATGCTAGTGAAAAAGCAATTTTAGCTAACTTAGCCATATCCCAATTTTCTGGTTGGTAAGTGATGTGGGTGCGATCAGTACCAATCATCATTGTAACCATGTTATTCATAATGGTATAAATAACCATTGCATTTAAGGCCATAGGGATATAATCGAAAAATAAATAGCCAAAAGTAAGTAGCATAGTGAGTTGAGCAGTTCTAGCTAATTTTGTTAACGACCAGGTAGTCATTCGCTGATATACCCGATGTCCAGCGTCTAGAATTTTAACAATGGATGTTAAGCCATCATCAAGAAGAACCATCTTACTGGATCGTTTGGCAACGTCGGCTGCATTTGAAACAGCGATTCCAACCTCGGCTTGTTTTAATGCAGGAGAATCATTGACACCATCCCCAGTCATTCCTACAATATAACCTTTTTTTTGAAAAAATTTGACCATTCGTAATTTATCTTCTGGTAAAACGTCAGCAATTCCAGCAAGATGTTGAATATCAGTTTGATCATTAAAATCATGAATAGAAATAACTTTTCCGCTTAAGTTAACTTGTTTTGCAACAGACTGAGCGGTTTTTTGGTTATCACCAGTTAGCATAATTGGCAGAACACCACGTTTTTTAAGTTCAGCTAGAGCAGCTTTTGAGTCAGATCTTACTTTATCTTCTAAAATAAATACTCCCGCTAAAATATCATCAATTAACACAGCAACTGACCGTCCTGAACTAAAATCAACATCTTTAACTTTGGTTAGGGCAGTTGAATCAATTAAAGATAATTGCTTGAATGACCCTAATTTAACATTATGGTTATCAACATTGGCCATTGAATAGCCTCTTGCAGAGGTAAAAGGAGTAAAGTCCTTACTAGTTTTAATCTGTAAGTTGCAGTTGGAAATATAATCGGTAATCGCAGTATCAATAATTTTTTTATTTCTTTGATCAATGGCGGCAGAAGCAAGTTCTAATACCGTATCATTGCTCATCTCACTAAAATTAGTCCATTGAGAAACAGCTGTTTTATTTTCGGTAATTGTTCCAGTTTTATCTAATAAAATCAAATTTAAATTAGCTGCATCTTGAATACCGGTTAAATCAGATGTCAAAACCCCCTCTTTGCTTAATCTAGTAGCTTCAAAGGAATTGGAGAGGGCAAAGGTTGAAGGCATCGCAACAGGTATGGAGGCAATAAACATCATTGCCAAAAATGGTAGCATATCAATTAAATTCTTCAAATCACCACCTTTAAAGAAGGAAGCAATCACGATTACTAAAGTTAAAATTCCATCAAGGATACAGAGATAATAAATAATTTTAGTTAATAGTTGTTGCAAGTGACCTGGAGCAGCTGAATTATTAATTAAATTAATGGTTTTCCCAGAACGTGAATTTGCCCCAGTTGCGGTTACACGAGCTAGGGCACTTCCTTCGGTTACAGTGGTACCCGCAAAGGCGATATCTGTAATGTTCTTTTTTACGGTTTTTGCTTCACCCGTAATAGAACTTTCATCAAAAGAAACTGGACTATCAAGTATTTGAACATCTGCCGCTAGCACATCGCCAGATTGGATACTAATCAAATCGCCTGGAACTAAATATTTGGAATCAATAGTTTTCCAAATTCCATCGCGTTGAACTGATACCAGCGGGGTTAATTTATGAGAAATAGTGTTTAAAACACGGCGAGATTGCTTTTTCTTTGAAGCACCATTCCAAGCAGCAAATAGTAACATTAATAAAACGAAAAAAGATTGGATCCATTTGCCTAAGAGACACTCAAGAAGTAAGGCAGCTTCTAAAATCCAGGCGGATAGATTCCATAATTTAGCTAAAAATTCTTTAAAAAAGTTAAATTGAGGTTCGGGTACTTCGTTTAACCCATTTTTTGTTAGTAATTCATCTGCTTCGGCTTGACTTAAGCTAGCAATTTTTTCAGACATAATTTTCCTTCCTTAACAAGTAATTCTTTATTTAAGTTAGCATAAATATGCCCCGTTTTCTAGCAAATAAAACGGCATGGTTTTACTTACAACAAATAGGGCACAAAAAAAGCTTGCTTATAGGCAAGCTTTTTTATGATAAGACTAATTAGTCCTTGTTAACGTTATCTGGGAAAGTAGCTAAACGTTCACCTGCACCAAGTTCTTCTTCGATTTCAAGTAAACGGTTGTACTTCTCAACACGTTCTGAACGAGCTGGAGCACCAGTCTTCAATTGACCACCATTAATTGCAACAGCGAAGTCAGCAATGAAAGTATCACCAGTTTCACCTGAACGGTGAGAAATCATGGTGTTGTAACCATTCTTACGTGAAAGACGAATAGTTTCCAAAGTTTCAGTAACAGTACCAATTTGATTCAACTTAATTAATGATGCATTACCAGCACCTTCCTTAATAGCTTTAGCTAAAAGTTGAGGATTAGTACAAATGAAGTCATCTAAAACGATTTGAATTCTATCTTTGTGAGTTTGAGTAAATTTAATCATTCCTTCAACATCATTTTCATCGTATGGATCTTCAATTGAAATTAATTCAGGGAATTCATCAAGTAACTTGTCGTAGTATTCAGCTAATTGATCGTCGTCAAAGACTTTACCTTCAAAGTGGTATTTACCATCTTCTTTGTTGTAGAAGTATGAAGCAGCACAGTCACAAGCAATTGCAATATCTTCACCAGGCTTATAACCGGCCTTAACAATAGCATCGTGTAAAGCTTGCAAAGCTTCTTCAGAGTTCTTCATGTTAGGAGCGAAACCACCTTCGTCACCAAGACCAGTTTCGTAACCCATGTCTTCAAGAACCTTCTTTAATGTGTGGTAAGTGTTAACAATCTTTTCAAAACCGTCACGGAATGAAGTCTTTTTAACTGGGGTAATCATGAATTCTTGAACATCGATACCGTTGTCAGCGTGCTCTCCACCGTTAATAACGTTGTGGAAAGTTTGAGGCATTTCAAGGTCAGTTCCACCAAGGTAACGGTATAAAGGTTGATGAGTATCTTTAGCAGCAGCAGCAGCAGTAGCCATTGATACACCCAAAATTGCATTAGCACCAAGCTTAGCCTTGTTAGGGGTACCATCTAATTCAATCATAACACGGTCAATATTTGCTTGATCGTGAGGATCTAAACCCTTTAAAGCTTCGGCAATCTTAGTATTAACGTTTTCAACGGCTTTGGCAACACCTTTACCGCCAACACGATTATCACCATCACGCAATTCAACAGCTTCGTTTTCACCTGTTGAAGCACCAGATGGAACTTCGGCCTTGCCTACAACACCATTTGAAAGCGTAACAAATGCTTCAACAGTTGGATTACCACGTGAATCATAGATTTCCAGTGCATGAACATTTTCAATGACTGATTTTAACATCTAAAAACCTCCTAAATAATAAATGCTGTACTAATTAGTACATACATTAGTGGAGCAGAGCTCCAAGTCTACATGACAAATTTTAGCCTAAGTTTGTGATTATGTAAACATTTGTAACCGTTTTCTAGTATTAAAAATTTTATAAGCATTTATTCGCTTTTTTAGTCGATTTGCATTATTATTTAACTATACAATCTTAACTTTGATTGGTTTATTTTTGATAAGGATATTCAATAAATGGAAGAAGTAAAATTAATAATCGATTCTAGTGCTAATGAAAAGATAAGTGAAAGACTGATAGTCGTTCCTTTAACAATATCAATTTCAGGTAAAGACTTTATAGATGATGAACATTTAAATATGGCTGATTTTCTTGATTCAATGGCGAAAAATACCGAAGAGGGAAGGACATCTTGTCCAAGTATCGATGAGTGGCTTAAAGCCTTAGAAGGTAGTAGCCGAGCAATTATGTTAACAATTACTAGTGGACTTAGTGGTAGTTTTTCTTCAGCTTATCAAGCAAAGCAGATATATGAAAAAGATAATCCTAATAGTCGGGTCATCGTTATTGATTCTAGAACTGCTGGACCAGAGGTTTCAATGATTCAACGTGAAATTGAACGCTTGGTTGATGATCAAACTAGGTTTGTAGATATAGAACAAAAAATTTCGGAATACAAAACGCATACGCACTTATTGTTTGTGCTACAATCCCTACATAATTTAGCTTTAAACGGTCGTGTAAGTATGGCAGTAGCTAAAGTAGCTAAAATGTTAAAAATCAATCTTGTTGGGACAGCTAGTGAGCAAGGGAAATTGGAACCAATTGCTAAAGTACGTGGTATGAAGCGTTCTTTAAATGAAATATTAAAATTGATGAATGAAATGAACTATCAAGGTGGGCGAGTAATCATTGATCAGTGTAATAATGAAAAGGATGCGCAAGTACTTAAAGAAAAAATTCTCATATCATATCCGCAAGCAGAAATAATAATTCGACCAATGCATGGCCTATGCGCTTTTTACGCAGAAGCTGGTAGTTTAATGGTTGGTTTTGATGAGCAGTAATTTTTAAATAGCGAAAAGCAGTTCAACATAACGATGATGTGAACTGCTTTTTTGGTAATTATTTTATTACACTTTAAAAAAATGACGGTTAAGATACATTGATAGTAATTTTGGCAATTAGTAAAAGACCAATTTGAGTAAAACCTTAAGAAGTAAACCATAAATCGTATCCGATACTATGAAATATGTCTTATGCTATTTAGCTAAGATAGTATTATTGTTCTAATAATTTAGTATTTATAAAAAAGCAAGAAAAATTTGCTGTGATAAGGTAAAACAGAAGACAGCTAAAGAAGTTGCACCAATAACGTCTGAAGGATAGTGGGCTTTCAAACTAATCCTTGATATCACTACCATTATCCAAATGACAGCTAGTGTAATTATTAACCCATTACCAAATTTTGTTCCAAAAATTTCCCAAATAATTAAGATCATACTAGTAGTTCCTAAGACATGACCACTAGGAAAACTATAACCTTCTTCAAGACTGGAGTGCATGAGTGGACGCTTGCGGTGCATCCACTTTTTTAATAGAAGCCCACTTAAATCGGTAAAACCAAGAGTAAATAAAACCCAAAGTGCGGCTAAATTCTTTTCTTCATTAATTAGGAAACTAGCCAAAAAAATATCCCAAACTACTAAGAGTTTTGGATCATTGATGAAAGTAATTATTTGCCAGCTAAAACCATCATGTTGCCCAACTAATTTGTGATGGAGCCAATGGTCAAACAGATTAAATCGACGTGAGTTTCTAACATTAAAAATAAGTAGTACCAGTATTAGAGCGGACATAATTGCAACCCAGATGTTTAAATACAAGATAAATCCCTACCTATCAAACTTTAACTTTATTTGACTGTATTTTAACAGTTACCAAGGTTTCAATATACTTTAAAGTACACTCTTGAGTAAAAATTAAGAAAATTGCTAATTATAAATGCTTTTTGTCACTAACTTGTTATTGGTTTAGTTAGAATTATAAACAATTAATTTTAAAAATTTGTCAAATTTAATTGAATATTCCTAGGCAAAAATATTTTTTGCTTCATTAAAATATTTCTGCATGACTTAATAAATCAAGCTCTAATGCATGTCTTAGAAACTTAGCTTGAAAAAATGCCAACTTTGATTATAAGATATTATAATCTTAAAAGTCTAAATAGGAGAAATTAGAGGATGAAAAAACAAGAAAGTTTTACTGAATTACTCTAACTTGTTTTTGTTTAGTTTTGTGAAAGTACGATTTTTTAGATTATTTAGTTAACTTTTTTTAAATAATATTAATCTAAGAGAGGAATTAATTATGAAAAATGCAACAAAAAAAATACAATTTTATTTGCTAAAAAATGCGGATTTAATTGAAATACGCGGAGGCAAACATTCTGAAACAAATTTATTAAATAAATACATACATAAATACATGGGTTTTTTCAGAAGTCTCAAAGACTAAAGAAATTAAAGCTAAAGGGTTTTTATTATAATCAAAAATAATTTTGTTCTACTTAAAATTAATAAAAACATATTACTGCTATCTATAGACTTATAGCAAAGATTGTCTAATGAAAAAGTTGATTAATCTAAGAGAGAAGTAGGCTAGAAATTATTTTTTGTGAGTTTTTTTATATTAAAAGGACTAAAAAAAACTATTGTTGTAATAATAAATGTGGTAATCAAAACATATGTAATTGAAGCTAGAGTAACTAAAATATTATTTATATAATCTGTCGAATAAGAAGAAAAAAGGTAGTTGTTTTTAAATAATAAACAGCAATTTAGTATAAGAAAAACAAAAATAGAACATAAAAGAAAGACAAGTGCTTTTGGTTTAGAAAATTTACTCCATTCAGAATAAAAATTAAGATAAACAATATTGATTATAAAAGCTATAAATGGAGTATATTTAATAATCAATTTAAATCCAAAAAATCTCAGATAAGTCATTACGGCAAATGCACATAATAATAAATATAGTATAACGGTTAACGGCTTATTTTTCTTTTTTACATTATTGTCTTTTTTTAATTTTGTATCTTGTATACTACCTAGTTCATCAAGTGAAATTTCAAATATACTACAAAGTTTAGAAAGCATTTCAATATTTGGTGTACTACGATCATTTTCCCAGCTTGATACTGTTTTACGAGAAACTAGTAATTTTTTAGCCAATTGTTCTTGTGTAAGACCATATTTAATACGATAATGTTTAATTTTGTCTCCTAATTCCATCTTTATGACTTTCTATTAAAAAATTTAAATCATGTGTACATACATAGTGACATTCAAGCATTAAAGGCAGTCGATTCTGTAATTCACGCTTTCGGTGGTAAAGAACACACCATTAGCCTGTTAGGTCATGTCAAGTTAGCTACTGGTACCACAGACATATTTAAAAACTTGTCTAGTCCAATAACTAAACCAATCATGGCAACTCTAAACGACGGTAATGACTCACCACAGACCGATAATAAAGAAATGCTAATCCATGCCGATGGTTCAGCTGGTATTATCCAGGGCAGAAACACTCAAGCCGTGCTTATGTCTGGTGACAATGTTATTAACGACCGTGATACAGCGCTATTAATGGGCATGATGGGTAATTACCACTTTGCAGGTGGCACAATTGGCAACATTTTCGGCAGTATTGCTAATAATGTTGGCTCCGCTTTCAATGGTGCAGTCAATTGGGTTAAACAGACCGCTGGAAATCTCAAAAAATACTATGACTTAGCGACTAAAATTGTTATTCACCCAATCAAGTATGTTGAATCACTGTTTTCTTGGTCAAACCCTAAGGGTGTAGCTGGTGCCATGGCTACTCTTGGTAAAGACGCATTTGGAAAAGTCGAGAACAACGTCAAAAACTGGAGGTCAGCACTGTGGAGTATGGCGTCAAACAACTTAGACGGTGGTGGAGCTAGTTCAGCATTACTCAAGGCGGTTGAAAAGTACGGAGAAGGCAAGCCACATGTCTGGGGTGCTACTGGTGCAGACAGTTTCGACTGTTCAGGACTGGTAATGTACGCACTCAAAAAGGCTTTTGGTATTAATTACCCTCACTTCTCTGGTTCACAATATGCGATGAGTCAGCATATTTCGAAATCACAGGCACATTCAGGTGACCTAGTCTTTTGGGGTGCTGGTGGGTAGTGAACACGTTGGTGTATATGCGGGGGAAAAAAGTATTTCTCAGCAGAATCACCATCACAAGGCTTCCATATGAACACACTTGATAGTGTTGTTGGATATGGAGCGCCTAAATTTGGGCGAGTTAAAGGATTACACCAGTCAACGGACGATACCAAGGCAACTAATGGCTTACAGAACTTTGTCAAAAATGAAGTCGGGACTGGTTTCTTCAAATTCATTTCAAAACTTGGCTCAATGTTTGGTGCCAGTGAAGATAACACCACTCAACCGTCAGGTGGACACAAAGATTGGTTAGGGGAAGCAGGTTTTAAACCGTCTGATTTCGGCTATATCAATTACATAGTCAGCCATGAGTCAGGTTGGAACCCTAGAGCAACCAACCTCCAAAGTGGTGCATACGGTATTCCACAGTCGCTACCAGGTTATCAAGAATGGCAGCAGCCAGGTAATTCTTACTATGCACTGATGGAACATACTTTAATCAAACGAATAGTGACTTATACCCCGCAATATTTTGCCTGGGTAACCAATTTTGCCTTACCGTTTTCCAACAATTTGAGTGAGCGAAGTCTGCGCGGCGTCAAGAGCAAAATGAAGGTAGCTGGGCAGTTTGAAAATATCACCAGCAGTAAGAATTACGCGACGATCCGCAGTTACATTGAAACAAGTTATCGCAATGAGAAGAATCCTACTAAGTCCTTAGAGAAATTAATGGCCAGCAAATCGTATCAAGTTAAAGAGCTACTGCAAAAGTAGGCTTATTTAACGTACAGAAAACCCAGTATTGAACAAAGATACTGGGTTTTTTGAGCTTGGCTGTGAATAGTAACAACAAATAAGTATTTTTCCTTGCATAATAATAATAAGTGTGTTAAAAGATGATTGTAAAAGTAATTTGAAAATAATTTCAGATCAAAAAAGAGGCCTATAGTATGAAAACCTTTAAAAAACTTTTGGCATGTATTAGCTTGCTTATATTTGGAGTAGGAATTACTGGCTCAAATTTTATTCAAGCAAATCAAATTAAGGCAGATACTGACTACATTACACCTTCTGAGCCATGGAGGTACAAATATAATTCTGCTTATTACTATGACTTGTCAACTTCGAGTTATTATCAAGATGTTTGGAATAGTGCGATTAATTCGTGGATTAGTAACGGATTTTATTGGCAGGAAGCTTCAAATAGTTCGAAAACTACTTTAAGTAGTTATGATGGATCCGATAATTTGAGTATAGCCGGAAAAACAAATACGCAATATAATAAAAGTACTGGACAAATCATTAGTAATCAAGTTCTTTTAAATAGAGCTGCACTTACAGCTTATGGTTATTCAAAGAGTGAACGTGTTAATGTCGCTGAACATGAATTAGGACATGCACTTGGACTTGCTCATAATGAGCCCGACAGCATATCAGTTATGAACCCTGCTAACAGATCTTATAGTATTCAAGATTGTGATGTTCGTGGTATGAATGCAATCTATTCTACACCTGCCCTATTCTCCGTGAGAGATTCAGGAGATATTATAACTGTTACTACTTATATGAAAATTGTCCCAAAGAGCAATCGTTAGTGTAAGTGTAATGGATTAATTGATTTTTAATTACTTTTACACACGTTGTCCCTTAATTAAGCATTTAACTAAGGGACATTTTTAAAGTTGTAAATTTATGTTGGTTTCAGAAGGGAGTTGAAAATAATATGCGACTGAGCAAAGAAAAATTAGTATTAGGATGTATAATATTATTAGGGTTATGCATTTTTGGGAGTCAAATATCTCATGCAAAAACAGTTCCTCAAATAAGTAAAACGACTTTGACTTTCAATAAGAAGGACAATGAAGCTAAACTAAAAGGTAAAGCTAAAGGTATTAAAAAGTTAAAGGTGCTATATAATAGAAATGTAATTAAAACAGTTAATATTAGTAAAAAAGGACGCTTTTCTTCAAATTTGAAATTTAGTGGCTATAAAGATGTTATCTTATGTGGTTTAAATAAGTCTGGTAAAGAAATAGTAACTAGACGAAAACTAAGCAGTAAAAATTATGCTTCACCTAAACCGATGATCAATGAGATTGAACGAAAAAATGGTGCAATTTATTTTGACGTGAATGTCAATGAAAATAGTACTCTTATTTTTTATTATAATGGGAAGAAAATTTATACAACTAGAATGAATAAAACAAATTCTCATGACATGACAGTAGCTTTTTCAGATTTTAATCTTACTAATGATTCAAAATACATTTTTGTTAAACAAAAGCAAGTAGGTAAAAAGATTAGTCGGGCCATCAAAACATTAATTCCGGATGAGGGGCAATCTATCGTTTCAACGTATAATTAGACAAAACAAGGGTTCAATGTCATTAAGTAAAAGATTAAATATGGATAAATTAGAGAAAAAAATACTTTTTTAAAATTCGATTCCCGTTTATGGTTCTGTGTTTTCATGGTATTGCAAGATTTAAATTTTAATTATGGGGGTAACGAATCTGTAAGTGTTATGGGCCCACTTTTTGTTTTTGATGTATTTGCAGAAATATGGACTGGCTTTTGTTATCAATGTGCTATCATTAAAGAAATTAACGCTAATAATATCAACGATTCAATGAAAAGATGGATTTTAATTAATACATCTATAAGAATGAGCTTGATTATTGTTAGTATCATGCTTTCAATTTGTACTTATACTAAAATGAAATTTAATCTTTGGTCAGTATTAATATTTTCAATAATAGCTAGCTTAATAGGAGATGGACTTCAAGTTTGTTTTTTAATAAAGAAAAACTGTTGGGAAAATTAATGTTACTTTGAATTTTCGAATAAGTTTCAAAAATCGCGAGAAAAATGTTAATAATAATTGTTTGTCTTTGCTTAAATTCTTTTGCATCAAATAATAATCCGTTTTTCAAAAAATTTATTAAGCGATTTCTACATGACTTAATAAATCAAGCTCTAATGCATGTCTTAGAAACTTAGCTTGAAAAAATGCTAACTTTGATTATAAGATATTATAATCTTAAAAGTCTAAATAGGAGAAATTAGAGGATGAAAAAACAAGAAACAGTTTTCGAGGCGTTAAAAGATATTTATCATCATCTGAAAGAATGGTCAGATCCTAGCTCTGCTTTAAAAAAGGGTAATCTCTTGCCACTGGCGATTGTAATTTTTTGTTTTCCAATTCCAAACGCAATTTTTTTACAAAAAAATGATTTTAGAAGTGGTTTAATTGCCCTAGTATCTCTAATTATAGCTTCTGCTGATATTTTTATTTATCAGCACTTATTGAAAAAAAGTATTGATAATGGTATGTATACCCAAAAAATTAAACATTCAAGTATGATAGTATCTGGTTTAAGAGGACTAGTTATTGCAATAGCTGGAATAGAAGTAATTCAGTCTTTCGCAAAAGTTAAAATAAATCTAGGGTTAGTAGTTCTGCTGGCGATTGTAGCAAGTGCGATAGGTGTCGGCCTTCAAAAATTGTTTATTAACCACCATTCTTAGTTTTTTGATAAGTATGTAAAAATTGAATATGAGAGAAACAAATAATGAACAAGTTAAATAAAAGTAAATTTTACATTTGCAATAACAAAGATTTAGGTAAAATTAATAGTGGGGTTAAAAGAGCGACAATGATGCTATAGATTTTTAATTACTATTGGAAAATTAATTAGAAATCTTCAAAATGTTTTTTCCTAAATTATAGAATGAAGTTGGACATTTGCCCTGATTAGAAAATAAAAAGTTACCATAGAACTTGCTTAATTCTAACATATCTAGGCGGCATCTAAAGGGTCGACATCTTGCTTTTCGACTGGGTAAGGGCATGGGTCCTCGCATCAAATAAGGTTTCCAGGTTATGTGAAGGTATATTTGAGGAAGAGGCAATAAGATAATTATTGGATATTATAATGACAGAATTAAAAAGTAAGAAAAAAGAAACTAGTAATAAAACTAGTTTCTTTTTTTGCTGAAAACGAGCCCAGTCATTGAATAATAGTAAATAGATGACAGACAAAGCTATGTTAATGAGTGGAGGATATACCAATATAATACTGTGTCTTAATATTTTGAGTTTTAGTAATATCTTGGTGCAGTAAGTAATCTAAAGTAATATTAAAAATGTCGCTTAATTTTAATAAAGTTTCGAGATCAGGCACACTACGATCATTTTCCCAGCTTGAAATTGTTTTTTTTGATACAAGTAGTTGATTGCCAAGTTGCTCTTGAGTAAGCCTGTTTTTGGTACGATAAAACTTAATTTTTAAACCACCTTTTCAAAATTTCATATACATATAAATATATATTAAACCATTTTTTAACTAAATTTAAAAATCAATTTGGTCTTAATAATTTGTACCTAGCACTAACTACCAATTATTCATAGACTGTTGTTAGGTCTACTTTAAATTGTTAATAGATGTTGCTTAACTATAAATGATCAAAAAATCCTTCTAAATAGAGTCTTTTGAACTATGTCTTAGAAACTTAGCTTGAAAAAATACTTGCTTCAAGCATAAAATATTTGGCGTAAAGTGTTTTCATTACAAACTAAGATTGCATCATAGGAGTTCTGAAAGATATATTTTCTCACATTTTAAAATGGGAAAACCAAAATTCTGACCAAACTGGAATAAGAGATACATTTTTAAAATTAATGACTATTTAAAAGGAAGTTTTAATTTATATAGCTACAATGAATACAATCTTTATTTAGTTGAGGCTCAAACCAAATTATCAGCTAAGCAGGCGAAAATAATTCGCTACGGCATGAAGGGTGATGCAGCAATTCTAATAAAAAAAGAAAACGCTCTATCTTATTTTATAAATCAATTATTTAGAAAAAATTAAAAAGGCGGTTTTATATGCTGAAAATTGAACATCTTAGTAAAAAGTTTGGTAACAAGGTCGCACTAGATGATATTGGTTTTGTAGCTGAACCAGGTAAAATTTTAGGACTAATTGGTCAAAATGGTGCAGGTAAAACTACAACTTTTCATAGTATTTTGAACTTTATTAGCTATGACGGTAAGATTTCCTGGGAAAATAAACAGATAACTGAAGATAATTTTGATCAAATTGGTTATTTACCTGAAGAGCGCAGTTTGATGCAAAAGTTGACGCTTCAAAACCAAATTATTTATTATGCTCAACTTAAAGGGATGAAAAAGCAAGATATTTTAAGTAAAATCGATGCTTGGCTAGATCGCTTTGAGGTCAATGGAAATAAATCTGACAAAATAAAGACTTTATCAAAGGGTAATCAGCAGAAAGTACAGCTGATTTGTACTTTGATTCATCAACCAAAATTAATTATCTTAGACGAACCATTTAGTGGGCTTGATCCAATTAATGCGGAATTACTAAAAACAGCAATTCTAGACGCCAAGAATAATGGAGCTATCATTATTTATTCAAGTCATGATATGGTGAATGTTGAGGAAATTTGCGATTCACTTTTGATGCTCAGAAAAGACCAAGTGGTTTTAAAAGGTCCGGTTGAAGAAATTCGAAATTCGTTTTCTAAAAATGAAATTCTTGTCAAAACAGCTACACCGCTAGCAGAACTAATTAAATTGCCACATGTTCAAACTGTTGAGCAGAGGAAAAATAATCGCTATTTATTAAGAATAGATGACGAAAAAAGCGGTCCAGAAGTCTTTGCAGCTTTGACAAAAGATCAGTATATTGAAGAATATCAGCAGCAAGCACCAACTTTAGCTGAAATTTTTCGGATGAAAGCGAGTGAGAAGAATGCGTAAATTTGCTATTGTTGTTTGGCACACATTTTGCAAACAAGTAAAATCATGGTCTTTCGTGATGTTATTTTCAGTACCACTTTTGCTCTTAGCTGTTACATTTGGAACCGAATACTTCATTATTAACAGCATGGGTGACACTTATGCTGTTGTCAGCAATAATCCGGATATAAGTAAACCTTTTGTAAAAGCTAATGTTGAAGATTACGTTGATGACACTATCAAAACAGTTTCAATTGCTAAAAAGAGTTTACAAAATGTTGATATTGACGGTTATGTTGATATTGAAGTTAAACGTGGTCAAATTCAAGCCGATTACTTTGGTACTAAGAAAATTGATTCAAAGTTTAAAAAGAGATTAGTAAAATACCTGAAGCAACTTCAAAATGAGCGTAGCAAGAAAGATTCTAAACTAAACTCATCTCAGACTCATCTGACTCCAGTATTAAGCGAGCACTTGCAGAAGATGACCATTAATCTCGGTGAAGATCCTTATCTATTTTTATCGACTATATTTGGAATTATGTTTGTTATCGTTGGTATTTATACTAATATTACCGCACAAGAAATTGCTGCTGATAAAGGGACAAAGATAATTGAGGTTATTTTTTCAAGCATTTCTGCCGTTAAATATTTCGCTGGAAAAATTACTGGTATTTTAGGGCTGGTAGTTTTTCAATTATTGATTTATTTAATCATTGGAGCTACTGGGCTAGAAATGATTAAACATATACCGCAAGCTGCTCCTTTTATGGCGCAAACTAATTTATTAGCTTACGCCCGAGCTATTGTCCAAAGTCTTTTAGGAATTAAACTAGTATATCTTTTATTGGGAATAATTCTATTCATGATTTTAGCGGCATATTGTGGAGCAGTGGTCAAACGGACAGAAGATGCTTCAAAAGCTGCACAGCCAGTTACTTACTTCTCATTTGTTATCTTATTTATTGGATTAACATCAAGCAATATCAGTACACTAAAGAATCCTATTATAATTTTTTTATCCTTTATTCCTGGATTCTCATCGTTTTTCATGCCTTTACGCTTAATTACTAAAACGGCTAATAATTGGGAGAGTGCCTTTTCTTTGCTTATTTTAATTGGATGCATTGGTTTACTAATATTTTTTGTTGGCAAATCATATAAACGGTTAATGTTGCAAAACGATAGTAAGCCATTTTGGCAAAAATCAAAGAAGTCATAGTTAAAATGGACAACAATTATAAGAACAAATTTGGCAAAATTGTAAAATTAATTTTGCAGTTTTGCCAATATCATGTATAATTATGGTTGTTGTGGAGAGTTGGCAGAGTGGTAATGCACCGGACTCGAAATCCGGCGAACCAAGTATTCCTTGGCGCGCAGGTTCAAATCCTGTACTCTCCTTAATACAGTGCTTGAAAGCATTGGTATAACAGCATTTAAAATATAAATGTTCGCCAAATGCTCGCCGAAGTAATAAAAATGACTTATCTAAATTAATAGATAGGTCATTTTTATATCTCATTAAGTATGTTCTCAATTTTGTCATCTTGTTGAGCCTTATATTCTTCTAACATGTAAGCATATGCTTTGGCTGTTATAGTCATATTTGAGTGTCCTAAACGCTTAGAAATAGCATATAGATCAATTCCTTTAAAAAGAAGCATAGCCACATGTGTGTGTCTTAGACTATGAAAATGGAAACCACTTCGATTAATATTGCATTCTTTTAAGTGGATGCGCAAAACTTTATTTATGCCAGCGGGTGATGGAAGCTTACCATTTTTGTCTGCAAAGATAAATTTTTGATTATTAGTGTTAAGCTGTTGCAATAAATTTAGCAAACTATTATTGACTCTAATCGTTCTAACAGAAGAAGGGGTTTTAGGTTCTTTAAGCTTGTTATTGATATAATCGTAAGTCTTAGTGATTGAAATGGTATTTCTTTTAAAATTAATATCTGTCCATTCAAGAGCCATGATTTCGCCAATTCGCATTCCAGTATAAAGTGCAGTTATTATCATGTAGCGACTCGTAAAACGTGGATTAATTTTATTTTTTAAATTTGCAAGTAATGCAACAACTTCTTTATTAGTTAAATAATCAACCGTTCTAGTTTTGTCTTTATCCCAAATCAAATTAATTCGTTTAGTAAAATCAGTGGTAATAATCTTATCAGCAATTGCGTCATTCACGCAAGCGCTAATTGTACTATGATTTTTTTGTACTGTTATTTTAGCGTGTTTGCTACCATATTCGTTAATAAATTTTTGATATTGAGATCGACTAATTTTACTTAGTTTTTGATTTTTAAAATATTCTTTTAGGTGCTTGTAAATTTGGTAATATCTATCAACAGAAGTAGTTGTCTTACCGGGGATGCGATAAGTTTGGGCCCAATCTAAAAAGTATTCAATAAAAATAGGGTCATAATTTGTTATTTGATTTTTATCTTTAGCAACTTCGAATTCATTAGCCCACTTTTTAGCTTGAGTCTTAGTAGCAAAGCCACTTTTGGTTTTATACTTCCTAGTATTGTCTGTGTCATACCACGACACTTGTGCCTGCCAACTGTTGCCGCGTTTTTTGAAATATGCCATATTTATTTTCCTTTTAAAATTTGCTAAAATAGGGTAGACAAAAAGCTTTGGCTAATTGTCTACAATGTGAAGCCTTTAAGAATAGTTTTCCAGACGAGTTCTTAAAGGCTTTTTGTTATATTTTGATAAAATTGTATTTATTTTCTGAAAATTCTAGATTAACTTTTGGACTTGAAAAGAAAAGTTCTTCTTTTTTACCTCTGTTTTTATTGTTAGCAGTATAGTTTAATGAATATAAATATTTTTGTTGAACAGTATTATAAAAATCTAGAATAGGTTTGGCATTATCATAGGTTAATATCCATTTATAATCAGATAATTCAATTATGTTTTTGGCCAATTTTTCATGTCCATGATGATCTAGAGATGAAAAATATAAATTTTTACCTTGATAATAGTAAGGTGGATCAAAAAATATAAAAGAATTATCCTTATCGGTTGATCTTCTAATTTCTTTAATTAATTCAATTGCGTCAATATTAGTTAAATTAATTCGATTTTTATTTGATGAAATAAACTTGATTTTTTTGACTAGAGCATCGATGTTGAGTCGATCATATAATTTGGTGTTGCTTGTTTGATGATAACCACCAATAGGGCCACCACTTATAATTCCACTTCGATTGGTTCTATTTAAAAATAAAGTGGCAAATGCACCATCGAATGAAACTGGGTTGTTTTTTTCTTTAAGATATATTTCTTTTTGCTTTCTCCAAAAGTTTATCAATAATTCAGTGTCATCTATTCTATTCTTGTATGAAAACGGTAATTCAATTAGCTTTGAAATTAAAAGCTTAGGTGAATTTAATATATGATACCAAACAGAGTAAATAGATGGGTCAAAATCATTAATCCAAATATTATCTACTACATTGTTTTTGATAAGTTTTAATGGAATTCCAGCGCCGCCAGCAAAAGGTTCTATGTATGTTTTAACGGGGTGATTCAGTTGGATTAAGCTAAAAACAAAATCATAAAATTGTGTTTTCCCACCTGGATATCTAAAAGGTGATTCTATTTTAGGCATAATTATCGCCTCCTCAATGAGAAGTATAATGTAAATAGGTGACTTTGGCCAGACTTATCTATAGATTATTACTTTTGATCATTTTGCTTGCATTATTTATTTTATTTATAAATTCTTTCATAAAATCAACAAGTTCGTTTTGAACTTCTGTTTGATTATAATAGTCAGTTAATATATCTGTTTCTTTTGAAAAATCAAAAATTTCTGTTTGTAATTTTTTCTTTAAATTGCTTTCAAAAAATGATTTGTCTATATTCTTTGATTTTGTTTCAAATTTGTTCTGTATTTGGTCTGTGGTATACATGGTATGTATTTTGCTGTTCTTATCCAAATCTCTCCAAAATTTATAATGTTTAGAAGGATTATTTGCATATTCTCGTATAATATTAAATAAAAATAATTCTGGTGGAAAAACTGTAGGCAAAGAAATAGCATTAAATAAATCATTTTCTCTAGGTGCAATCTCTTTTAAATATTTCTCATCCATGTATGCTCTTTTTATATCAAGATTACCTTCAAGATGACCATCACCATCTAGCAACAAAACTACTTGCTTAAAATATGCATCGTTGACTTGTAATTGTCGTAGTTGTTCTTTACCTAAGTGGAGTGCTATAGGCTTGAAATTTGGTAAATTGGGATATTTAGTATTGTCAATATTATTAATAATAAAGAGATCTTTATATGCTTTTATAAGCAAATTTAATGTAGCTACAGTTTGATCATCTTCTGCATATACTTTAACCATAGGTATACTAGACCTTGTTTCATCATATAAATTTGCCTTTAAAGAAGTATAGTCTTTAAAGTATGTTGGAGCAGGAATATTTCTATCCTTAAAATACACAAGTTGATAATCTGAAGGATTACTAGATTGTAATCTCAAAATTTCATTTAAAACGACTAATGAATGAGAAGTTAAAATAATTTGTAAATTTAATTCTTTACTTAAATTATCTAAAAGACCGATTAAATTAATTATGGCACCTGGATGTAAAGAGGCGTCTACTTCATCTATACATAAAACTCCTCCAGTATAGTTTTTGTTAGTAATTTTTAAATTATAAAAATCTAAAAGGCAAGAAATAATAGAACTTAAATTGTCTTCGCCTACAGAAATAGTTTCATTAGTAGTTCCAATTATATCCATTTTTATATGCACTTTTTTGGTAACTGCTTTTGTAACTAAGGACATTTGATCTGTCTTAAAGTCAATTGAGCCAGGTAAAACCATGTTATAAAATTCTGCATATTTTTCGTATAATTTGTTTTTATAAATGTTTGAATTTCTATATATAATGTGATACTCATTATGTTTCGATAATTCATGCTCCCCTAATGGATATAATCTTGAAAGACTTAAATAAATAGTAGGAATGGGGGCACGTGATGAATCACCAATATTTAATTTTTCTTTTAATACTTGAGCAGCTTTTTTATTTGATAAGTTACTACCTTCAGGTGAACAAGTACGTGGTAAAGGACGAATACCTCTATTCGTTTTTGTATCATCCCTAAAACTTATTCTTTTGGCAAAAGAAACTTTTGCTGTAGAGAAGGTAATTGAAAGCTTGTAGTCTTTAAATTTTTCTGTTGGAGATATTTTGAAATATTCATTAAATTCTGGCTGAAATTGTGCACCATTCAATCGTTTAGCTTTTGTTCCAGTTGTGGAAGCAATAAGTGATAATAAGCTTGATTTACCAACACCGTTGACCCCTGATAAGACAGTGATTCTAGAGCCCAATCTAAAATTAAATTTTTTAAATTTTCTAAAATTTTCAACATAAAAATTATCGATCTTCATCATTATATCTCCATATCTCCAAAATATCTTCTTCCGCTTAGTGTCACTTGCGTTATGGACGTAAAATTAATCGGTTTAAATTTATACTACTATTTTAAGCGTGTTGTTATATTAGCCTTCAAGATTCAAATTCGACCCGAGTCTTGAATGTTTTTTTCTTTTTAAAACAATAAATCGTTGTGTTTTCTAAATAATTCAACCATAGAATCATACATGCGTACCGGTATACCGTAGGCACGCATAAATTCACTTGGTTCATTAAAGCAATCATATTGTCGTGTGGCGTAGTCAAAGATTAGGTTCAGTGAATACAAGTCAGCATGATGCTCTTTAGATGTTAAAGCATTACCACAATAATAAGAAAGACCAACGTCTCCATCCATTAGATGTCCTATTTCATGGCCAATAATGAAAGGTAATTCAGATTTATTTTTCCAATTAGTGTTAATAATAATTAAATTTCTAGTTTTATCAGCAAGGGGGCGATACTCTTCATCTTTAGAAATTTGAGCAACGCCAAATCCTTGTGAAAAAGCGAAGTCAAACAAAAATTGCATTAAGTCAGTCAAAAAATCACCGCTTCCTACCGTGTTCAATATCAGAATCCATCAAATTTTTTATAATATCTAGATAATCATCTGGAATAGGGCGACCGCGATAAGATAATAATTCGTCGTTTTCTATGTCTACTGCGTGATGATCTTTAGAAACAGGTGAGGAATCGTCAGTGTTGCCCAAAAGGTAATCGGTGGAAACATCGAAATACTTAGCGACTTTCGATATTTTGTCTATTGAAGGGTTGGACGATTTCCATGTTGAAATTATTCCATTAGAAAATTGTAAAGACCTTTCAAGCTCCGCAAGGCTAATTTTATGCTGACTTGCTAACTCATAAATTCTACTATATATGGTAGAGACGGTGGCTTTGTTTTTACGTTCCATATTAATCTCCGAAAATATTTTGTGTTTTATTATTGACTTCGAAAATAATCGGTGTTAATATTTAAGTGTGCTTAGGGAAGCATGAAAGCATTCAAAAAATCAATACCGAAAACGGCTATTAGAGCCTTATTTGTTACGCTTTAATAATAGAATATTTTCGGTACCGTGTCAATGAAGAATGTATATTTTCTTAGAAAATTTTAGATTTTTTAGAAGAGAGGCGAAAATATGTCGTTATATACAGCAGTTAAAACTGTTGCTAATCGAAATGATAAGTCGATTTATCAAATAGAAAAAGACTTACGTCTATCAAATGGCTCGATTAGTAAATGGAATAAAAGTGTTCCAAGAGCAGACTCATTGCAAGAAGTTGCAGATTATCTTGGAGTAACTACACAGTATTTATTTAGCTTAGCTAGAAAGGATAAAGTCAATGAATGATTTAAAAGTTATTGGGAAAGAACATATCGGAAAAATTGAGTTTACTGGAATTGAAGGTGGATTTGGCAAGAACAAAAAGGCAATGCTTGTTAAAGACATTGCAAAAATACACGATAGTACTACTAAGCGTATCAATGAATTGATTAATCGAAATATTGGTCGTTTTAAAAATAATATTGACGTTATTGATCTTTTGACGAGCAACAAATTTAAGGTCGTTTTGAACGACCTTAAATTTTCAGCAAAAACAATTAGCAATTCAAAGAATGTTTATCTTTTATCCGAACGTGGTTATGCTAAATTGCTGAAAATCTTAGATGATGACAAAGCATGGGACATATACGATGAGTTGGTAGATAACTACTTCAATATGAGAAAAACAATTAAAAATGATGTATCAATGTTTGATGAACTAAGCCCGGACTTGCAAATGTTCAAAAAGATTTTTGATAATGCTGCTGAACAACAATTGGCAATCAAAAAGGTTGACCATAAGCTAGACAATATTACTGAGATTGTTAGCTTGAGTACGACCGGCTGGCGTAAAACAGCGCAGAGCCTTATTCATAAAATGGCTAAAACAGAAGGTGGATTTGGAGCATATCAGCAGATCCAATCAGATATTTATAAAGAAACTGATGAGCGAGCTGGTTCAAGTCTAAAGACGCGATTGACCAACAAGCGTAAAACTATGGCACTAAATGGAGCAAGTAAATCAGCTATTGAAAAAGTCAACAGATTAGATGTACTTGCTGACGATAAACGGCTGCTACAAATTTATATGGGCGTAGTTAAGGACTTCGCCATTAAATACAAAGTTTGGGAAAAGGAATATTAATTTAGGAGTTCAAATATGAAGTATACAAAAGAAGAATTTGATAAGCACGATAAAGAAATGATGAATGATGTTGCTGAACTTGAGCAATTAGTTGAGTGGGCACAGCAAGACAATACTGCATTTACTGAAATAGATGGCGTTAAGTATGGTTCAGCTCATCTATGGCGTGAGGTTGCAGAAAAGGCATTAGATTTAGCAAATCAGCAAGAATGGTTTGATCGTTATGAAGCTAAAGAGGTGTAGTTATGGGAAAAGACAGCACTAAAAAAGAGCAATCAAATGATTACTCGAAAATTTTAAAACAAAATACAAAAAGTTATGGCGTTATCTTTTATGCTCATGATAGAGACAACAGCAAAGTACCTTTAGCCACAATGTCATTGGAGCCAAATGAACTAAAACGGGCAACTTTGATTGATGAAAAATATTCAAGAATTTTAACAGGAATAGCTAAGGAATGTGGTCTGTCACAAAAGATTTATGTGTGGATTGATGGAACCGAATTCAAAATTAAGAAGCCAGAAGAGCTTAATCTAGAACGATTAAAAAATATTATTAATGATTCAAAAAATGATATTGCTCAGTGAGAACAATATCAGTCATAACTACTTAATATTTTCTAAGTAATTGTATCCAGACATAGTTACATTATCAACTATAAAGTCGAGCATACCAAAGCCTAATGTTGGTGCCGGCTTACCTTCAATATAGCCTCTATCTAAAAGCATAGATAATGCGCTTGAAATAGTCTCTCTATCATATTTTCTAAGCGTATCTGTTTCAACAATAGCGTTTAGATGTAGTGGTCTATTATTTTGAAGGTTTTGCTCAAGATAGAGCAAAACGTCACGAATGCAGTCTTGATCAAGTTTCATATAATCACCTCCTTAGTTGAGATGACTTAATTATATCAAGAAAGGAAGAAAACTAATGGAAACGAAAGATGTCATTGAATTGCTAATTCCAACTACTACGCTAATTACCGCTATGGATGCAATCATGAAGGAGCGTGGTTACGTTCCAGCTGAGTCACTGGTGGGCAAAACCATCAAGACGAAAGAATTTAGCGAAAATTATTGCGGAAATAGAGCACCTGAGTGGATACGGACGTTTGTTTTTGACGCATATCCTGAAGTGGACGTTAAAAATGGCGGTTGGGTAGTCCATCCTCGACGCACTAAGAATGGAAAGACAACAATTATTTTTGAGAATAGGGGAGCCAAATGGATGGAAGAACACCAATTAGAAATAGACTGGGATGCAAAATTACCATGATTGAAAGGATATTGAAAAAATGGGCAAACTTTTTAAGCACCTACACAGACATCGAACTGCACACCAGAAAGTCACTGACAATCTCATTATTACTAGTCATTGTTGGGCTGGTATTAACGATTTGTCTACTATCGCAACCGGAGTTGATTCCCGGAACATAAAAAGAGTCCGACGGCAATCGGGCTCAAATCTAAAAAAATAACAACTAAGGAGATTATAACACAAATGAAACTTTTTGAAATTAATGATGCGATTAAGCAGATTATGGATAGAGATGACCTTGACCCTGTAGCAATGAAAGACACGCTTGACTCACTTGAATTAGCACGTGATGAAAAGCTAGATAGCTTAGCAGCTGTTATTGAAAAGTGCTGTGCTGAAGATGATTTCTTAACGCAAAAGATTAGAAAGCTGACCGATCAGAAGCATTTTAATGAAAATCGTATTAACAACTTGCAAGAGTATATGACCAGTATCTTAGACGAAGCCAAAATAAAGAAGCTGCAAACTAAGAATCATATCTTAAAGCCACGCAATTATCGGGATAAGACAATTGTTTCAGATGGTAATTTATTACCGCAGGAATACAAGATTAAAGAAGAAGTCATCAAGATTGACCGAAAGAAGATTTATCAGGACTTGAAAGACGGTAAAGAAGTTGCAGGAGCACACTTGAAGCCTAACCGTAAGACAGTAATTAGCTAAGGGGGAGTAGCACAATGACGGAAGATAAAAAGAGTGTCTTTGCTACCTTATCGGAAATTGACGTTAGTCCTTATTTGGATAAAAAGGGCAGGCTAGATTATCTTAGCTGGGCGAATGCATGGAAACTTGTTAAGCGAGCATATCCAGATGCAAATTACAAAATTACAGAATTTCCTGAGTATGTCTTAACTAAAGATGGTTGGGTAGCAACAGGTAGGGATGTTGATTATCGGCAAACTGCTGCTGGATATGAAGTTGAAGCAGTAGTGACCATTGAGGGACAAGATTACAGTTCAAAATTGTTTGTCATGGATTACCGCAACAAAGCTTTATCTAAAGCAACTTATTTTGACATTAATAAGACGCAACAACGAGCTTTGGTAAAGGCTTTAGCAATTGCTGGCTTAGGCTTAAGTGTCTATGCAGGGGAGGATTTACCTGAGGAGAAGAGCAATGAGCAAGCATCTAAATCACGGCAAGCAACATCAACTAGAAAACAGCCAGCAAAGCCACAATTTACTGACCAACAATTATTGGATTATGAAATTACTGACAAAAAGGGCACTGTCAAACTAGTTCAAGTGGTAGCAGAAGCTATTAATGGTAACCCCGATAGTGCAGCAACGATTAAAAGTTTAGGTGGCGAAAGTCACGAAGCTTATAAGCAAATTTACGCTAGGAAGCTATATAAGAGTTGGTTAGACACGCAACAGGTAGGGGAGTAATCAAATGAAAGCAAAATGGTTATACAGCAAACACCCGATTGTCATTGATACTGACCTCGCAGTTGCACTAGGGTCAAATGGCGATAGAGAAGCAATGGTTTTGCAACAATTAAATTATTGGCTGCATTCAAACATAGCTAAAAAAATTGATAGCAGAATGTGGATTTACAACTCGTTTGAAAATTGGCAAAAAGATAACTTTCCATGGTTATCGGTTCGAACTGTTAGAAGAATTTTTAACAATCTAGAGGAAAAAGGGATTGTTTTAACTGGAAATTTTAATAAAGCAGGATTTGATAAGACCAAATGGTACTCGATTGATGAAGATGCACTGAATGACTTAATGAGCAATGCATGTGGACAAAATGGCCGCTCGATAGTGACAAAATGTCCACATGGAGATGGACAGAATGACCACACCAATACCAGAGACTACACAGAGACTACTACAGATAAAGATATATATAGTTCCGCCAAGGCAGAACCAGCTATCTACAAAGAAGTGATTGACTATCTTAACGAGAAGGCAGGCACTAAGTACAAGTCATCATCTGCGTTCAGCAAGCGATTGATAGATGCACGGGTCAAAGAAGGGTACTCATTAGAAGATTTCAAAATGGTCATCCAAAACAAGTGCGCAACTTGGCTACACGATTCTAAGATGAATAAGTATCTCCGACCTCAAACGCTGTTTGGGACTAAGTTTGAGGGGTATCTCAACGAAAAAACGCCGAATGTACCCCAACACGCTGATTTTGCTCCAGATGCATTTACTAACGGTGAGATTGAGGGCGTTAATGAGGATGAATTACCGTTCTAGGAGGATAAAATGACAGGAATTACACAGGAAACTATCAGGATGATTGAGCATCGCCTCCGTAAGTCGGATAAGACGTGCCCTAAGCATCCCGAAAGCCACTTAGTCTATCTAAGCGGAATTGACAAAGTAACACCATTCTGTGAAGTTTGCCAGCATGAGCAAATCCAAGAACAGGATAGACGGATGCATGAGAACTTGCGAATACAGCAAAACAAGGGCTTTTTAAAGAGGGCGTCATTAGTTGACCGTAGAGATGTGTTCAGCTGCACTTTTGATGATTTTAAAGCACAAAACAATTCTACCGAGGCAGTAGCAAAGCAGAGTGCTCGACTAATTGCAGGAGCATATCTTAAATATCCTGACAAAAAGGGGAATAGCTTGTTTTATGGCAATGCTGGAGCTGGAAAGACTCATTTAGCTATGGCTATTTTAAACGCCGTTAATGACAACGCAGAGCCAATGCAGAAGTGTCTATTTCTAAGTGTCAATAAATTAATCCGAGAGATGAAAAACTGGTTTAACGACAAAGCCTGCATTTGGTCACCTAAGCATGTGACTGATGTAGTTAAAGCAGCCGATTTGGTAGTTTTAGATGATTTGGGCGCTGAGAGTGCCAATAGTGAAGCTACCAGTTTTGTGCAAGACACTATCTTCGATATTTATGAAAGCAATCAGCGCATTATTACGACCACCAACTTGAGCATGGATGAACTCTACCGAACATACCACGCTAGATTGGTTAGCAGAATGCAGGAAGGAGACAAGGGTCATGTCATTGATTTTACGAGAATCGCTGACAAGCGCTCAAGGCTATAAGTGGGCGTCTGACTGGGACAGCATCTACTCAAAAATATGGCACGAGAGGGCAGAACGACAATACGAATACGACTGTGAGCATGGTATTGGCGCTTTTCAAAGAAAAGAACAAGAAGAACTACAAAAGGCACATCAGTTTTTTGTGGATTTTGAAAAGAAGTATATGGGGGATTAACAATGGTTAACGAAGTAACATTAACGGGCTTTATGGCAAGTGATGCAGAAAAGATGTTTGAAGATGGTTGTTGGACTTACACTCGCATGTCTGTTCGATGCGATGAAGTAGTAGCCGAGTGCATTACAACGAATTTAAGAGTCAGCGATTTACTGCTAACTATCCAGCGTGGCGACCCGATCACTGTAAAAGGCAGTCTAACTAACGACTATCGTGTGCAGGTAAATTGGGTTAGTAGTCCCAAATTTAAATATCGGCGAGTACCCGACAATGTGCAAGATATTGATGATGTCTGGTGGGATTAACAATGAAAAAAATAAGATGTGAATTGTGCGACAGAGAATTAAGTGAGAATGACGATGTTTGGGTTATGAAAGGCGCCGTTTTTGATGAAACAACATGTTTTTGTTCTTACTCGTGCGTTGAAGGCTATTTAGTCGAAGGTTTTTTAACTTTAAATGATGTAGATGTAATGAAAGTGCATGACTTAAAGGAGGACTAGCAATGACACACGTTAAAAAACTATATCGCAAAAACAACGACGGAAAGTACGTGTTTCGAGGGCACGTGCCGGATAACTACCCGCTTGATGAAAACGAAAAATTCGAAGATACGGAGGTAAATAAAAATGGAAAATAAAAAAACGACACAATCCGATAAAATTGGTACGTTTAAGATAGATGAAAACGGAAAATTGGTTTGGGAAGATGCTACTTATGGACGTACAGTTTTTACAGCCGAACAGGTTGAAGCAATCAAATTTTTAATTAATTTTGTATAACGATTTGAGTTAGTTTTTTACCAAAAGTTGTGAATTCTATAAGCCCCTTTTTAATAATTGGAGTTGAGCTTGGATTTAAGGATTTGACCCAATTACTCCAGCTTAAAAATTCATTTGATTTTTTAGCAGAATCGTAGAATGACTCATTTATATCAGCTGTCAAATATGTTTCATCATCTTGAGTAATAATTCCTAACGACACAAAATTATTTAAACTTAGTTCATTTTGAAACCAACAAGCTGTTGAATAATTTGGAGCAATAAAATGATCTCCTTCTGTATTGCCTGCACCACGGCTATCTATCTGGTTAAAAAATATAACAGTAGGTATGCTATTCAAATTATTAGTAGAAATTTGCATAAGAAACTTAGCATCTTCTGGACCGAATAGTGATAAAACATTTGAAAATCTAGGTGATAATCCTTGATTATTCCTTTTGTCTATAGAAGCAGCAATAAGTTTAGCAAACATTTCTCTTAGGTTATCATCACTTATTTGATATTTAGAATCCTCTATGGTTTTCATAGCTAAGTTTAGTTTAGAAAAATTCCTATTTTCTTCAGGAATTTTATTTACATTATCAATAATTGACTGCTTAAATTTTCTTATATATGCATTAGCCCATGTTGTGCCTAAGTTTATTGGCGATAATAATAATTCTGAAATACCACCTAAGGTGTCACCAATATTTTTAGCAATAGGGTTCATCAATCGTTCTTGAGTATTTTGAGGTAAAAAATTAAGTGGATTTTCTGGGTCCATAAAAAATCTCCTTTTAAAAAATCAATTCAATACTAAATATATGTACTATTATACACGAAGGTACAAGATGTTGTGGAATAAAATACAAATTGTTTTAAATAAAAAGCATTGGTCTTTAGCAAAATTAGCCAGGGAATCTAATGTAAATTATGAAACATTGAAAAAATATAAATTTGCTGGGCAGGAACCTGGCTTTAGTAAAGTATGTAAAATTGCTGATGCGTTAGGTATCAGCTTAGACGAATTGAGGTAATCAATGGAATTAAATAATGATTGGCAAAGTAAATTTGAAAAAAGGGCAAGTAATACGAAAGCTTGGGGCGTATTTTTAGTGGTTGCTGTAATTGCTTATTTCATATGGCAAAGTAAAATAGCGTTGTTTGCCCCACTATGCTCAGCGTTTTTCTTTATCGAAAATATAGTAGTTGCTTACTATTCTTATAGAAAAAAGGAGAGCCAAAATGATTAATAGAACGGTATTAACTGGTCGCTTAACACGTGACCCCGAATTACGTACTACTGGGAGTGGAATCTCGGTTGCTACGTTTACTCTTGCTGTTGATCGTCAGTATACTAACGCTCAAGGTGAAAGAGAAGCTGATTTTATCAGTTGTGTCATTTGGCGCAAGGCTGCAGAAAACTTCTGTAACTTTACGTCAAAAGGGTCACTTGTTGGTATTGATGGCCGAATTCAAACTAGATCATACGATGACCAAAACGGACAGAAGGTGTATGTGACTGAAGTAGTCGTTGATAGCTTTTCATTGTTGGAGTCGAAAAAGGATAGGCAGAATAGCGCAAATACGGGGAATGACGGCGGTTATAGTAGCAGTGGTGGCAATACAGGTAACAGCAATAATAGTGCTCCGCAAGACCCATTTAGCGGTTCAGGCGACACAATCGATATTAGTGACGATGATTTGCCATTCTAGGAGGAAACTATGGAGCGTTATTTGAAGTTTATTGTCCCTGGGGAACCTAAAAGTAAAGCAAGACCACGATTTTCTAGGCAAAATGGTCATGTAATCACCTACACTCCAGATGATACTCATGATTATGAAAATCAAGTCAGGTACAGTGCTCAGGCAGCTAGGCAAAAACACAACATAAATAAGCCAATATCGCAGGATATGGCTATTTCAATCAAAGTGTATTTTGGAATACCGACTTCTTATTCAAAAAAGCGCAGGGCAAGGTGCTTAAGCGGGGAAGAGAGACCAACTAAAAAGCCTGATAGCGACAATATAGCGAAGATTGTGCTAGATGGGCTTAATCCCAAGATGAAAGTTAATCACGCATTGCACAAGGCTGTGTGCATAAGCGAAGGGCTATATAGAGACGATAAGCAAGTAGTCGATTTGACCGTTGAAAAATGGTACGGAGAAAAGCCACAAGTAGAAGTGACAGCCTTGTGGCATGAAGAATGAGGAAGGTGATTAGTGATGAGCAGTACTATACCATATAACTTGTTACACTATCTTGAAGATAAATATAAAAATAAGGGCTATATTCCTGAAAATGACGAAATGTTAATAAAGCTACGTAACAAACTTGAAGGACTTGAGAACCGAACAAAAATCGATAGATACCGTGACAATGTTGCAAGACTGTTGGACGAAGGATACGGCATAAGGAGTATTGCTGAAGCAATGGATACTTCAGACGATGTGATTTTAAAGGTTATTCGTGAAAATAAGCTTGTTGCTCATCCACAATTTAAGTATTTAGCGATAAGCGAAGTAACTTATGCCAAAATCTACAGTACAACTTACACTGGCTACAGTTATATGGTCAATTGTCCATCTTTTATTGGTACAAAGATAAATTTATCCCATGCAGGGTATGAACTGATTAAGAATAAAAATAAGTATAATTGGCAAGACATTGATTTGGGTGATTTGTATATTGTTAACGGTAAGATAAATAAAAAATAAGTTGGTTAGGATGATGATTGGAGTTGAACAATTAGTTTTGTTTAAAAAAGCGAAGTTAGATAAAGCCAAAACAGCACAGGCAGTTAAGGATTTTTTTACAGAAGACTTTGGTCATTATCTTAATCTGGCCAACAAACATTTGAGTGATATATCTAGTCCAACACTTGACCCTAACAATGTTGGCGGACATGATGGGCTTAATCATCAAGACGAGCGAATGACAGCTAATCTTGATGCTCAAGCTTGCGTGCTGGCAGTAGATCATACTATCAGTAGTTGCAGCCACATTAGTGGGACTATCCTTTATCTGTATTTTATTAAACACTGGTCTAATGACCGAATTAGGTCTAAGTTGGGATATCAAAGTACCAGATTTAATGAGGTAAAGAATGATGCATGTGTTGAATTCGCTGAACGCTTTGATTTCTGGCGAAAAGAAGATGGTTCATCAATTGAAGATTTACAAGTTTTTGAGAGTTTAGAAACAGCTGAGGGAATTTCAAAAAGCGGTCATTAAACGACATAAGAGCGGTCAAAGAGCGACAGTCAAGCGGTCATAATCTATTGTATTATGGTATTGTCGAAAGATTAGGGAATTGTCTTTCGATGATACTTTATCTATAAATATCTATAAATTTTTCCTCATTGATGGTACCTCCTTAAATGCAAAGACAAAGCAAAGAGCTGCGGTAATGGTTGTAAGTAGGTTCGATTCTTGCTGCCGCAATAGCGATACGTAACTCCCTACTGCGCACGAGGATAGTAAGAACAATACATATACCAATTAAAATCATTATATAATTATTTAAATAACACATAATATGCTACAATATAAATATAGTTCTATAGAAATAGAGGTATATGTATTGAAAAAATAAATAGATTATTGGTACTAGTTACTATGATGTTAACTATTTCTTTGTTATCTTTAAGTGGCAACAAGATTGAAGCAGCAAAAAGTAGTGTGAAAGTAAGTGTTAAGTCGAACACCAAATCCATGGGACCGGTGAAAAATACTAATTCAGCAGAAACGTTTTCTACAATGACTGGTCCGGCAGGAATTTCAAAAGTTACTCATGTCAGTAGAAATCAATTTTATGTATACATTAAAATGACTAATCCGATATTCTCTTTTTATACATTAAATTTGAAATTAAGAGTACATTATTATAATGGTAAGACAAGAAATGTAAAAGTGGCACATGGAGATAATGAGGTTATAGGTAAAGCTTGGACTAAAAATGTCTATATTCCAAAAGTAGGTAATCATGGATATGTTGAACTTGTTGGAAATGCTATTTCTGATGGAACTTTAGTTGTATCAAAATGTATGAAACCTAGGGCGGCTTTTTAATTATGAACACAAAAAAACAAGAAAATTTGATTATTTATTTTAAGTATCTCAGTGAAAAAAGAAAAATAGAATATCATTTGGAAAAATCAATTGATAATAGCATATATTTTTGGGTATATTCAGATAAAGATTTTTTAATTGTTTTGCAATGGCTAGGTCTTGTAGGAGCTTTTTTCACTTTTAGTAAAACAGCAAAGCCTGATGAAGTCCATGATTTTATGTATGATATCACTATTACAGATTACGGCTATGACATGGAAGAAACTTTGAGAATGGCTTCAGATAATGGGGTAGACTTATCTAAATATTTAAAATGAAGCAAGCAATAGCACTCTATATACCTAATGGGGTGCTTTTTTTAATGTTCAAAATCAGGAGGTGGTGAAATGATGTGAGTGAATTAAGAGGCAAACATAAAAATTAGCAGAATTATATATCGAAAAATGAAAAGTATTTTTACTAAAATATCTTAGTAAAAATATTATTCTCCTATTTACATTATACACAAAAATGTGTATAATAAAAACAGTAAAGAAAGGGGTAAAAGATGATGCCGATGAAACCCAAAGAAATCGTGAAATTGCTTAAAAGTAACGGTTTTAAAGAAAAGTCACAAAGAGGTTCACATTTGAAGCTCTACAATTCTAATACTAACGTGACTGTATTCGTTCCAATACATGCAAAGGAACTAAAAAAAGGGTTGGAACAAGCAATTCTTAGAGAAGCAGGGCTTAAATAAGCCCTTGTTTCTCATACCCCATAGGAGGTTGTAAAAATGGAAAAAGTTTTAGTGTATCCAGTCGTCCTGCACCCAGAGGAAAAAGGCTATACTGTTGAAATTCCTGATATTGAAGGCGGCTGGACTCAAGGCGAAGACATGAAAGAAGCACTGATGATGGCTGCAGATCTAATCGGATTGGCCCTTGAAGATAAAACAGAGTATCCACTAGCGTCTGATTTGGATGCTATTAAAACTGATAAAGATGACATTAAGACAATTGTCAGTGTTGACATGGATGAATATCGGCGTAAAAACCCTAAAACAATCAGAAAAAACGTTTCTGTGCCTGAGTATCTTGTTAAATTGGGAAAAGAGCAGCACGTTAATTTTTCTGCTCTTCTAACGGAAGCTTTAAAAGCCAAATTAGAAGTTTAAACAAGTGCTTCAGAGCCGAGCTAATAAGTTCGGCTTTTTTTATGCTCAGAAAGAAGGTGATAAGTACTTGAAGTTAAACTTAAAACAGCAAAAGTTTGCAGATGAATATTTGATTTCTGGTAATGCCACAAACGCCGCAATTAAAGCTGGTTACAGCAAAAAAACGGCTGGGGTTATTGGTGCTGAAAACCTTAAAAAACCTAAAATTATTTCTTACATGGAAGAGCGAAAAAAAGAAATTGAAAGCAAAAAGATTGCTAAGCAGAAAGAGATCTTCGAGTACTTAACTTCAGTTATGCGAGGCGAGCAAACGGAGACTGTAGCGACTGCTAAGGGCATTTTTAAGGGTATTGAAGTTTCGGCTAAAGACAGAATTACTGCTGCTAAAGAATTGCTTAAACGGTATCCAAGTGACCCTATTTCTAATGCGCAACTGCGTAAAATGATTGCCGAAGCTAAGATGGCTGAATATAAAGTTGAGCAGTTAAACAGTGATGATCTAGACACGACAGTCAACATCAATTTCAATATTCCAAAGGAGGACGACAATGCAAGTGAGTCTTAAAGATAATATCTCGCCCGCATTCTATAGACTTTTCTGGGATATTCATAACAAAAAACATGCCAATTATTGGCTCAAAGGAGGACGTGGTTCGACCAAGTCCTCTTTTATTTCGCTCATGATTGTTTTAGGAATTATGCAAGACAAAGATGCTAATGCAATTGTTCTTCGTAAGGTGGCAAACACATTACGTGATTCTGTATTTGAGCAATATTTGTGGGCAATTGACCTTTTACACGTTGATGAATACTGGCAATCGTCAGTTAGTCCGATGCAATTAACCTTTAAACCAACCGGTCAACAGATTAGATTTAAGGGTGCAGACGACCCACGTAAGATAAAGTCGCAAACGTTTAGACAAGGTTACACCAAGTTCAAGCATTTCGAAGAGGTAACGGAGTTTAAAGGAATGGAAGAGATTCGCTCAATTAACCAATCTCTTGGTCGTGGTGGGTCTGGTATTATTACCTTTTATTCATACAACCCACCAGCCAGACAATCTAATTGGGTTAATCAAGCAGTTGATAGTGAACAAATGCGTGACGATACACTAGTGAACCTGTCAGATTATCGTTCAGTGCCTAAAAGTTGGCTTGGAGTCGAATTCCTTGCTGATGCGAAACAGCTTGAAAAAGACAATGAGAAAGCCTATCGACATGAGTATTTGGGCGAAGTCACTGGTACAGGTGCGGAAGTATTCAACAATATCACTACCAGACCAATTACAGACGATGAAATTTCTAGGTTCGATAAGGTTTACTACGGCTTGGACTTTGGTTTTGCTAAGGACCCGACGGCATTCGTCAAGATTTATTGGGATTCAGCAAGACGTCGTGTTTTCATTTTTGATGAGTTCGAACGTGTTGGCTTAAAGGTGCGTGACGCTGTTGCAATGATAAAGCAACGTAATCCCAGAAATGAACCATTAACAGCTGATTCAGCCTCCCCTGATATGATTGCGGAATACCAAGACCAGGGACTGAACATTTATGGTGCAATCAAAGGCAGAGGTTCACGTGATCACGGCTACAAGTGGCTGGAAGATTTACGTGAAATTATCATTGACCCCAACCGTTGTCCCGATGCCTGGCGTGAATTTACTAGTTATGAATTTGAAATCGATTTGAATGGCAATTACAAGTCAGGTTATCCTGATGGCAACGACCATACTATGGATGCGACCCGATATGCTCTTGAAAGTTTAATCAGGAAAGGAGGTTTTATTAAATGGAATTAGAAGCAATGAAAAAATTGCTGCAAAACACGCAAACAAGGCGAGTTAATTTTAATGCTAAATATGCTAAATCTAAAAGTTATTACCTCAATGAGAATGACATCACAATAAAAAACAACGGTGAGTCTAAAACTAAAGATGACGATGCGGCAAAGAAGAGCAAAAATCCGTTAAGGCCAGCTGATAACCGTGTGAGTTCTAACTTTCATCAATTGCTAGTTGACCAAGAAGCAGGCTATTTAGCTACCAAGCCACCAACTATTGATGTGGGTGAAGATAAGCTAAATGACCAAATCAAAGATACTTTAGGCGACAACTTTGCTTTAAGATTAAATGAATTGGTTGTTGATGCAGCTAATGCTGGTATAGCATGGCTACATTATTGGCTTGATGAAAATAACCAGTTTAGATATGCGATTGTGCCACCGGACCAGATTACACCGATATACTCAACTGATTTAAATCGTAAGTTGGTTGCCTTGAGGCGCTCATATAAAGAACTTGAGCCAGAAACCGCTAAAACTTACTGGGTACATGAATATTGGGATGATGAAACAGTCACGGTTTTTAAATCACGTGACGAGCAATTTAACAATTTAGAGCCAATTAATGATCGCTTTACGATTTATGATGCGTCAACTGATGATGCCGCAGGTACTTCAAGTGTTAATCATCATGGTATGGGACGGATACCGTTTATTGCGTTTCCTAAGAACAAGGAACAGCAACCTGATTTGTTTCATTACAAGGGCTTAATTGACGTTTATGACAAAATCTATAACGGCTACGTTAATGATTTAGATGATATTCAACAAATATTTTTAATCTTAAAGAATTACGACGGTCAAGATTTGGATGAATTTAGGGAAGACCTCCAACGGTATAAGTCCATTAAAGTTAGGAGTATGGGCAGTGGCAATGATTCAGGTGTTGACCAATTAGCCATTAATATTCCAACTGAGGCCCGTAACTCAATGCTAGAAACAACTAAGACCAACATATTTGTTCATGCACAAGGAATTGACCCAACGGACTTTAAGACTAACAATGCAACTGGGACTGCAATTAAGATGCTGTATTCTCACCTTGAACTAAAAGCAGCTAAAACCGAAGCTTACTTCAGAGATGCATTAACCGAGTTAGTTAGAGCTATCCTGCGTTGGCTGAATGTTCCAGATGCGGATAGTAAACGGATTAATCAAACTTGGACCAGAACAGCTATCCAAAACGATGTTGAACGAGCTCAAGTGGTCAGTCAATTAGCTAACTGGACGAGTAAAGAAGCAATCGCTAAAGCTAACCCAATAGTTGAAGATTGGCAGCAAGAGTTGAAAGACCAACAGGAAGACCTTAAGAATCGTAATGATGAGTATGGTAACCCTGTAACCCTGACAACCTAAACGGCGGCGGTGACAATAATGACGACCAAGAGAGAAGTTGATTATTGGAAACGTCGTTTTTTGTATGAAAAAGAACAGCAACTCCAGAACACTGCTGAATATGAGTCAGCCATGAGGGCTCGTTTAAAAGAGGTTCAGCCAATACTAGAGCAGGAAGTTGAATACTGGCTCAATCGTTATGCCAACAATCAAAAAATCAGCAAAGAAGATGCTCGTAAAATCTTGAGCACAATTGGTACTCGTGATTGGCACCTGACATTGAAGGAGTTCAAGCGTAAGGCTAAAGAAGGTGGCTTTGATAAAGAACTAGATGCCGAATATTTCAAAAGTCAATTATCAAGACTTGAGAACATAGACGAGCAATTAACCAGTCTATTAGCTCAATACGCTACATCTGAAACAAATAAATTGGAGAATAGTTTAATTAACCAATTTAAGCAAACTTACATGCACAGCATTTATCTGACGCAATTGGAGAAAGCTAAATTATCCAGTAACTTTGCTAACGTAAATGAGTACCAGGTAAAAGCAATTGTGCGTAAACCATGGCGTGGCAGTGACTTTTCAAAACGTATATGGAAGAATTACACGGAAATACTGCCAAATGAGTTAGGTGATGCATTGTTGCGTGGTTCTGCGTTGGGCCATTCCCATGAGCAGATATTTAAAATGATGCGCCAACGCTTAAAAGATGTTGAAGATTACCAGCTGCACAGGTTAATTATTACTGAAATGGGACATGTTGCCGAAACTGCAACAGCTGATGCTTACAAAGAAGAAGGAGTTGAACAGTATCAATATTTGGCCACTTTAGAAGCACACACGTGTGAAGAATGTGCACATTTAGATGAGAAAATTTTTGATTTAAAAGACAAAGTTGAAGGATTGAACTATCCGTTAATACATCCATATTGCAGATGTACCACAATGCCTTACATTGAAGGACTGCCTGACAGTTCTGAACGCTGGGCTCGTGATCCTGAAACCAGCAAGGGTGAATATGCTGAAAATATGACCTTCAACAAGTGGAAAGAACAGTATTCTGATAACACTTGGAAAATTGGATCATCAGCAAAACTAACAATCCCTGAAAAGCAAGGACTGACTAATTATCTTTCATCTTGGGCTTACGATATTAACGATAAATTACGAAAAGGTTTAGAATTAAGTGATTATGACAAAGAAAATATTATAAATCTTGATTCGGCTTTGGGTAAGTTACCTAAATATCACTCAGACAAGCCACTGCAACGATCACTTAGATTTTGGAATGAAGAAGAACTGACTGACTTTTTGAGGGAAAGAAAGCCAGGCACAATAGTAGCAGAGCCTAGTTACATTTCTACAAGTAAGGGAATCTATGATGAAAATGATAACGTTCAAATTATTATTAGAAGTAGTAAAAGTGGCGTTGATTTATCAGATTATGGATTGGCCGAAGAAAAAGAGGTACTATTTGGACGTAACACAAAATTCAAAATTCTAAAGGGCTATACTAAAGGTGAACAGATAATATTGGAGGTTGAAGAAATTGACTAGGAAAGAGCCTTATTCAGACTTGCGCTGGTACTTACCTACCGGTGGCAAGGTAATTGGAAGAGATCATCCAGAAACCGAGGAAGAAAGAAGGCAGACAGAGGAACTGATTAAGTTTGCTAAGAACCTTCCTAAATCAGCTTTTGATAATGAGCGCAACAGAAAATTGAGAGAACAAATAAAAGCGGCAAACAAAAAATACGGTTTGCCAGAAGATGAGAATCTATAACTAGAAATTAAAGCAGCTTAACAGCTGCTTTTTATTTTGCCCCGAGCATGGCGTAAAAAGGCTTATTTTTTATACCTTGATTTGTGTTCGCCACACGTAAAAGATCGCGAGAAAGGAAATAAGATGAAACATGAAGAATTAAAGAAATTAGATTTAAACGATGAACAGATTGACAAGGTCATGGGTCTGCATGGTGCTGAAGTTGAGGCAATGAAAGCTAAGACAGATGAGCTAGGCAAGACCAATGAGTCGCTACAGAGCCAGATTGCAGAGCGTGATAAAGATTTAAAGGCGTTAAAAAAGCAAGCTGGAGATAACGAAGAACTGAGTAATCAATTCAAAGAATTGCAATCCAAGTATAAGCAAGACACTGAGAACCTGAGTAAGGAATTAAAGCAGACCAAGCTAAACAGTGCAGTCGATACAGCCTTAGCTGGTGCCAAGGTGCGTAATACAAAGGCTGCTAAAGCTCTCTTGAACATGGAAGAAGTTAAGTTAAACGACAAGGGCGAAGTTGAAGGTCTAGATGACCAAATTAGTTCATTGCAAAAATCTGATAGTTACCTATTTGATCAGGGGCAGAAAGAGCCTTATCAACCACAAGGTGGAGGAGCTAAGACTGACCCTGATTTGGTAGCAACTATGGCTAATATATTTAAAGGAGAAGATAAATAATGCCAGCAACAATTAATTATGCAGAAGCATATCAACAAGCAATTCAACAAGGATTTTATGATGGTCATCTTTATACAGCACCATTATGGAATTCACCATCAAATTCAATGATTACGTTTGATGGCGCCAAACACATTAAATTACCAAGATTAACCATTTTAGAAGGCCGTAAAAATCGAGCAAGACCTACTATTACTGACATTACGCCAAATTACAGCAATGAATGGGATACTTATGAGCTCAAAAATGAAAGATATTGGAGCACATTAGTTGACCCATCAGACGTAGATGAATCTAATTATGTTGTTTCAATGGCCAATATTACTCGTCGGTTTAATTTAGATGAAAAAATGCCTGAAATGGATAAGTACATGTTTAGCAAGCTGTTCTTAGAAAAGCAAACTAAAGATGGTGGTAAGGGAATTACTAATAATACGCTTGATGAAAAGAATATTTTAACGGCATTTGACAGCATGATGGTTGATTTTGATGAAGCTCGTATTCCAAACCAAAATAGATACTTGTATGTCACGCCAAAGATTAACGCAATTCTGAAGCGTGCAGAAGCATTGAATCGTGGCTTAACATTAAAAGACCCTAATAGTATTCAACGGACAGTTTACAGCTTAGATGATGTAACGATTGTGGTTATCCCATCCGATTTAATGCAGACTGCATATGACTTTACCGTTGGTGCCAAAACCATTGACTCAGCTAAACAAATTGAAATGATGTTAATTTACAACGGTGTTCAAATCGCTCCAGAAAAGTACAGTTTTGCAGGTTTCGACCAACCAAGTGCAGCTTCAAGCGGTAACTATCTCTACTATGAGCAATCATACAACGATGTTTTACTGCTAAATACTAAGACAGCAGGTATTCAATTTGTGATTGCTGATAAGCCAGCGCAAGGCGTTAGTGGTCAATCACTAGAAGATGGTACTAAAACTGCCAAAAGTGGGAAGTAAAAATGAACGATGAACGTAAGCAAAAAATTAAGGATAAGGTCACCCAATTGCTTAGTGGCAAGGTTAATGCCGACATAATAGACTTTAGCCTTGATCGAGTAATTCGATCAGTTGCAAACTACACCAACATTCCGATGGAGGAACTACCACCTGACATTGACACTACGATTGCCGCAATGTGTGTGCAATTAGTTCAGACACACAATTGGACCAGTTGCAACAATGACATGGTCAATTCAATTAGTGAAGGTGATGTATCGGTTAATTTTGGTTCGCCAGCAGAAATATACGCTAAAGTGCAAGAGATTAATCCAATTACAGACGACTTCTTTGTAGATTTGAACCATTTTAGGAGACTGCAATGGTAATTGATGCATTTAACAAGTTAAAGTACATTGCTCCTAAGTTATGGACTGATAAGGTGACCATAAAAACCACCAAAAAGGTAGTTAATGAGCATCATATAGCCATTAGTGAGCCGGTAACGATTATTTCAGATGAGCCAGCTAAGGTTATCCTCAAAGGACTAAAAAGCAGTGAGCAGTCGTTTTTTGGTACGGACGAATATGATGCTACTCTTCTAATTAGAACAGGAATTGACATTCCAGCAGGAGCAACAATTGAAGTTACTGATATCAATGGCAAGGTTACCAAGTACAAGCGTTCAAGTAAGGGATATTCGGGCTATGTTAGTCATCAAGAAGTAGCAATGACAAGGGACGAAAAAGCATGAGTGCATTTGGGAGTTTTGATGATGAAGAGTTTCAAGAATTTGCTAAACATGTTAATGCAGTAGTTTCAGGCGATCAATTAAAAACTGAAGTTAAAAAGAGCGTAAAAAATGTTGGAGAAACTTATAAGCGTAATGCTCAAGCAAACACACCAGTTAAAACTGGCGATCTAAGACGCAGTTGGCAACTCAAGGGACCATTCTTTTCAGGTTCAGACATAACAGTCGAATTGCGGAATAGTAAAAATTATGCTTCATTTGTGGAAAATGGCCACCGGCAAAAAGTAGGACAGTATGTGCCAGCTATTGGTAAGAGGTTGAAAGCTAGTTGGGTACCAGGTCAGCACTTTTTACAAAAAGCAACGGACCAAACAAGTAGTCAAATGCCAGAGCTATTAACACCGGTTGTTTGGGATATGATGAGGAGGTTGATGGATGATTGACAATAATTGAACGTGTTGCTGACGAGATTGCACGGATATTTCCAAATGCAATAATTTACACTGAAAATCAAGCAGATGGTTTTAGCGAGCCGTCTTTTTTTATTGAGAAAATCAGTACAATCGCTACTCCAGAATTGTTTGATAGACAGATGCGTAAGCAAAGCTTTCAAGTTATCTACTTTCCTAATCCAAACAATCCTAAGACTGATATGGAACGTGTCGAAGATTACTTGCTAAGCGGATTGTTAGAACTAAAAGACTATGCGCCTCTTAGAAACATTGAAGTTACTCAGCAAGAAGACAATACGCTAATTTACAAATTCGAAGTGTGGGGTAGGTTTTACCCTGATAAAAAAGACGAAGTAAAGTTACAAAATGAGAAATTGAAAGGACAAATTAAATGAGTTGGAAAACACAAAACAAACGCCGACCAGGTGCCTATATCAATGTTGTTGGTAAGGGTAAAGGTAATACTGGCGCTGAAATTGGACGCACACTATTACCGGTTAGCACACAACTTAACTGGGGAGCAAAGGGAATTATCAAATTAACTCATGAATCTAATTTTAAAGCTTTGTTAGGTCATGACCTTAATGAGCCAGAGTTGCAGACTCTACATGAAGTGCTAAAAGGAGCCGATACAGTACTTTTACTTAATAACAATGATGGACAACCTGCTTCTAAAGCAGACCCTGCCTTACCATGGACGATTACAGCTATTTATCCAGGTACTAAAGGCAATGAATTACATATCTCTGTGCAAAGACAAGACAGCAAAGTTACAGTATCAACTCTATTTGGTACAAAATTGGTCGACCAACAAGTTATTGACGTTGATAAACCAGAGAAGCTAATTGACAATGATTATGTGAAATTCAAGGTAAATGGTGAGTTGGCTCCACAGCCTAGCCCACAAGATGATAGTTCGGGGAACAATACGCCAACGGTTATGTTATCTAAACTAGAGCAATTGCAAAATCCTATAACTGTTAATTTAACAGGTGGCACCACGGTACCAGTACAAATGACTGAATTGCTTAATGATGCGCTAGAAACTGAAGACTATGACGTAGCCACTACGGCGGGATTCCCAATTGATAGTCCTATTCATAAGCAGTTAGTAGAAGAAATTAAACATTTACGTGAGGACAACGATATTAAAGTACGTGGTGTTGTCCCAGTAACAACTGACAAGGTCAATTATGAAGGCATTTCCACGGTTGCAAACGGTGTGGTCCTCGGTGATGGTACAGAATTAGATGCCACAGTAGCAGCGGGTTATTTTGCAGGCGCATCAAGTTCAGCAACAGCCGCTAAATCACTCACTTATGTAGAATATCCAGATGCTATTAGTGCTTATCCGAAACTCAGTAACGACAAAACTATTGATGCATTAGAAAAAGGACAAATTGTCTTTACAACTAAGCGGAATGAAGCGGTAGTCATTGAACAGGATATTAATTCATTAACTAAAATTACTGCTGAAAAGCCAGTTTTCTTTAGCAAAAATCGTGTGGTTAGAACAATGGATACGATTGTGACTAGAATCAAACGTACGTTTGAAGAAATGTTTATTGGCAAAATTACGAACAATTTAACTGGTCGTGATTTGTTCAAAGCTAATATCGTAAGTTATTTACAAAGCCTATCAGATAACGGGATAATTAACGGCTTTGATACCAATGATATTGCTGTTGAAGCAGGGGATGAGCGTGATTCTATTTTAGTCAATTTAGCAATCACTCCATTGGATTCGATGGAGAAGCTTTACATGACAATGGTAGTTCAATAATTTAGGAGGTAAAAATAAATGGCAGACGAAACAGTAAGTACAGTAGGCAGTTTTTTAAATGGCCGAGATACCATTTCAACTAAAGATGCGAAAGTATATGTCACGATTAACGGCAATGTTATCCCATTAATCGAATGCAATGAATTCAGCGCTAAGCTGGAAAAAAATAAAGAAGATGTTCAAACCTTAGGCAGTCGGTGGAAGCACAAGAAGGTCACGTCCGTGGAAGGTACTGGTTCAATTGGGGGCTATTTAATTAGTTCCAATTGGACAAAATACGCTTTGCCATACGTACAAGGCGGAAAAGACCTTTACTTTGAAATCACATTTACAATTAATGATCCCACTAGCCAGGCTGGAACCCAGACTATCCATTTGGGTGAAGTCAACCTTAATGATATTCCATTAGCAGACTTTAAGGCAGACGATGGAGTTATGCAGTGGAAAACTGACTTTACTTTTGAACAGATTAACTTAGTAACACCGTTCACCGGGTTTGATTTATAAGGAGAAATAATAAATGACTATCAAAAAAGAATACAACGTTAACGATTTTTTAGCAGAAAATGTTAAGCAAGAACGTCTGACAAAAGAAATTAAAATTACAGGCTATAAGGAGCCATTTGTAATTCAGAGCATTACTTCTGAAGAATTCGATCAATTGCAAAAGCAAGCGACTTCTAGAATGATTAGCAAGAAAACTTATCAAGAAGTTGAAAAGTCTGATAGTAATAAGTTTACCGATTTACTAATCGAAAAGTCTGTCGTAGTGCCTAATCTACATGACGAAAAACTACAAAAAAGCTGGGGCTGTATCGCCGAACCAGCTAAAATGTTGCGGAAAATGATTGCTAAGGCGGGAGAATACGGCGACTTATTAGAAGCTATTTCGGAAATTTCTGGCTTTGATGCGGATAAATTAAGCAATTTTGTGGAAATAGCAAAAAACTAATTGAGTCCAATCGGGACTTCAATTATTGCTATTACTGCATTAACGAATATCATTGGACACCTAGCCAATATGGCAATTTAACACTAAGAGAAAAAGCAATGGTACAGGCTACAATTGACTTACGTGTTGAAGCCGAAGAAAAGCAACAAAAAGAAGCAGAACGTGAGGCTAGAAGATATAAATAGAAAGGAGGTAAAAAATGGCTACAATTAGTGGGACTCTTAGGATTAATGATGCTTTTAGTAATGTACTAAATAGATTTAATTCGGGAATGCAGCGTAGTATGTCCGCTGCTAACAGGCTTAAAGCAGAAATGAACAAAGGCTCTACCGGTATTGAGAGAATGGGTCACAGTGCCAATACAGCCAATATAGGGCTTAAGCAATTAATTGCTGGTTCAGCAATCGGCAGTATGATTAGTTCGGCAATGGGTGCTGCTGGAAATGGTGTTCGTGCTTTTGTAGGTGAATTAAATGATTCAACAGTAGCTTGGTCAACATTTGAAGGCAACATGCGTCAGATTGGTAAGAGTCCGGCACAAATTTATGCCGCTAAAAATTCGTTGCAGAAGTTTGCCCAAGATACCATCTATTCATCATCTGACATGGCTCAAACATATAGCCAATTGGCTGCTGTTGGAACAAAAAACACCACGGCTTTAGTTAAAGGCTTTGGTGGATTGGCTGCAGCTGCTACTGATCCAAAACAAGCTATGAAAACGTTGTCTGAGCAGGCTACCCAGATGGCGGCTAAGCCAATGGTTCAATGGCAGGACTTCAAGTTAATGCTAGAACAAACGCCAGCAGGTATGGCAGCAGTCGGCAAAACAATGGGTATGAATACTAAGGAATTAGTTAAGGCTGTCCAAGATGGTAAGGTTAAAACGGAAGACTTCCTTAACGCAATTGCCAAAACTGGTACTAACGCTAACTTTAGTAAAATGGCCACACAATACAAAACTATTGGTCAAGCATTGGACGGATTAAAAGAGACGCTAGCCAACAAGGTTCAGCCGCAATTCAAAAAGTTAAGTGAGATTGGTATTAAGGCAATCAGTAGCATTACTGATAAATTGGGGAAGGTAAACTTTGCCAATTTTGCCGATAAGATAATTGACGGAATCAATCGTATAAAAACAGCTGGTAGTGCCTTTATTAAAGGCTTTACTAGCCAATTCAGTAAAAAACAATTTATTGACATAATTCGAGATATTGGAGATAGCATAAGGACGCTGTTTAGTAGCTTGTCTAATAATCAAGGTCTGAAAGGGCTGTTTAATAGTATTGGCCAAGGTGTTGGAAGGTTTGCATTAACCATGGCTTCTGGGATTGCCAACGTTGTGCAGGCGATATCAAAAATTAATCCTAGCGCACTAAAAATGTTAGCAACTGCGTTTGTAGCATTAAAACTTGGCGTTAATGGCCTTAAGCTTGCCGCAATAGCAGCAGGTTTGAAAATAATTGGCTCGTTAGATCCAGGTCAACTGCAGCACGTTGCAACTGCTGTCACTGCACTAGCAACCGCCTTTGTTGCAATGAAAGGTACCGGTGCTATAGCTAGCGTTTTCGAAAAATTGTCAAGTGGTCTAAGTAATTTTATTTCAACAATTTCAGCCATACTGACGTTGTCTCAGAAAATTGCTCAAATTGGTAGCATGATAGGGGGGGCCTTTTCTGCAATCACGGGGCCTGTTGCTCTTGTAATTGCAGGAGTGACTGCTCTAATTATTGGAGCTGTCTATGCTTGGCAGACCAATCTTTTTAATTTTAGAAACACAATGTCTAATTTGTTTAGCAATATCGGGACAATATTTGCACCACTAAGTAGTGCATTTAGTAATTTGGGTGAAGCACTTGCACCAGCGAGTGGAGTTTTATCAGTAATAGGTAAAGCATTAGGTACTATTAGTATTGGAGTTATTTACGGCATTGCTATTGGCGTTGGTGCGCTTGCAGATGCGCTGACAAGCATTATAAACATAGCTTCAGCATTTGTGTATTCATTAAGGGCAGCTGGGAATAGTGTTAGAGCATTTGGTTCTGCCATTAACGATATTAAAAACGGTGATTTTAGTTTCAGCGGGATGCGTAAGGCTTTTAGTGACGCGGGTAATGACATTGGTCATATGTTCGATTCTTTAAATCGCGCGCACGAATTCAAAGCAACGGGTACAGTGATTAGTTCGCTTAAGGGAATCGATGCTCAAGCTAAAACAACTAAATCTAGTTTAGACAGTATTAAGATGCCAGATATTGTTCAGCAAAACAAAAAAATCAACAATTTGGACAATGTATATGCCAACAAACAGCTTCTTAAAAAAGCCAAAGTTAAAGTTGATTATCAATTCACTGATCCAACAAAATTGAACAATTTGAAGTCAAAATCAATAAAAGCGAAAATTAAGCCTGAATTAGATTCGACTACTGATGTTCAAAAATTACTACAATCTAAACCGTTAAAGGTGAAGTATTCAACACCAAAAATACCAACGCCAAAGATTCCAAAAATTAAGCCTCTACACGCTAAGGTAGCCAAGCCTAAGGTACCAACGCCTAAGACACCTAAGATTAAAACTATGCACGCTAAGGTAGCCAGACCTAAGGTGCCACAACCAACAATGCCTAAAGTCAAAACAATCCATGTTAAAGTAGCACGACCAAAAGTGCCGACTCCAATAATGCCTACAGTTAGACCGATTCCGGGTCCTAGAATGGGCAGAGCAAAAACTGCTGAATTTTTAGCAAGCGTTCAATCCGCGATTAGTCGAGCGGCTGCAATAGCTCAAGCAGGAGCTGGTCCGATGTTTAGCGCAGGAGCAATGATTGGACAAGGATTAGCAGCTGGAATGCGGTCAGCAGTAGGCGAAGTTGCAGCCGCCGCTGATGCATTAGTTGCCCAGGCAGATCGTGCCGCACGGGCTAAAGCGAAAATTCACTCACCGTCAAGGCTTTTTGCTGAAATAGGTGGTTATCTCGGTAAGGGTATGGCTATTGGGATGAACAGTACACAAGGCTTAATAGCAAGCGCTAGTGACGCCATGATTGCTACTGCAACACCTGATACGGTTGGCGCTAACTATGATGGCAGTGTTAATCAATCTGGCAGACCTAGTGGTCTTACCAATGCAAGATTTGGCGGAAACAGTACAAGCAATGACAACCGCTCATCGACAATCACAATCGAGAGTGGTGCAATTCAAATTAATAGTTCGGGTAGTGCCGAGTATGATGCAGATACGCTTTTAGCGGCGTTAGAAAATAAAATTATTGCTCAACAAGAGAAATCTTTGGGCTAAAAAGATAGAGGGAGATATTAATGGATGGCTTTGGCGTTTTTTTGACATACTATAAAAATAACAAAACTATCCAATTGCCGGTTAACCCGGCTGAGTTAAAGCTTAAATATGAGGGAGATGACCAGAGTCAAACGGTCGTCAATCTTGGTGAGATTAATCGGCTGGGTAATCTAAAATTGGTTGATATAACAATTGAAAGTACGTTTCCACTAAATGAGACTACTTATATAGCTGTAGATGAGCTTCAAGAACCAGAGTACTATATTGATTTCATTAAAAAAATCCAAAAAACTAAAGGACATATGCAGGTTGTTGTGGCTAATACCAAAATAAGTTTAGCGATGACTATTTCTAGTTTTGAATATGGCTTTGAAGATGGCTACGATGAAGAGTACAAGTATACGCTCGAATTGAAACAGTATCGTGAATTTAAAGCAATCAAAGTTTCTACTTCTAAAAATAAAAAGAAGAAAAAATCAAAAAAAGGTAAAAAGCGGATTTCACCACCAAAGAAATTCGGAGTTGGCTCAAGTGTTGTAGTTAACGGTAGATTGTATATGGATTCAAATGGCAATGGTCCTGGTGGCTACGAAAAAAATGCTAAGAGAACTGTGATTAACATTGCCACTGGTCATAAGTTCCCAATATGTGTTGGCATAAATGGTTCTGCACGTGGTTGGGTCAGAAAAAGTGATGTGAAGAAAGCATGACAGTCACAACTTTTAAGCTTAAACGTCGTAGTAATATGTATCGTAAATCTAAAAGTAATGGTAAAGGTACCACATATGATTTGAGGCAAGTAGTGACCAATATTAAATGGTCTACTGACTTGAATTTTAGTGCTGGCGAATTAACTTTTGACTTGATTCAGAATGCTCATCAAATTATTCCTTACACGGGCGATATCATTACCTTCAGGTGGGACCACCACAAGATTTTTTATGGCTATGTTTTTAAATACGAAGTAAAAGAAGACAATACAGTGAGCGTAACGTGCTATGACAAATCAAGGTATCTCAAGAACCAAGATTCAATTGTTTGGCAATCTGGAACAATTGCTGATCGGTTCAACAATGTATGTAAACGTGCAGGTATTAATCACAAGGTGGTTGATAAGCCTACCCATAAGGTTTCGGCTGAAGTTTGTGATGGTAAGACTTACTTTGATATGGTCAAGAGTGCGATTGTCAAAACTAGGATAGCCACCAAGCATATGTATTACATATACTGTAATTATGATGTGGTGGAGTTACGCAGAGCACCATATAAGAAGTTAAAAATAATAATTGGTAGTAAGTCGGCAATGACCGGCTTTTCTTATGCCGTTGATATTAATAATACGGCAAATGTGGTCAAAGTAATTCAGAAAGATACCAAGAAATCACAAGCGAAATCAGCTACTGCCAAGCAAGACGATCCTAAGCGGACTAGTTTTAAGTCGGCCAGTGCTGCAGGTAAATCGTCTGAACAGTGGGGTAAATTGCAAGAAACAATTAATAAAAAAAATAAAGCTAATCATGCGCAGATGGTCAAGCAAGCTAAAGATGAGCTACGCAAGAAAAATAGAGCTAACAAGGAGTTAACAATTGACTGTATCGGGCATATTGATTTAGTAGCCGGTAACGCAGTTACGATTAAAATTAATGACCTTGGGAAAACTCTGAAAAACTGTCCAATTCTAAAGGCAGAACATAATTTTGGTACTGATTATAATTGTCATTTAACAATGAAAGTAGGTGCAGAATGGCTGGGGAGCTCTTAATCAAGATGCTAAAGGAGCGTGGTGGTAAAGATAGTGAATATTCTGATGTGGTTTATGGGGTTGTGAACTCAATTAAGCCTTTAAAAGTACAATTAGCTAACAACATAGTAATTGATGATAACTTTATAGTTCTAGGCAAGCATATTGGCAAGTTTAAACTGCCAGGCAAAGCAAAAATTGAAGTTAAATCCCACAGTGATCAGATTGGGAATGTATCGGGAAATCGTCCAACAGTCAGTGAAGATATTACCTTTAAAGAAATGGAATTCGACAATAGACTTAAAAAAGGTGACAAGGTCACGATGATACGCATGGACGGTGGTCAGCAGTTTTACTTGTTTGAGCGAGAGGAGGCATAGTCATGGATAACGAAGACAACATTGTAGTCACTGATGACGATAATGAAGTTGATGATGCAGAATTGGACGATGAAGATATCGATATAGATGATGACGATGACGAATCATTCGAAGATGAACCAACCTTAACTTTTAAAATCGAAAATGGTCGTATTCGTGGCAAGATTGACGAACAAGAAGCTATGATTCAAGCAGTTGACAAGATACTGCGCACAGAGCGTCTAGTTTTTCCCATCTATTCAGACCAGTATGGTAATGATTTCAATGATTTGATTGGCAAAAATATGGCTTTTGCCAAAGTTGAAGTAGAAAGAATGTTAAAAGAAGCTTTACTAGCAGACGAAAGAGTCATCGATCTCAAGCTTGATGAAGTGATGCAGACAGCCAATGATACGTTAGTTGTAAGAGGAATATGCATAACGGTTTTTGGTGATATTAATATAGACAGTGAGGTGAGTCTTGATGAATCCTGACGAGTTAGCTGCTAATTATATGGCACAAGATTTTGATTATTGGCTAAATCTAATGTTAGATAATGTGCCAGATGACATTGACCAACGTGAAGGCTCGATTATATATGATGCACTAGCGCCAGCCGCAATGGTAATGGCACAACAGTCATTAGATAGGGCTAACATCATTAAACAGACATATATCAAGACTGCGCAAGGACAGTTCTTAGATTACAGAGCCGCTGAGCATGGTACAGCCAGATATGCAGCAACACAAACGGAAGTTAAAGCTAAGTTTTTAGATTCTGACGGCAATCCTATTAATAACGTACAAATGGGCGATAAATTTGCCAGTATTGGTGAAACGCCTATTTTTTATACTATTCAAAAGGTCAACGATGATCTTACGGCTGAAATGACTGCAGATGAACCAGGAACAATTGCTAATTCTTACATAGGTCAAATTTTACCAGTTACGGCAAACGATTCATTAAACTGGGCAGAAATAACGGAGATAGTGGCTCCTGCAAGGGATGAAGAAACAGATGATCACTTGCGTGATAGATTGTTACAATCTGATGACTGGATTGCTTATGGTGGCAACATTACGGACTATCTTGCTATGTTGTCTAAGATTAAAGAAGTTGGAGCTGGACAAGTTTATCCCGTCTGGAATGGTGCAGGAACAGTTAAGTTAGTTATTGTTGATAACACTCTAATGCCTGCTAGTGCCGACTTAGTTAAAAAGGTTAAAAATATCATTGACCCTGCTGACAGCGAGGGTAATGGCTATGGTCTAGCACCAATCGACCATCAAGTAACTGTTGTAGCACCCACACCTTTTACGGTTAACATTTCAGCAACTATAAATATTGACGGCAATCATGGTGTAGATATTGTTAAAGCTAACATTAAGACGGCAATTGAAGCCTACTTTAAGCTGCTACGCCAGACCTGGAATAGGGTTGACCCCACAATAGGTCGTGGTTATGCGCAAACAATCTATCGCTCTAAGGTGCTGTCACAAATTATGATGATTGAAGGCGTGGTCAATTCATCTGTCCCAAAACTAAACAATGCTGATAATGATATAGTTTTAACTTTTAACAATCAGACATCACAACTGCCAGTACTAGGGGAGGTGGTGCTAGATGGCTAACAATTTAATGGATTACTTACCGGATTACTATAATGGTATTTATGAAATGGAAGCAATCATGCACGCTCAAGGCGGTGTGCTGGATAGAGCTGAAAGTGAGCAGTTAAGACTACTTTTAAACCAGTTTGTAACGCAAACAGACGCTAAAGGGATAGCCGTTTTTGAAGACCAAGTTGGTATTAAGCCAGCATCAGGTGATACTTTACAAATGCGGCAGAACAAGGTACTAATGCGCTTGTTACCGCCTAGACCAATCACAATTAGGTACATGCGAGAGCTGTTTGTAACATTGAAGATACCTGCCACTATAAGGGTTGACTATCCCAAAAGGGATGCAATTGTCGAAGCCAAAAGTGCAGAAATTACTAGCAAGCAGATTGATAATGTCAAGTATCTACTCAATATTTATTTGCCAGCTAACATGGTCTATGAAATTAGAGTGGCTTTAAACGAAGTACAAATTACCAATAATATCAAAATTGGGGCTGGTATATGGTCCAGAGCAGATGTAACTGTACAGGCTAACCTGTCGCAAATTAAAAATTAAAGGAAGTGATATTTTTGTCAGAATACAATAAAACGATATTAACCAACCAAGGTCTGGATTTAATGGCCCGTGCGAATAAGGGGACAATAAGGTTTGCAATTACTAGAGCGGCAACTTCGACTGAACAACTAGCTAATAAGAGTATGGCTGACTTACAGCAACTAACTGAGTTGCCTAGTTTAATGCAATATGGGGTCATAAATAATGTAGCTGATTCAACGCAAGATAAAAGTATTGTTATTGGTACTGAACTACTTTTTAATAATAAAGATTTAGGTAATGGCTATAACATTAATACGATTGGGCTTTTTGCCAAAGAAGATGGACAAGATAAAGAGATACTCTATGCTATCACAACAGCTATTGCGCCTGAGTTTATGCCGGATTATAAAAATAAAGTCCTATTTAAGTTTAGCTTGACAATGTTTGTCGCTGTTGGACGTACAGATAATGTATCGGTGATTGTCGACGACTCGAATTCAGCAACAAAAGCAGATTTGACTAAAGTCAAAAAAGAGTTAGACGGTAAAGTAAATGTTGGAGACGTTTATTCTAAAACTGAAGTTAACGAAAAATTAGATCAAGCTGGAAAGCTGAAAAAGATTAGCGTTAACGGTGATACGCCAGTTGAACCTGATGACAAAGGAGTGGCAAATATCGTTTTACCCGATTTAAATCATCCAGATTATACAATTACAACGTCGCCTTTTGACCTAGACCTAGCCGTTAACTTGGGTATTTATCGTCTAAACGGCGTTGATTTAACCACATCTAAACGTATTGATGCTCTTACGGCTTTGCCTTCGACTGCAATTAAAGGAGCTAAAGGGTTTTTGATTCAAAAAAAATACGACGATTATTATAATATGCAAATTTTAGTATTATATGATATGCCCAATAATACAGATATAACGTGGTCTTTTAGATGCATAGGTATAGGAACGAGTGACTATCGTGACACTTTTAAGCGAGTAACAACAGATATCGACTACACAACATTGCTTAATCAATTAAATCAAAAAGCCAATATAGTTGATGTTTATACTAAATTTCAAACAGATAATAGGCTAAGCCTTAAAGCAAATAATAGCGATATTTACACACAATCACAAATTGATAATAGGCTGGGCTATAAAGCAAATGCAAGTGATGTTTATATACGGTCACAAATAGATACCAGACTTTCTACTAAAGCCAATACGAGTGATGTTTACACGCAGTCACAAATTGACAATAAGTTAGCATCAATATCTGTTGGAGGCGATATTGATGCCATTAACAGGAAATTGGCTGATAAAGCAAATGCAGGTGACGTATACAGCAAATCGCAAGCAGATAGCAAATTTGGTGGCGCAATCAAAACCATTGACGGGTACTATCCAGACTCTCAAGGAAGATACTATCTTGCCAATACCTATGAAACCATCAATAACGTTAGCACAAAATTAAAAAAGAAATTAAGTAATTTGTCTAATCCGGACTACTCATATACTGGTACCACTTTAGACGTGGATAATATTATTAATCCAGGAGCTTATTTTTTTGAAGAAACTAAACTTACTAGCTCTAAAAATTCACATACTTTTGATGATGTCACTAGCTTCCCATATAATTGTGGCTACCTGATTGTTGATAATTGCTATTTTATATCTACCCGGTGTCAAGCTCAATTTTTGCTTAATTTTAATTTAAATAGTCCTGCAATATCAATCTATGTCAGGCTAATAATGCCCGGCATAGGGTTTTATAGTACAAAATTTAAGGCTGTAGTAAGCTAGTAGATTATTAGTTAAAGATATAAAAAAGGAAAATGAAAAATGACAGAAGAAACGTACAGTACATACTATTACAGCGACCCGACTAGTTCGGACAGTAATATGCATCACTTAGTAATACAATCAATTTTAAAATTGGATGACTTGCCATGGCGCTGGCATGCAGAAAAGCCTGATGAGTCAATGGTTGACCCAATATGGGACAACAAAACAAATGGTTGGGTTGAAAACGATCCAACTAGCAAGACGCAAATAATCGCTAATTTGCAAACTAAAGCAAAACAGTTAGAGCAAATGAACAAGAACCAAGAAACTAGCTTAACTTCAATCTCAAAAAATCAAGCCGAAATGCTAAAAATGATGGCGCCACTACTAGCCAAAGGAGGCAAAACTAATGCTTGATTACTTCAAAGAAATGAGTCGAGGATTTTATAATGACGGTTTTTATACTAAGGCGGATATTGCCTCCTTTGTAGAGCTAACTCTGCTTACTAGTAGCGACTATAAAGAAATCACAGGTGACGACTATGTGGCACAGACTAACTAATAATATTAATAAAAATTTTAACCAAGTAGTAATAGGCCTATCAATTGTATTAATTGGTGGGTTTTTATTTGCTGATAAAAATTACTTTACATGGCCACCCCAGTTGAGGCCAATGATGAATAGCGAGTACTCTGACATCTTTTTTATTATTCTGGGACTAGTGTTGCTCTATTGTGCCGTTACAGGAAATAAAAATAAAGTAATACATGATATTACAATTACTGTTGCTGGCAGTGCGATCTTTGTACTGCTGACAGAACAATTGTGGCACGTTTTATTTGCCCATAACATAGAGATGACAATGGCAGTGATTTTGGATGCTATCTTATTTATTTTGATTATCAGGTGTGCATATACAAGCTAGGAGGCGATCACTTGCACGATTTACAAGTGTTTGCCAGCGCTGTTGGTGCATTAGTAACTGCTATTGCTGTAGCACATAAAACTAACAGAGCAGACTATGATGCAATTTTTAAGGAAAAGGACGCAATCATTAAGAGCAAAGACTCAATTAATAAAGAACTTCGCCTCGAACGAGATGAATTTAAAAAAGACTATTATGAAGAAAAAGCTTTACGAAAAAAGCTAGAAAAAGAATTAAAGGAATTGAAAAGCACTAGATCATAGTATCTAGTGCTTTTTTAGAAAGGATTTAAAAATGACTCAAATTATTAATATTCTAAATTCGGTAATTGTACTGCTTGCTGTAGGGGTTGTGGCTATCTATCCATATGCAAGACAGCATAATCCGGCAATTGCGGACAAAATGAAGTGGCTATATGACGTTGCTCAGTATATCGTGGCACAGCAAGCCACGCGTGATGCTAGTGGTGCAGATAAAAAAGAAACGGCAACTACCGCCTTATTAGAGCAAGCAAAGCTATCTAAGACCAAAATCACTCGTGATACTGCAGAAGGCTTGATTCAAAAAGCATATAACGAAACCAAGGAGGTTAAATAATGAAGCGTAATTATAAATACGCTTTAAGCGATAATGAGGGCAGCTCACAGTTAGCAACACCGAGATTTATTATTGCTCACTCAACAGCAACACCTAACGGGGAAGCTTGGGCGATTGCACGTAATATGAAGACAGGTATCAATGTAAGCCAGACTTACGTGCATTTGGTAATTGACGACAAAAGCATATATCAAGTGGGAGAGCTTGGCTATGTAGCATGGGGTGCTGGTAGTCCAGCTAATAGCTTGGCACCAGTACAGATTGAGTTGTGTGAGTTTAGCAATCACAGAAGAGCCCTGAAAGCATACAAGCACTATGTAAACTGGCTCAGATGGTCAGCTAAAAAGTATGGCATACCATTAGCTCTAGACACTAACTCATATCGTGGCATCAAAACTCACTCTTGGCTTGTACAGCACGGCTACAGCAATACCGACCACGTTGACCCATGGCAATATATGCCAAAAATTGGCATATCACGGGCTAAGTTTGCTAAAGACCTACAAAAAGGTTTTAGCGGTGTCAATATTGCACTAACTAAATAAACTAAAAAGAAGACCGCCTATAGAGTTTGATTACTCTATGGGCGGTTTTTTTGTCAAAAAGTTTTTAAAAATCAATATTTTTGTTCGCTATTTGTGAATTAATCTTGTAGAATTATACAAGAAGTAGAGGTGAAAAATTATGGCAACCTGTAATTTATCAATAAGATATGCGGGTGATGCAATTACTGATGGCAGAATTCCAATAAGAGATTTAGCTCCTTCACTACTGGCATTATCAGAATCTTTTCAGCAGATACAGCAAGTAATAGATCCAGATTCTGATCCGATTTCTTTAGATATAAAGGCAACTAGCAAAGGTTCCTTTATTGTGGACCTTGTTCTTGCTAATGGTAAGGACATAATTTCTCATGTTGTTAGTTTACTTAACAGTAATCCAACAAATGCAGTTTTAAATTTAAGTGGAATTGTTACTACATTTTATGGAGTAATTAAATTAATTAAGAAGCTTTATAATAAAAAAATAAAGAAACAAGAAACTTTAGCTAATGGGGATATAAAATTAACTTTGGATAAAAATGAGTCTATAATAATTAACAAAGTAATATTAGATTCATACCAGAATGTTAATATTAGAACCTCAGTACATTCGGTAGTTAAACCACTTGAAAAAGATGGAATAAATTCAGTAGAAATTAATTCAGATAAAAATTTGAACGTTTCTGTTGAGAAGAATGAATACAAAAAATTCGAAGTTCCTCAGGCTAAAGATAAGGAGCTTGATGACAAAGTATCTACAGAATATTTGCAAATAGAAAATATTGCTTTTGAACATGATAATAAATGGAAATTTTCAGAAGATACTAACAAATTTTGGGCAAGTATTAAAGATAAAGATTTTATTGACAGAGTAGAAAAGAATCAAACCCAATTTGGTTCTACTGATATTTTGAAAGTTAGACTTAGAAAAAAGACTTACTCAACTAATGAAGGATTGAAAAATGAATACATAATCGAAAAAGTATTGGAACATCAAAAAGGTGCTCAACAAATTGAACTTGATTTTGAAGATGATAAATAAGCCGCTCCGGATAATAGTCTGGAGCGGCTTATTTTTTGCATGTACAGCATGCTTAATTTATTAAAAAAGCTCCCTATTTGGGAGCTCAGTTAAAGATTTAAAGGAGATTTTAAAATGAAAACGAAACGATAAAATAGAACACAAAAAATAAGCCACTCAGATTAATTTCTGGGTGGCTTTTTTGTGTGTAAAAAATAATTTATATTCGATAATGTGTCATAAAACTTGATATATCAACGTTTCAAATAACTGATTTTATTTGATTTTTTACCAAAAATAGTTGATAATACACTATGATGAGTGTATTATATATGTAAGGAGGTGAGAGATAGATGACAAAAAAAAGAAAAAAATACTTCAACAAGAAAACCAAGTCAAAATTGCTAAATATACAGCAATAGCAGCCTGGTCAGCCCCAGTAGTTGAATTAATAAGGCTGATTAGAAGTCTTGTCAAAGCATTTTTAAAACAATAACCGAGTAGTGAGGATAAGCCCTCACTGCTTTGTCATCTAAATAATAACATGAGTAATAAGGAAAAGAAATATTATATATCTGCTTTTATAGCAATTATTATAGCAATCATATTATTTATTATAAGAAAGGTACTATTTTAAGTGACTAAGTTAACAGAAGCCAAAAAACGTGCTAACGAAAAATGGAATAAGAAAAATAAGGAGCGAATTAACTATCTAAATCATCGATCACAATCTCGCAGCTTTATCCGACGTTTTGCTACCAAAGAGGATCTAGATGAGTTAGAAAAATTAATTGCAGAAAAACGAAAAAAAATGTAATTTTCTGTTGACAATATCTAAGTTTAAACCTATAATAAAAAATATAAAGTTTAGGAGGAGTGATAGAGTGGTAAGTGACGCACAAAAAAGAGCTACCAAAAAATGGGCTGATAAAAATAAAGAGAAGCGTAAGTATATCGTGACTAAATCGCAAGCTAAAAAATTCGTTTCTATAGGTACAGATGAGGATTTAGAAGACTTAGCGAAATTAATCGAAAAAAAATTAAAAAACAGTTGACAATTATGGGTTTAAACCTATTATATATTTATAAAGCCACTCAGATTAATTTCTGGGTAGCTTTTTTTTGCTTAAAATTACGTTTAATTTTAATTTGTTAAAAAGTCTAGTTTTGGTAAATATGAAGTAAAATAATCAATGAAAACTTCAAAAAAGCGTTTTTTTATAAAATATTAAATAAGCACTCTGGGAGTAATTCCTGGAGTGCTTATTTTTATGCAAAAAATATAAATTAATTATCAAATATTGTTGACAATATACGCATTAGCGTGTATTATATATGTAAGGAGGTGATGAAATGAAGAAGAAAAAGAAGTCAAAGAAAAAAGCTACAAACCTAGAATTTCGCTTCAAAATCAATCTAGGAATTGTAGCATTCGAGATTACCATTAAAAAGTAATCAAGAACAAGTGGGGAACAAAATCACCTACTTGTTGTATCTAAAATTAATTATAATTAGTAAGAGGAATAAAAGCAATGAAAATTTATAGATATCATTTTCACAAAGGCAACACAACTATTAATGCTAAAGTTGATTTAAGACCTAAAACACTTTTATTAACAGGATTAATTGCATTAATAGCAATAGGAGCAGTAAGATGGCTGATAACAAAGTAAGTGAAGCACAAAGAAAAGCAAACAAAAAGTGGGACGAAAAAAACAAAGAAAGAAAATCATATATAAATAAGCGCTCAACTGCTAAAAGTTTTATTCTAAATTTAGCCACTCAAGAAGACTTGGAAACCATTAAGAAATATGTGGCACAACGCGAAAATGAATTGAACAAATAAAATAAGCCACTATGGACTGCGGTTTGGGATGGTTTATTTTTTCTTTGTAACTAATTTTATAATTAATTTAAGATTGATTGTAAGAAAAAAATAGTTTACAAATGAGTTTGCAATGTGTAGAGTTAGATGTAGAAATTAGTATTTTTCTAAGTTCTAAGGGAGGTATATTAGTATGTTTACTGAATTGAACATTATAATTAAAAAAGCTAGTAAGCTTTTAAGTGTATCTTATATATAGAACAGGACATAATTACAGCCATAATAAAACACCTTTAAAGGCTCCTATAGGAGGTTTTATTGAACAAGACTGGATTAACGTAGGAAATGATTTAAGACGTGGAATTTTAGATTATGGGACATCAAAATTTAAATAATGAGTCAGGAACAGAATATTAACATTAAAGCTGATCAAACTTTGAATCAGAATGAGGAAGGGCAAGAGCTTGACAAAGAAATTATTAAGCAAGTTGAAAATTCTGATATTCCAAAGGATGAGCAGGAACATATCATTGCGGCAATGTCGATGTATTCAGGTCCAATTCCTCACCCGAAGTTGTTAGCTGGATATGAGGCACTTTATAAAGGAGCCGCAAAAAAGATTATTGATAATGGTATTGCATAGTCTGAGCAACGAAGAAAATTAGAAGAAGAACGTCAAAGAAGACGTGGAAGGTTAGCTTGGGTTAGTTTGATTATAACAGGTTGCTTTGTTCTCTTTTTTACTATAGGTGCAGTTTATTTAATTATGAATGAACATCCTTATTTTGGTGGAGCATCAGGACTAATATCGTTTTTTACATTTATGGGTTCTATATCTAATAATATTGATACGTTATCGGGAAATGACGATTTAACTAACAATAAGGATCACGATAATATTGACTAAAATTAAATGCCATTCAGAATAGATTCTGAGTGGCTTTTTTGTGTGCTATAAAACTTGCTAATTCAAGCTTTTAAATAGAAAACATTTCAGAATATGTTGGGCAACGTAGGATTGAATTAAAAGCATAGTGTGATGCTCGCCAAAATGTTCGCCGACTTTGTAATTAGTTGTTATTAATTATGATTAATCAATTTATAAATATTGATATTTCAGTGATTGTGAGATGGTTAAATTATTTATTTTTAATAAATTAGACTGTACTCTCCTTAAATATGTTTAAAATGCTTGTAATATCAACGATTACAAGCTTTTTTAATACTTTCGCACGGCAAAAAAGACGGAATTAATTATCCGTTAATTCATCCTTATTGTAGATGCACAACTATGCCATACATTGAAGGCGTGCCTGATAGTTCCGAAAGATGGGCACGTAACCCTGAAACTGGTAAGGGTAAATATGTTGAAAACATGACCTTTGATGAGTGGAAGAAACAATATGGCCAACAGATTAGTTATGGTCACAAGTCTGACAGCAGCAGAAAAGCAAGGCTTAACCAACTATCTTTTATCATGGTCGTATAAGGTTAATGATAAATTACGCAGAGGCTTAGAACTGAGCGATTATGACAAGACAAATATTGCAAATCTTGACTCAGCTTTAAGCAAGTTACCTAAATGTCAGTCTGATAAACCTTTGCAATGCTCACTTAGTTTTTGGAATAAAGATGACTTGGTTGATTTCTTGAAAAAATGGAAACCAGGAGAAGTAGCCGTAGAACCTAGTTATACTTCTACTAGTAAAGGAATTTATAATAACAATGATAACGTTCAGATTATTATTAATAATAGTCAAAATGGTGTTGTTTTATCAGATTATGGATTGGCCGAAGAAAAAGAGGTACTATTTGGACGTAACACAAAATTCAAAATTCTAAAGGGCTATACTAAAGGTGAACAGATAATATTGGAGGTTGAAGAAATTGACTAGGAAAGAGCCTTATTCAGACTTGCGCTGGTACTTACCTACCGGTGGCAAGGTAATTGGAAGAGATCATCCAGAAACCGAGGAAGAAAGAAGGCAGACAGAGGAACTGATTAAGTTTGCTAAGAACCTTCCTGATTCAGCCTTTAATAATAAGCACCATAAAAAATTAAGAGAACAAATTAAGGCAGCAAACAAAAAATATGGTTTGCCAGAAGATGAGAATCTATAACCAAAAATTAAAGTAGCACAACAGCTGCTTTTTATTTTGCCCTGAGCATGGCGTAAAAAAGGCTTATTTTTTATGCCTTGAATGTGGTCGCCCCACGTAAAAGATTGCGAGAGAGGAAATAAGATGAGACGTGAAGAATTAAAAAAATTAGCTTTAACCGATGGACAGATTGACAAGGTCATGGGTCTGCATGGTGCTGATGTCGAAGCAATGAAAACCAAGACAGATGAGATATAAGTATTATAGGGTAGAAACTGGTAGGAATAGTTTACAACATAAACTGCTCTGAAAAACTTTATTTTTGCTATCGAGCTTATCCAAGTGATATAGCCGCTTTAAGCTAAGTATCTAAAAATGGTACTGTTGCAATGGGATTAACTATTGGTCATGATGATAGTATGTATTGGTATATCTAGTCTGATAAAAAATTTAAGAAAAACGACAACTTAAATTACAGTATTAGACTAAAGAAGAATCATCATATGAGTTATAATGAAGTTGTAGCTCAAGAAGCTACTTTAGCAGAATTTGCTAATAAATATGGGTTTAAATTTGGAAAGATAGGTGATTAGTCTAATGAAAGAACCAACTAAGGATAGAAAAAAGTGGATAGCTAAGCAGTTGAAACAAACACCAGCTGATAATTTTCCTACTGAAGAAGAAGATAATCTCAACATGCCTGATTGGTTAGATCAACTAACTGTTGAGGAATTAGATTGGTTATCTAACGAAGACGCAAATTTAGGAAAGTTAGAAGAAATTTATAGCTCAAGATAATTGTATATGTAATTCTAAAATGCTTGATTACTTGAAGCAAGGTAAGTATATTTCAATTGAATGAAATTGCTAGTCAATATAATGATTAATATTGGAATTATATTTTGACCAATATTAATAATGATGGCTACATTGTAGGTATTAAATTTATTAACACATTAGGTGGTAAGTCCATTAAATATGACAATGTGCAAATTACTCCGAAAGGAATTGAATACTTATTCAGTAATTCAATGATGGAACGTGTCAAAAATACGTTGAAAGATATTAAAGGAATTATTCCTGGATTTTGAAATAAGGAAGATAAGTATGGATCCACATAAAATGTCATTAGTTGAGATTTTAGAGCTAGAAAAGTAACTTTTACATTGAAAGACGGTACAAAGCGAACAATTTTTGTTAATGAAATTGAAGATGAATCTGATAATCAACCAGAGTTACTGTTTATGGCAGATGATCCTAAAGATGATATCTGGATTTCGGATGTAGTTAGTGCGATACCGAGTAGAGGTGTATAAAAACATGCTGAAAAATGATTATGAAACTGTTACATATAAAATATTACAGTATTTTAAAGAATGTCATGATAATATTGTAAGGATTGATCCAGAACAGTTACAAAAGATAATGAATAATGTGGGTTCAGAAAAATTCATCAATGTTTTAAAAGACTTGATAGAAAAGGGCTATGTTGATGAAAGAGCTTTTAATATAGATTTTCAAAATCACATGACAGTAAATATTTTAGAAACTAGTCCTATAACAGATGATGGGTTACTTTATTTATTAGAAAACTCTGACATGACAAGATTGTATAAGCTATTAAAAGAAGTCAGAGATTGGCTACCCTTATAATTTAGTAAAAGAATTAAGTAGCTGATTAGCTGCTTTTTATTTTGCCCCAAGCATGGCGTAAAAAGGCTTATTTTTTTACTGTATAGTATGCTAATTCAAACTTTTAAATAGAAATTTTTTCGATTATATTTAAAAAATGTTGTTGATAATATGTAAGGAGGTGAGAGATATGAAAAAACGGAAAAAGAAAAAAGCTACAGTAGAGATAACCATCAGAATCAACCTCTATTTTGTAGCTTTTGAATATCATATCTCATACGAGAAACAAGACAGGCAAGGAAGGCATTGCCTTCTTTGCCATATCTAAGTTAATTATAAATGCTAGGGAGGGAATTTACAATGAAAAACTATTATTACCATCGGGAAAGGCCCCTAAAAAATAAAAACGGTATTGTTAAAACTAATTTTCAATTTTACCCAAAACGGTTGCTATTACTAATATCAATTATGGCAATTATTGGCGGAATAATTTTATGGGCAAAATAAGTGAAGCAAAGAAACGTGCTAATAAAAAATGGAACGATAAAAATAAAGTAAGGCTTCTTCACTTAAATATTTTTAAAAAAGCTTGTAATATCAATAATTACAAGCTTTTTTATTACTTTCGCACGGCAAACGCACGGCAAAAAAGACGGCGTTAATTCATCCTTATTGTAGATGCACGACGATGCCATACATGGAAGGGTTGCTTGATAGTTCCGAAAGATGGGCACGTAACCCTGAAACTGGTAAGGGTGAATATGTTGAAAACATGACTTTTGATGAGTGGAAGAAACAAATTGAAATTAGACATGTTAATGAAAAGGAACAAAATCGTATTAATAAATATGAAAAAGTTGTTCCATCTATAAAAGAAATGCATAACATGTCAACTAAAGGTAAACCACTATCAGTTATTGGTAGATTATACAAGGGTAAGTTGGTTAAATATAGATATTACGATGAAACAGGTTTTGTTGACAAAGATTTAGACTTAACTGACCATGGCAATAAAAAAATGCATATGATCGTACCTCATGTGCACTTTTGGGTAAAGCAATTTGATAAAAGCCGTGGTAAAATAAGATTATATAGAAGAAGTGGTAGACCATTAACTGAAAACGAAATTGAGGACTTAAGGAGGTGGCACAATAATGAGCAAGATTAAGAGTTTAGCTCAATTTAGAGAATTAATTGAAATAGGATACGAAATAGAGTTCACTTTAAATAAGCGGCGTTGGTTATTGGAGCCTGACCTAAATGCACCTGACTTTTCAGAGAAACGTGAGCTAGGTAGTGGCGACTATATAAAAAAGTTCAAAAATATTAATGAAGTATTGAACTTTGAAATTGATGGTAAAAAGTTATCAGAACTATATTCTAAGATGGATGATGTTCAATGGTAGTTATTGTATTTTTATAAGTAAGAAGTATTTTGCAGAAAAAGCTAGAAAAAAATATTCTGAAAATAATAATCAAAACTAATAAAGTAGCTTAACAGTTGCTTTTTATTTTGCCCCGAGCAAGGCGTAAAAAGCCTTATTTTTTATACCTTGAAAGTGGTCGCCCCACGTAAAATATTGCGAGAGAGGAAATAAGATGAGACGTGAAGAATTAAAAAATTAGCTTTAATCGATGAACAAATTGACAAGGTCATGAGCTTGCATGGTGCTGATGTCGAAGCAATGAAAGCTAAGACAGATGAGCTAGGCAAGACTAATCAGTCGCTACAGAGCCAGATTGCAGAGCGTGACAAGGATTTAAAGACGTTCAAAAAGCAAGCTGGAGACAACGAAGGTAGCTCACAGTTAGCTACACCACGCTTTATTATTGCTCACTCAACCGCTACACCCAATGGGGAAGCTTGGGCTATTTCACGCAACATGAAAAATGGTATCAATGTAAGCCAGACGTATGTGCATTTTGTCATTGACGACCACTCAATTTATCAAGTTGGCGAATTAGGTTATGTTGCTTGGGGTGCAGGTAGTCCTGCTAATAGTTTGGCACCAGTCCAGATTGAATTATGCGAGTTCAGCAATCACAGACGAGCCCTAAAAGCCTACAAAAACTATGTAAATTGGCTTAGATGGTCAGCTAAAAAGTATGGCATACCATTAGCTCTAGACACTAACTCATATCGTGGCATTAAGACACACTCATGGCTTGTGCAACATGGTTACAGCAATACCAATCATGTTGACCCATGGCAATACCTGCCAAAAATTGGCATATCAAAAGCCAAGTTTGCTAAGGATTTGACCAAAGGTTTTAGCGGGCTAAATATTGCATTAACTAAATAGTTGATGTATACTTATATATGAATGGAATATGAATTAAATTTTTATCACATGATTTAATTCCTTTTTGAAGTCACTCTAGGTAAAACTAGGGTGGCTTTTTTTTAAAAAAAAGTTGACAGTACACGTTATATAGTGTATTATATATATGTAAGGAGGTGAGAAATAGATGGCAAAGAAGCAAAAAAGACTTCAACAAGAATCAAATGAAAAAATTGCTAAAGCCTTTTGTAAATAACCAAAAGATGTGGAGCTAAGCTCCACTCTTTGCTATCTATTATAACATGACTGATAAAGAAAAAAAGTACTATAGATCAGCAATAATTGCTATCTTGCTTGGAATAATATTATTTGAAATTGGTGAATTATTATGACTTTAAGTGAAGCAAAGAAACGTGCTAATAAAAAGTGGGACGAGAAGAATAAAGACCGAAAAAAATATTTAGTCTACAGGTCACAAGCCAAGAGTTTCATTCGTCGCTTTGCTACCAGCGAGGATTTAGACGAATTAGAAAAAATAATTGCAGAAAAACGGAAAAAAATATAAATTTCTGTTGACAATATTATAGATATAAAGTTAAGAAAACAAAGGAGAACTTAAATATGTAGACGAAGAGAAATACGGCACTTTAGAGTTCGATAAAGAACAAAACTGTTGGATGCTATGACCAGACATTATTGATGAATTAAACTTTATAAAAAAAGACGCCTAGAAATTAATCTAGGCGTCTTTTTTTATAAAGTTAAGACCGAAAACATCGGAGTAAAAGCATTATACATCTTTTTGATTTTTTTTGCAAAAAATCCTTGATAAATTAAAAAAGCCACCCGCTTTTTTAACTTAATTTAACGCGTAAAGCATCAGTTAATAACTTTGAAAAGTTAACTCCTGCTTTTTCACCTTTAATGGCTAAATCTCTTGGGATAGTTGTATTCTTTTTAACAGTCGCTGGTTTAGTGATTTCTCTAGCTTCTTCCATATCGGCCAAAATATATGTGACAATTTTATTAGGATTGTCTTTTTTTACTTTTTCAATTGGACTATTAGTATATGGCTCATTTGAAGCAATCAAAATAGATTCTAAGCCCTCTTTACCACTGGCAATAGCTTCAGAAATACCTTTTCCCTCTCCGATAGCACCTGGCACATCTGGAAACGTTACAGTATATGTACCTTTTTCATTTTCAGAATCATCTAGTACCGCAGGATATGTATAAAATTTTTCTTTGTAGTATTTTGTCCCTTTATACATTTTAATTTTACCTCTCTTTTTATTTTCTATTAACAATATTATACGCATTAGTACGCATATAAGTCAATAAAAAAACAGTTATGACTGTCTTTTAAGTAATTACTTACTATCAAGCATTCTGACGATTGATTTATACGTTCCAATGCTAATACTATCTTTCAAGTGAGTGTAGGGAATAGAAATCATTTTTCCGGATTTATTCTTATAGATATGGTGGTCACCAGTTGTATGATGCTCTTCATATCCTTTTTTCTTAATTAAGTTAATGATTTCTTTGGCGCTATGTTCCGTCATATTTTTCCTCCTTTAACGTGCATAATTATTTTTTATTCGCAAATAAACAATACGCCTATATACGTATTGTAGCACAACAAGGAATTTATGCAATTGGTATACTTTGTGAAATTGTATTTTGGACGAAAAAAAGAACCCTATAAAATTAGGATTATTAAGTGTGAAACATGATAATTTCACAAAGTTTTATCATGGGCAATTATTAGCCTTGACTTAGTAGTGTTTTTTAGCTATTTCTGATAATGCGCATTATGTAAAGTTGGTACTGGTCTAGTTATAGTAATCTGCTTTCTAATGCTTCAGTTAAAATTTTAGAAAAATTGATTTTTTCTTTTTTTCCTAAATCCACCAAATATTCTGGTAAGGATACTGTTTTTCTGACTGTCTTTGACGCCCGTTTTCTATAATCTTTAATATTGACAGGTACAAGTGTTGTGATTGCTTTTTTAGCCTCGGCAGGAATGTCAACTTCATTAAGCGGTGTTGCTTTCGGATAGTTGGTGGTATCAGCCAACATACAGCCAATTAAATCGCCTGCCATATAGATAGCATTATCTAAGCTGGTTCCTTGTGTCGCTAGACCTTTTTCCCCTAAATCTGGAACAAAAACATTATAGCCTTTTTCAGCAGCCCAAATAACTACTGGATATGTTAATAGATCTTTTTCTTGCATAATTTTTTACACCTCTATTTTTTAAAGGATAACATATATAGCAAAGAAGGCTTATTTTAAGCCTGCTTCCTTCAGAATTGCGTCTTGCGTGATTCTTTGCCGCCATGAATGGGAACTGGAACTGAGATATTTTTATTTTTGTTATACATTATTAAATGTGAGGTTCCATTCTTGCGTTTTTTCACAAAACCGTTTTTCATCAACAATTTTACCATTTGTTATGGTTTCATTGTCATATCTGTTATTCCTCCCTTCTCAACTTTATATAACTTTTATACGTAATTTACGTATAAAAGTCAATAGTATTAAAAATAAAGTTTTGATTTTTCGATGTGTTATAATGGTCAGAGCTCTTACTATCTTTAATTGGTCGAGTTATTTTTACATTGAAAAATAAAAGCCATTCAGGAAGTAACGTGGGTGGCGTCTTTTTATGCGTAAAATTATGTTTAATTTTAATTTGTTAAAAAGTCTAGTTTTGGTAAATTATGAAGTAAAATAATCAATGAAAACTTTAAAAAAGCGCTTTTTTACAAAATATTAAATAAGCACTCTGGGGATAATTCCTGGAGTGCTTATTTTTCATGTATAAAAATATAAATTAATTGTCAGATATTATTTACAATGTACGCTATCTAATATGTAAAGAGGTGAGAAATAGGTGGCAAAGAAAAAAATGCTTCAACAAGAAACTCAAGCTAAAATCGCTAAATATACAGCAATAGCAGCTTGGTCAGCCCCAGTAGTTGAGTTACTAAGGCTTATCAGAAGTCTTGTAAAAGCATTTTTGAAATAACTGAGTAGTGAGGATAAGTCCTCACTACTTTGTCATCTAAATAATAACATGAGTGATAAAGAAAAGAAATATTATACATCTGCATTTTTGGCAATTATTATAGCAATAATATTATTTGCAATTGGTGAATTATTATGACTCTAAGTGAAGCAAAGAAACGTGCTAATAAAAAGTGGGACGAAAAAACAAAAAAATAAAATCATATATAAATAAGTGGTCTACAGCTAAAAACTTTATCCTTAATTTAGCTACAAAAGAAGACTTAGAAAATATTTTAGAATAGGTTGAACAACGTAGGACTGAATTAAAAGCATAGAGATGTTTGCCAACTTTGTAATTAACCATTATTAATTATAAATTAATCACTTTAATCTCCTTAAATGCTTTTAAAAAGCCTATAATATCAACGATTACAAACGGTAAAAAATTAAAAATGCACTGTTTTGAATAATAAAGCGACTTTTTAAGTATAGTTTATTTTGGTATTAACAATTGCCCTATAATTTCCTATCTTTAAGTTGCGACTTATGTTAAACTGTAATTGTTCAACTAGAGATTTATTTCTATTTATCGATTTCCTTATTGATAAATTTGAACATAGCTACTAAGAGAATGGTCTCTCTTAGTAGTTTTTTATGTAAGCTAAAAATTATGCAATCAAGTATCTATTTTTCTACTATTAGTAAATTTAGGCGAGGGTAAGTTGGCTAAATAATGCTGCGACTAAGCGAAAACCTAATAGAAAATAGCATTGACGATAAAAGAATTGCGTTGATTATTGGAACTAGACTAAAGTATTTCCCATTTTTGGGAAAAAAGTGAGTTTAATTGCAACTATATGGTAAAAAGCTTATAAATATTTATAGATGATAACAACAGAGAAGAGTTTGGTTGCTGTTGTATATAAATTAGTGTACTATGAAAAGAAAAATAACAATGAACAAAATTTATGAATTTAAAAAATCAAAGGATAATTGGACAATTAAAACAAAAATCGATTTGAGACCAAAAATAATAATTAAAACTGTAATAATAAGTCTAATTATTGCCATGGTAATTGAAAATCATAAATATAATTATAAGAAAACTTTTAAAAATAAAAAGGTGTTCTTAACTTGGGTTTTATGGAGGAATTAACAGAAACTAGAAAAAGAGTAAGCAGAAAGCGTGTTAATAAGATAAATGTGCTACTGTAAAAGTCATCGTTTCATCTGGAAGCAACTTCTTAACTATAATTCCTTGATATTAAAAAGCCCGCAAGATTATTTCTTTTCGGGCTTTTTTTATTTTAACGCTCACTTAATCTAACTATTGTATTTATTATGGAAAATTATCTAAAAAGTTACTGTTGCAGGTAGATATTAAAGTTGCAGGTAGATATTAAATAAGTTTGACATAATCTATTTTTAAAGCAACATTATATGAACTAGTAATTTGATATGAGTAATTAAAAATATTAGCTTGCCTTAGTCCACACACCAAGGCTTATAATACCTAAAAAGTATGATTAAAAAGATATTGAGGAATAAAGACATGGAAAAAGTTAAATTAAATAATGGAGTTGAAATGCCACTTTTAGGCTTTGGAGTTTTTCAAATTACTGATGCAGAAATGGTGGAAAAATCTGTCTTGTCAGCACTTGAAGCAGGCTATCGCCTGATTGATACCGCAAGTTCTTATGGGAATGAAGCAGCAGTCGGACGAGCAATTAAAAATAGTAAGGTATCACGGGAAAATTTATTTATTACCACTAAGCTTTGGGTATCCGATACAGGATATGAAGCAACTAGAAGAGCAATTAAAGAGTCGTTAAATAAATTACAATTGCAGTACCTTGATTTATATTTAATTCATCAGCCATACGGTGATGTCTATGGTTCCTGGCGTGCAATGGAAGAAGCATATAAATCAGGTATAATTAGGGCAATTGGAGTTTCAAATTTTGAGCCAGATCGTATTTTAGATTTAACGTTATATAATGAAATAAAACCAGCTGTTAATCAAATTGAGATCAATCCATGGATGCAACAATCCAAGGCAGTTAAATTTTTAAAAGAAAAAAAGATTCAGCCAGAAGCTTGGGCTCCTTTTGCTGAAGGAAAAAATGAACTTTTTAGTAATTCTTTGTTGACTAAAATTGGTCTGCAATATCATAAATCAGTCAGTCAGTCAGGTTATTCTACGATGGCTAATTCAAAGAAAAATTGTGGTTATTCCGAAATCTGTTCATAAAAAAAGAATAATTGAAAACAGTAATATTTTTGACTTTGAATTAACAGCTAAAGAAGTTACATTAATTAATTCTTTAGATCAAAAGAAAAGTCAATTCTTCAATCATCAAGATCCAGCTGCGGTACAACGTATTTATGATATGATACAAAAAGTAGATAAAAAGGGGTAGTTTGTGAGTATTAATGAAATTAGTAAAAAGTTTGTCTTATCAAAAGATACGTTACGCTATTGGGAAAAAGTGGGTTTACTGCCAGCAATTAAGCGCGATAACCACGGCTATCGCCAATATAGCGAAATAGATCAAAATTGGATTTTTTATATTAAAGTTTTACGTAATGCGGGGATGCCTGTATCCCAACTAAAAGTATTCCTATTCAATTATCGTCAAAAAGAAACAGCGCAAAAACGGTTGAATTTACTAATTAAGCAACGTGAGCAATTAGAGCAACAACAAGCCCAGCTTCAAAAAACAATAAATTATTTAAACTATAAAATTGACCATTTTGACGATAAATTACTTACTTATGAAAAAGAAAAATTAGCCTATGAACAAAAAATATAGTTTATAGCTCTATTTGTTATTAACTTTTGGTTAAACTCTTGTTTCTATCTGTTCAAGAATGTTATGATTGAGAACGTGTTTTTTAACCAATGACTTTTAAGAAAAGGTAGGATAATACATGAAATTTGAACCAAATACAAATGTATTTAAAATAAATTGGTACGTTAACCAAATGCAAGGTTGGAGTTTTAAAACTTATATGCTCTTAATGCTCGGAATTGGTGTGATTATTGGTACAACAATCTCTGCTCCAATTAATTTAATTACATTTGTAACAATGATCGCGGCAATTATGGGTTTTACTTGTACGTTAGCAATCACTAATGCTAAAGCAATCAACGGGGTATTAGGGTTACTATCTTCAATTATTTACATCATAATATCAATTACAGCTAAAAATTATGCCAACATTGTTTTGCAAGCATCATATATTTTTCTGTTAGATTTGCCAGTCTTATTATTGCCAGCTTGGAATAAAGATGCCGCAAAACATATTCGCGGATTGAATGCTTCTAAATGGCTGTTAACGTTTTTCTTTTTTGTAGTAACTACTGGATTGCTATATTTAATGGATACAAAAGTTTTCATTAGTCCGAGACCTTTAATTGATGCAGTTGCAGGTGCAATTGGCTTAACTGGTTCACTTTTGTGTACCTTGCGGTTTCGGGAGCAGTATTACTTTTGGACAATTCAAGGTATCTTATCTGTTGTTCTTTGGGGAGTAACGGCCTTTCAAGGAGATGCTAATTTAACTTTATTTTTTACTTACATTTTGTATTTGAGTAATGACTTATTAGCGTTTACTGATAAGCATACGCATTGGTTCCATTAAAAAATTAGCTAATCGAAGAATCATAAGCAAAATAGTCTGCTACTTCAATTTTGTAATTTAAAAAGAATAAAAATTTCTTAAGAGAAGTAAATGACACTAAGAAAATCACTAGTATGTTGAAAATATTTTTTGCGTGAAACTATAGCTATCTTAAAAGGCAGTCCCATTATTAATGGGACTGCCTTTATTTAGTTAAATATTTTTTGACACTTTTGATTAAAATTTCGGTTGCTCCCTTACCAGCTTTATCATCATAGTACGAACGATAACGTTTATCGCGTTGATAACTATTAACAATACTTAGATGAATTTCTGGAGAATAATTTGGCATAATAATTTTAAGCCACGCTTGATGATTTTGGAAAATTTGCTTACTAAGTTTATTTTCTTCTTCAGGATGACTAATTACGGTTTGTAAATCACGTACTAAATCGGCCTCAGCTATTTTTAGTTTATTGAATTTTTCTTCGATAAGTTTATCAGCATTTTTTGACATGTTTTCATTGCTCCTCATAATTATTTATGTCAATAACTACTATAGCAAGATTAACTTGAAAAAACATGTTTTGAATTAATAAATTGATTTGGGCATTAATTAACATAACTCTTTTATTTTAGTTTTGAATCTAAATCGGCGTCACTGTTTAGTGGTTAGCCAATTGACTATTATTTTAATTGTTAGAAGTTGACTATTTACTTAAAAATAGTGATAATTAAATAATAAATGTTATTTAACGGCTGGAGGCTCAAAGTGAATAGACGTTATGTAAATAAACAAGGCAAAAAAATTGTATTGACTAGTGCGACTGCTGCAACACTAGGTATATTTCTTTTAACAAATAGTAAGACAGCTAAAGCTGATGATATTATTGAAAATCAAGAACAAAAAAATGTGCAAACGAATAATAGCAATAAAAGTAATTTAAATAAGGCTGATGATTATGATAATCAATTACAAGAAGAAAATATTTCAGAAGATATAATTAATCGTATCGATATGCCTGATAATACAGATTATGGGCAAGACATAACTAAGACAAATGATTTAAATACTGAAAAAAAAATAAAGCAAGCTAATCTTCCTAGAGAAATTTCTAATCCTAAACGTTCCCTTATTAATTACCTTTGGAATGGAATATCAGTGACCTACGATGATGTTTCAAAAGTTTTGACTATTCCTGGGGGTACAGAAACTTCTCCCAAAATTTTAAATGATCCAGAACGAATATTCGATAGATTTAAGCAAATTGAGATTAAGCAAATCAAAATAACTGGAAAACTAAAAATTATTGGTTCTGCTTGCTCCATGTTTGGCAATTTACACAATTTGATTCAGATAGATGGTTTAGATAATCTCGACACTACTGAAGTGACCAATATGCAAAATATGTTTAGAGGTTGTTATAGCCTTGAATATATTGATGTTAGCAGGTTTAATACTGCTAATGTTACAGATATGTCTTCGATGTTTGAATATTGCTATAATGCAAAAACGATAGATGTTAGTCGATTTAATACTTCCAAAGTTACTAGCATGAGAATGATGTTTTATATGACGCATATTAGTGGAGGTTTCGTTCGACGTTCTAAATTGACTAACCTAGATGTTAGTGGCTTTGATACTAGCAAGGTTACGGATATGACGTGCATGTTTTCTGGGTGTACGGAGCTTACGAAGTTAGATGTCAGTAATTTTGATACGGCAAATGTAACTAATATGCATTGTATGTTTAGCGAGTGTACTAATTTGTCTAGTTTAAACTTAGATAAATTTAATACAGCTAAAGTAACTGATATGGGGGGAATGTTTTCCGGTTGTGCAAATATTGAAAAATTAGACTTAAGCCATTTTGATATGAGAAGTATCCCGCGCTTTAATCAACCACCTATTGGTTCCGCTGATCAAAATACTGTTGCAATGCTAGTAGGAACGGATAAGTTAAAAATTTTAGTATTAAATAAAAATTGTGATATAAAAAATAGTTATATAGGTGGCTCGATTAGTTTTGAAGATGGTTTCCATGGTCAACCACCAGACTGTCGCTGGGTAAATCTAGCTGGGGGAACTTTAACCAATGCTAAGGGTTCTAATATTTGGTTTCCATGGGAGATGTCAGACGAATACCAAGCGGGAAAAGATGCTGATACCTATATTCGTTTTGGTAGTGTGACTACTCAATATCGAGATGAAGATGGTAATATTCTGGCGCCGGATCAGGTTAGAAGGGGGTTAATCGATGAGCAATACACTGATGTTTCAAGAATTAATGTTCCGGGCTATATATTAAAAGAAATAGTTGGTGATACAAGTGGCCGATTTGAAGATAGAAAGAACAAGATTGTTACCTTTGTTTATGCTAAGGCGCAAGTGCTTGTTCAATATGTAGATGAGACTGGGACCAAAATTGCAGCTGATGAAGTTTTGAAGGGGAAAATTGGTGATGTATATTACACATCAGCAAAGCTAATTCCTGATTATACTTTTAAAGAGGCTAAAGGTTCAGTTAATGGCTATTTTACCGAGACGCCGCAGTCTGTTACCTATATTTACAGTAAGAATGTAATAAGTGATCCAACCAAACCAGACAAGCCGACTAAACCAGAGGAGCCAACCAAGCCAGATAAGCCGACTAAACCAGAAGAGCCAACCAAGCCAGATAAGCCGACTAAACCAGAAGAGCCAACCAAGCCAGATAAGCCGACTAAACCAGAAGAGCCAACCAAACCAGACAAGCCGACTAAACCAGAGGAGCCAACCAACCCAGATAAGCCGACTAAACCAGAGGAGCCAACCAACCCAAATAAGCCGACTAAACCGGAGGATCCAACCAAACCAGACAAGCCAACTAAGCCGGAAGAGCCAACCAAACCAGACAAGCCAACCAAGCCAGATAAGCCGACTAAGCCGGAAGAGCCAACCAAACCAGACAAGCCGACTAAACCAGAGGAGCCAACCAAACCGAATAAGCTGACTAACACAGATAAACTAAAAGATCCTATAACTACTGTGTTACCTAAAACTGGAGCAAAAAAGCAGAGTAATATGGTATTACTTTCTGTAGGAGGAGCATTGCTATTATCTGCAGTTGGTCTTTTATGGTTAAAGCGCAAAAAAGATTAATAATTTGCCTTTTAAGTCTGTAAAGCCCCCCTTGCTAGAAATTATTTATAATTATTAATCTTTAAAAATAAAATTAAATTTTGGTTGACAAGATTAATTTTAAGTGCTAAATTAATAAACAATTAAATAATTAATACATCTTGAAAAGCAGAGTAATTATGCCAGTTACTAATAAAGAGAGCTGAGGTTTGGTGAAACTCAGTTAGTAAAAGCTAGTGAATATGGGCTTGAAATGATGTCTGCTGGTGATATTTAGCTAGTAGCGGTGTTGCATCCGTTATATTTGCAAGCTATTGTTTGATAGCTAATGAGGTTTATTACGTGAGTAATAAATGAAATTAAGGTGGTAACGCGAAGCACTCGTCCTTTTGCTAAGGACGAGTGCTTTTTTGCTTGTTTAATTTTGGAGGTTGTAAAATGACAAAAAAAAATAAAAATATTATTATTGGATTAATTGCTATAGCAATAATTGGTATTGCTGGTTGGTTTAGTTTTAGTCAAAATAAGACTACTAACAATAAAAAAAGTCATGTAGTTACAGTTGGAATTGTGAGTTCGACTAAAGCTAAGCAGGACATTTGGGACCACGCAGCTGCTTTAGCAAAGAAAAAGTATGGTGTAACTATTAAAATTAAAAGTTTCACTGATTATAATCAACCCAATAGTGCAGTTAAGGATGGCGATATTGATTTAAATGCTTTCCAACATTATGCTTTTTTAAAGGCATGGAATAAGGCAAATCATAACGGTGTAGTTGCAATTGGTAGAACTGAAATTAATCCAATTAGACTATATTCAAAAAAGTATCACCAATTAAGTCAGTTGCCTAGTGGTGCAACAATTGCGGTTCCTAATGATGCAACTAATGAATCTCGTGCTTTGTTTGTTTTAAAAAATGCTGGTTTCATTAAATTACGTCCAGGCAAGGCCTTGGTTACAATTGCTGATATTGTTAAAAATCCTAAGAAGCTAAAAATCAAGGAAGTCAGTGCTGATCAATGTGGTCGGGTAGTTAGTTCCGTAGATGCAGCAGTTGTTAATAATGACTTTGCTAGTCCAGCCGGTCTTGGTAAAAAGGAAACTATTTTTGTTGAACCAGTAAATAAGGATTCCTTGCAATGGGTTAATATCATCTGCACACGTAAAGGAGAAGAAAATAATAAAGATTATCAAGCGGTAGTTAAGGCTTATCAAACTGCTGAAACTAAAGCATTAATTAAAAAATATTACGGTGATGCAACAATACCAGCTTGGGATGTTAAGTTTTAATAAACGGAGATAAATTTAATGGCAATTATTGAATTAAAACATGTAAATGTCGATTTTGCTAATCATACTGATAAAACGGTTCATGCTGTTCATGATGTTAATTTATCAATCGAAAAGGGGACAATTTTTGGCATTGTTGGCTTTTCTGGAGCGGGTAAATCAACTCTGGTAAGAACGATTAACCTATTACAAAAGCCAACTGCGGGTACAATTAAAGTTAATGGTACAGAATTTATCAAAGATGGTCAGCAAATTATTACTAATAAAAATTTACAAATTGCTCGTAGAAAAATCGGCATGATTTTTCAAAACTTTAATTTATTAAATGAAATTACAGTTATTGAAAATGTGGCTTTTGCCTTAAAACACTCTGGACTGAAAGAAAAAGAAATTAATGCCAAAGCACTACAATTATTAGAATTAGTTGATTTAAAAGATAAAGCAAATTTTTATCCGATTCAGCTTTCAGGTGGTCAACAACAACGTGTAGCTATTGCAAGGGCTTTAGCTAATGAACCCGATATTTTGATTTCGGATGAAGCTACTAGTGCGCTTGATCCTCAAAATACTCAACAAATTTTATCTTTATTAAAAAAATTGCAACAAGAATTAAATTTAACGATTGTACTGATTACCCATGAAATGGCAGCAGTAAAACAAATTTGTGATCGAGTCGCATTAATGCAGTTGGGTGAAATTGTTGAGCAAGGGAATTTGCATGACATAGTGCTTAGGCCGCAATCTGACTTAGCAAAAAGTTTTGTTGGCGGTTCAGGTGCAGTAATTAATACCTTGAAGTCCTTAAAATTAGCCGAATTAAAAGATAATGAAGTAATATATCAACTTGTCTATAGTATGGCGAACGTTACTAAAACAATCGTGATTGACCTATATCGCGAAATAGGCGTTGAAGCCAGTATGTTATATGGTAATGTAGAACTTCTTGATGGGGAACCAATTGGCACATTGCTGGTTTTAGTTAAAGGTAATCCAACTAAGCAAGAAGCAACGCTTAAATTTCTTAAAGAAGCAAAAGTAACAGTTACTAGATTAGATGAGAAGGGGAATTTGTATGGTTAGTTGGTTCAGCAAGATTTTTCCAAATGTTGTAAATTTAGGCTGGTTAGGTGATACTGGCTGGGGGACTAGTATTGGTCAAACACTTTATATGACTTTTTGGTCGGCTATTTTTGGGGGACTTTTAGGCATCATTTTTGGTATTGTCTTGGTATTAACTAATAGCAACGGTATCCGGCCTAACCATTTTTGGTTTAATTTTTGTGATAAGGTGGTATCAATATTTCGTGCAGTCCCATTTATCATTTTACTTGCCTTTATTGAGCCAGTTACTGAGAAAATCGTAGGAACCAAGATTGGAATTAGAGCAGCTCTTGTCCCTTTAACTTTGGGTGTTTTTCCTTTTTATGCTCGTCAAGTACAAGTAGCATTAGAAAGTGTCAGCCATGGTAAAATTGAAGCTGCACAAAGTCTCGGGGCAACTATTTGGGATATCATTTTTACTGTTTATTTGAAAGAAGCACGCTCAGAATTAATTCGAGTATCAACTGTAACAGTCATTAGTTTAATTGGGTTAACGGCGATGGCTGGAGCAATTGGCGCAGGTGGAATTGGCAATACAGCTATTTCTTATGGCTATACTCGTTATGATAATGATGTCACATTTATAGCTACTGTACTAATAGTAATTATGATTTTTATTGTACAAGTGGTAGGTGACTTTTTTGCCAAGAAATTAAATCATCAAAATAGATAAAATTTATAAAAAAAGCAGCGATTTTAATCGTTGCTTTTTTTATAAACTTATTTAACTGCATCTTTTAATGCCTTGCCAGGCTTAAATGCAGGTACCTTAGTTGCTGGAATAGTTAAAGTCTTACCTGTTTGAGGATTTCTACCTTTTCTTTCTGCCCGGTCACGAACTTCAAATGAACCAAAGCCGATAATTTGTACTTTTTCGCCTTTAGCCAAGTTCTCCTTAATTGATTCAATTAAGGCATCGATAACCTTTTCAGCATCTTTCTGCTTAAGTTCTGTCTTCGCTGAAACTTCTTTAGTAAGCTCAGATTTATTAATTGAAGCCATATTTCCTTCTCTTTTCTATAAAATTTATTACTAGTCAAAGCAAGTTCGCAATAAACTATACGTAAACTCTGTAAAGTATTGTCTCACTTACCCTTTGACAACTTTTATTATTTTAGCACAGTTAGCTAGTCCTTCAATAGAAAAAAGCTAAATCTTATAATAATTTTGGTCCGCAAGTATTCTTTTAACCATTTGCTGATAATTAAGGTAAAGTACTTTGAAACGTGTGTGATTTTCTTTTTGCTAAATAAGCTGAATATGCACGTGCATCATGGTGCCAATTAATTTCTGGGATTTTTAAGATATTTTGCCCGTACAGATAATTTAAAATATCTTGGTCTGGTAAAATTAAAATGTCATGATATTTTTTAATTGTAGAAGATGTAGCACTCAAACTAATTTTTTCGCTCATTTTATCTAAATCCATTACCATAACACCAGAATTAAAATAGCCATTCTTTGTTCCCAGTCTAATACTATTGAGTGAACTCATAATGTCTGTTAAGCCCTCATGCACTTGCTACAGCAAATATTTTTTTATTTAAAATGCGCCATAAGGGCTTAATTAATTACTAAAATATCTGGATCCAAATAGATAATTCGATGCAAACTAGTAGGTGAAATTTACCCAGTTCGAAGCCAAAAATACATTTCTTGCGGGTAATCATTGAAGTTAAGCAATGATTTTGAAAAATTCAGCTTTTTTATTAATTGTTAATGGTCTTAGTTCTATGACAATTTTTTTACTAAAAATTTCAATTGTTTCGGTAAATTTTTGTTTCATTATTATTCTCTTTTAAGAAAAATTTACAATATTTAAAAGATGAGACTTGTTTGTTCATATTTCAAGTTATTATAAAAAGAAAGTTGTATAATATGTTTAATTCAGTTTAAAAATATGGACGAGGTTTAAGTATGAATAAAAAAATATTAATTAGTTTTGTCGGTACAGCATCTGCCCTTATTGGCTTAAGTGCTAGTATACCAGTATCAGCAGCTGAGGCGAATAGTCCAGTGGTCAGTAAAACAGAATTAGAAGCAAGTAATTCTTCTAAGACACCAGTGTCAGATGCGAATAAAACTGATAATAGTAGTAATAAAACAGCTACCGAGACTCCGAAATCTCCAGAAAAGCCTAATGGTAATACTAATGCTATTTCTTTAATGGGCAAAACGGTTAGATTAACCCGAAATTCTTATGTTTATGATAAGCACGGTAAAAGAGTAAAGAATAAAAAGTTGAAGAAAGGTTTAATTGTTGGTATTAGTAGTTTTACTACTGTAAATGGTAAACCCCTAATTGGCTTTAATAATAAAGAGAATCAATTTATCAAACCAGCTAATGTGAAAATTTTAAAGGCAGTCAGATACAGAGTTAAGCGAAATGCTTTTGTCTATAATGCAAAAGGAGTAAGGGATCCTCGTTATTATGTAAAAAAAGGTAAAAAAGTAGTGGTATTTTCAACTAAGAAAGTTAAGGGAATTAAACTTGTTGGTATATCAGAAAAGCAATTTATTAAATGGGCTGATTTGGATTCAAAAAGTGCAGAAGTTTTAGCTGAATAAATATTTATTATAGTAAAAAAGGTAGTCAACCATAAATGATTGACTACCTTTTTATTTTTTTAGGATCAAAATTACGTAAAATTTCAATTCCTTGACGTTGATACTTATTAGGGACAAAACTTTTACGCATTGCAATTTGCATATAAGCCCAAAGTTTTTGTCCAGGTCGTAGGTGAATAATATGAATTCCCTGTTCATCCTGAATACTACTTTCCATCGCCAGGGCAATACCTACATTGCGCTTAACCAAATCAATCATTAATTTCATTGTCGGTGCAGTGTAAATAATATTAGGGGTGAAATCACCTAATTTTGCTTCCTCTTCAAGACATTCACGAGTTAAAAAGCCACGTGCTCGCGCAATAAATTTACGGTTACGCAAGTCTTTAGCCCTAATCTCGTGTACATCCTTCCATTGATCGTTTGTACCAGTGATTATTACTAATTCTGTTTTTTGTAAGTTATGAATAAAATATTCCGGATCATTAATGGGTACCATCCAAGAGTAAATTGCTACATCAACATTCCCATTTGTTAAGTCTGCAAAAGCATCTGCAGAACGTTCAATATGAGTTTCGATTAAATTAGTAATGTTTGCTTGATGAAATTGTTGGACAATGTCTGCTATATATAAACTACCGGCTTCGCCAGAAAAGGCTAAACGAATTTTTTTATCGCTGGCATGTTTAACATCATAATTGATACTAGCAATATCTTGAAGTAAAATTTTAGCTTTTTGGTATAACAAATCACCAGCGTCGGTTAGTATTATTTTACTTTTACGATTTTTTTGTATGATCAACGGATCATCAAATTTTTCAGCTAATCGTTTTACGGCCATTGAAATCGTTGGTTGGGTTACATCAAAAAAAGAAGCAGTTGCTGTATAATTTCCCGTTTCAACAAGCTTACAAAAATATAATAAGTCTTTTTCATTCATATGCTTACCTTAAATTAAATAAAAAAAATTTATAAATGTATCTGTTTAAATTATATTAAATTTTAAATAAAAATGCAAGAACACTAGATAGAGTAGCATATAGCTCATGTTGTCTGCCCTTTTTGGAGAAAAAATTTAATTAGACTAAATTTAAAAGACAGACTATATTGCATGTAGTAAATATTTCTTAAGAAAGTGATGGTAATTAATTTGATCTATGATTCAACTCAAAAATGGGATGCAGTCTATGATGTAATTGTCGTAGGTTTTGGTGGAGCTGGGGCTGGAGCTGCAAGATTTGCTGCTGATAATAAGGCTAAAGTTCTATTAATTGATGCGGCTCCAGAAGGTCATGAAGGAGGCAATACCCGTTATGCAGGTGGGGCTTTTGCATGGAGTGATAACTTCGATGACTTGCGCGAATATTATAAGCAAACTTATTATCCTTTTAAGTATGATCCTAAAGACTTGGATACTTTTGTAAACAATGTTTTGCAAATGAAGGAATATGCTAAAAAATACTTTGATATTGAAGCTCAATATACAGGACGCCGACCTAAAGGTGAATATCCTGAATATAATCATGCTGAAACTATGCGTTCGCAAAGTATGACTACAGGAATGTATAATGGTGGATTTTGGAAATTATTACGTAAAAAAGTATATGAACGTCTTGATCAAATAGATATTTGGTTCTCAAGTCCAGCAGAGCATTTGATTCAGGATCCAGAAACTAAGACTATTTTAGGAGTACAAATTAAACACAGCGGAATCAAGCGTAATGTTGCAGCTCGCAACGGGGTTGTTTTAGCTTGTGGTGGCTTTGAGAATAACCAAGATATGGTGCAAACTTTTTTGGGCCAGGGATCATTAGCGCCAATCGGTACACTTTATAATCAGGGTAAAGGAATCGATTTAGCAATTGAAGCTGGAGCAAGATTATGGCATATGTCTAATTACGATTCACATGGTTTTTCCTTAAATGAAGGTAAGCCACGTGAAAAATTTGCGTATATGATTAATTGGAAGAGCTTGTTTAATGGGAGCATTTTTGTTGCCGGTGATGATGGTACTCGTTATTACCGTGAAGACGAAGAAGATCGTCATGGTTACAAGTATAATCATGGCAACTGGATTATGCTTCCTAATCAGAATCATCCGCACATTGTAATGGATGAAAAACAATATCATCAGTTAGCCAATGATGATTCAGCTCAAGCCGATCAGATTAAGCAATTAATTTCGTATGCAGTCAAAGCAGATTCGCTTACAGAATTAGCGGAAAAGATTGCTGCCCCTAAACTAACTGAAGCAGTTGCCGATTTTAATTATCTGGTTGAAAAACAAAAACGTGATATGTTCCTCAATCGCAAGCTTGAAACGATGCGTGCCTTTGGTGCAGGACCATATTATGCAATTCCAATTAGACATAATATTTTACATACTCATGGTGGAGCACGGCGAAATGAAAAATGTGAAGTGCTTGACTTGCAAAATAACGTAATACCACACTTATATGAAGCTGGTGAACTTGGCGACATATTTGCGACCAAGTATGTTGGTGCAAATAGCATTGCGGATTTGTTAATTTCAGGCAAGATTGCTGGTGAAAATGCTGCTTTAGTAAAGCGTAAGCTACCTGCAGTTGATGTGGTTACTGGCGCTTCAGCAAATCCTGAGCTCAAATCCGATGCCCATGCTTTGGCAACTGATTATGAAGCTGGCGAAAATCAAGGCATTGGTATTAGTGAAAACGGGATTAATGATGTACCAATAGTGGTTAGAGTTACAGTTAATGGTAAGCAGCTGACCCAGATTGAAACTTTGCAGCAGAAAGAAACACCTTTGCTGGGTGGTAAAGCGATTCCAGTATTGACTAAGGAAATGCTAGAGAAGCAAACAACTGATGTTGATGTAGTCAGTGGCGCAAGTACGACTAGTGCTGCCTTTAAAGAGGCAGTTAAGCAAGCAATTAATAATATTCAAAAGCATTAATTTATACTTGATAATACGCTAATTTTAAATAGAAAGTAGAGAAAATGTTAGATAAATTTGAATGGAAAAAGTGGATTTTGCCACTTGTATTAGGCTTAGGGTTATGGCTTTTAACGCCTATCAGACCAACAGCTATTAATATTCAGGCATGGCACTTGTTTGCAATTTTTATTGCAACGATTGTGGCGTGCATCACTAAGCCATTGCCTATGATGGCTACTACAATTATTGCTATTGTAATTGCCACCTTAACCGGTATTTTTAAAATGGAAGAAGTCACTGCTGGCTTTGGGAATTCAACTGCATGGATGGTAGCAATGTGTATGTTCATGGCAGCTGGTTTTATTAAATCAGGTTTAGGAAAAAGAATTGCTTATTTCTTTGTTAAAACTTTTGGTAAGCGAACATTAGGTTTGGCTTATGCCTTATCCATGGTTGAAACAGTGCTCGCCATTGGAATTCCAAGTAATAATGCTAGAGTCAATGGTATTATGTATCCAATTATTGACAACCTTTCTAAAGAGATGGGATCAGATCCTAAAAAGGGAACCCAAGCAGATATGGGATCTTACTTGGTTTTTAATGAATATGAAGTTAATATTGTTACGTCAACGATGTTTCTGACTGGATTGGCCGGGAACATGGTAGCTTTAGGAATTGCGAAAACGCAAAATATTGAGATTTCTTGGATGCAATGGTTCTTAGCAGCAATTGTACCAGGAATCATTTCTTTGTTAGTTATCCCGTTTGTTTTATATAAAATTTATCCGCCCAAAATCAAAGAAACTCCTAATGCGCATGCTTGGGCAGATAATAAGTTAAAAGAACTAGGCAAAATGACCTTAGCTGAAAAAATTATGGCTATAGTTTTTATTTTAGCAGTAGCGCTTTGGTTAATCGGGCCTAAATTTGGTATTGATGCTACTTTAGTTAGTTTTATTGCCGTGGCTTTATTATTAATTTGTGGTGTTATTAATGTTAAAGACATTCTTGGCCAAAGTTTTGCATGGAATATTTTGACTTGGCTTTCAATTATTATGTTAATGTCACAAAAATTAATGCAACTTGGCTTTTTCCCATGGTTCTCAAAAACTCTGGGAAGTATGTTAAATGGTATGAATTGGGTCTGGGTTTTAGTAATTTTGTATCTAGCTTATTTCTATTTACATTATTTATTTCCTAGCGTTTCCACTCAAATTTCAGCCTTATATGCTGGCTTTCTTTCAATTGCGATTGGTGCTGGTGTACCTCCAATTATGGCCGCATTAATGTTGGCGCTAGATGGTTCATTATACTTGTCAACTACCAGTTATTCCGCTGGTCCGGCTGCACTCTTATCATCAACTGGTTATGTTTCAAATAAAGACTGGTGGCGGCTTAGTGCAATTATCGGAATAATTCTTAACATTATCTGGCTTGGCGGCGGTCTTTTATGGACTAAAGTTATTGGTATGTGGTAATTAATTGAAAAATTTCAGTCTTTGAAGTGCTCCATAATAGTTAGACATTAATTTAACTATTAGGAGCGCTTTTTTCATGACTAAATATTCAAATTGAAAGGGGGAGTTTATGAAAAAGATGGTTAAACAAAAGTAATTTCAACTATACAAGACTCTTAGTTGGGTATCGCCGAATATTTTGGATGTGCATTATCATTTGTAGACTCAGGAATAGGGAAAGCAACGTTAGTAAAGGCAATATCTGGCCAATATGGTATATCTTGTAAAGGATAAAATATTACAAGTCAAAAAAGAAAATATTATTTGTTTAAATTAACCTTTATGTCCTGGTGCTGTAGTTGATAATATTACTTTAAATAATAAAGAAGTAAAATAAAATCTACAACTTCTAAGTTCATGTATCAGCTTTTACTAAACCAAAAAAAGCAGGATTATAATTATAGTTTAAACAGATAATAAAATATCTAAAATAGGGAAAGTAACCTAATACAAGCTGTTGACCTTGATAATGGTATTATGAATAGAAAACAATTGAATCATGTGAATTTAAGAACATCAGTCGATATTTGATTGTTTAATAGAGCAATTTTATTAATGCGTTAGTTGGTTATAACCTTAAATATATTCTATTTTGCTAAGACATCTAATGTAGGTTTAGCTACAATAGCTGGATTTTTTTGGTAAGTAGAGGTGCTTTTATAAATGAATATTTACTTTTGTTTTTTGATACGTTTACATTTCAAGTGAAAAACAATAAAGACGGTGTATCTTTTGATAAAAATATTACGATTTTATATGATAATGAAAATTTAGAAGTATTGGGCACAGATGTAGATGACAAATCTTCTGAAGAGAATGTTGAACAACTTAAAAAAGTGGAAAGTGCTTGGAAACAATCAAGAATATCTAATAAATTTAAGACAAGAGAGATAAAGTAATGACAACAACAATAATATACGCACATCCTTACACAAAAAGCTTTAACCATGCAATACTTAATAAAGTTATAAAAGCGATGAGAGATAATAAAGAAGATCATACAATTATAGATTTATATAATGATAAATTTGATCCAACATATTCTGCTAAAGAGTTATCTTTATTTAGTGTTGGAAAAACAATTGATCCTTTAGTTAGTAAGTACCAGAAGATTATCAAAAATACAGATAAAGTTATATTTATTTTTCCAATATGGTGGAATGATACGCCGGCTATTATAAAAGGCTTCATAGATAAGGTAATGAAGAAGGACTTTGCTTACAATGTAGGCAGTACTGGGTTAATAGGAAACCTTAACAATATAAAAAAGACGTTAGTTCTTACAACCTCGACTTCTCCGACATTTTATTTGAAGATGTTTTGTGGCAATGCTATTAAAAAAGTTTTTATTAATAGTACACTTAAGCAGCTTAAATTTAAAAATCGAGTATGGAAAAATTTTGGTAATATTGATCATAGTAGTATGAACAAAAGAAATGAATATTTGGAAAAAATAGCTAACTACGTAAGTGAATGGGTAGTGAAAAATAATTGAATAGGGTAGTTGTAACTGGTTTGGAATAATTAAGCCCTTAAGTGATAAGGTTACTTCGACTTGGAAAGCGGCTCACCTTTTGTCATACAAGAAAATTTAAGCCGTATATATAATAAACTCATTGGTGAAAGACAATCTTTATCTGATATAGGAGCAATAGTTGCTAAATATTTTTAGGTTCAATATTCAGCAGATGTAAAATCTTGAAGTTAGCAGTTACTTATGGCAGTTTCAATTTTGAAAATGAATATTGCTAGGTATAAAGAAAAGAATGAAGGACGCAGGTAAAGCGCCCTTTTTTGTGAGAAATAAATCTTGTAACTAGCATGTGATTTTTCATGGCTTTGTATTCGCTTAATAAAATTTTTGCTTTAAATATAGAATCGCGATTCTAAGAATAAGTACGTAAAGTTATCAATGTAAGTTAATAAAAAGCTCCTTAGAATCGTCCCCTCAGCATTACATCATCTAATTGAAACTACTAGCAATCGTAATGAAGTAAGTATTGCTTTATTCAGTGGCTATGCTTTTTTTAAGGATAAAACTAGAAGCAAAATATATCTATCATTTACAATGTAATTGACTTCTGTTTATGCCAACTGTGAGGCTACTATAAGAGTAGAGCTTAAAGCTAATGAAAGAAGTTATTGGGTTGGCTTGGCAACCATTACTTTTTTAAATAATCTCAAAAAATAGCTTATACACTAAAAAGATCAATTCTAACGAAACTTAGAATTGATCTTTTAATTTTAATTTACATCATTTACATTAAAGGTATGTATAGGAGGTACAGCTGGCAGTTTTGCCTTCGGTGGAACTAAGACTACTAAAACCTCCCCATATTGTCTACTTTCAAATTCATTTTTACTTTGCGGTACTACATAAGCACCAATCTTATAGCCTTTAAAATCTGAAAATGTTTTACCTTTGCGTGCTAATTGAAATTTTAAGCACTCTTTTTCAAATTCAATAAGACCATCTGGAGAACCGGTATATCTTTCATCAGATTCAAAGCAATTATCATGATTACCTTTACCAACGATATGATCTAATACATAATCTCTGTCACTGGTAGCATCACCTTCTTGAAAAACAATACTTGCTAAATTAGCACCAAATTGTACTTGACTATCCTTAATTGTACCAGGGAACAAATCCGCTATTTGATTATTTAAATTATTATCAATTAAATTAGCGGGAATAGCAGTCCCTGTGTCAATCGGATCATAGTAAACATCTCCTAATTTAGGCAAGACAGCATCTTTTGGGATTAAGAACACAATAAAGCGACCGTAATTTTTATTATTGCTGGGATAAACATATGAACCAACTTTATAATTCGCAAAATCAGAGATTGTCTTGCCTTGCGCAGCTAGTTGCTGGTTTATTTGCTCTTTTTCAAATTGAAGCAACCCAGCAGTAGTACCTTCATATTTCGTATTATTAACAATTTTTATGATGTTAGCAGAATTTTCAGTACCTAATATATCATTTTGAAGTTTTTGAAGTGATGTAGATAAATGATCTCCATTTCTATTAGCTAAATCGGCTGCTAGCTGTACTTGCTTATCCGGTTCGGCGCCAGTGAATAAAGCAGAAAGTTGATTATTCAAACTACTGTCAATATATTTTTTTCCTGTATACGTTACCGGAGGCACCGGATCGTAATATTTCTCAGCTGGATCATGCACATCTATACTACCATCTGTATCATCTGAGTAAACATAGGCACCCTTTGTTAAAAAGCCACGCCAAATATAACCACTATGCTTTTTATTGCCACTAATAACTTTATAATAGACAGCCTTAGTAGAGCCGTGGCGCATGGTTACTGAAGAAGTTGCATACCAAGTTGTATGGGGAAAATTAACTAAATCATGTAACTTATGTGTGTGATTCCAATTCCAAACGGCTACACTCGCTTGAGGGTCTTTGGCATGATACGGTCTAGCAGAGTATGAATAGTTTCGTACCCAATGATATTTTTCGGCATGAACCTGTGTAGTAGAAACACTTAAACCTAAAGCTAATGATGCGGCTGCTAAAAAAGTCCCAATCATTTTTTTGTTTTTCATGATATATACCTCCTAATCATGATTAGCTATCAAAAATGTTATACCACAATTTGCTGTTAATTTGCCATTAATTTTCCGCAAATATCATTAAATTAATTTTATTATATAAGCGAATCGAAGATAGTAAGTCTTTGGTTTAATATCAGCTGATATATTTGTTAATAATATTTAATTTTAAAATGAAAGGGAAAAATTAGAGAACAAAACCGATCTGCCTAATAATTGGACAGATCGGTTTTTAATATCTTTATGGCTAGGTCACTCTGATAATATATTAATCAGCATATGGTGAGTAGTCATGTTTTTTACTTAGTTCTTTTATTTCATTAATAATCTTGTTTGTACTAATGCTTTACTTTTTTCATTTTAAAAGTTAAATTAGTAGCTTTAAGAATTGAAATGTCGTTTAATCCATTTCCAAAACTTATTGTAAATTATTTTTTCATTTACTTACAAATTTTCAATTAAGTACAGGCTTACATATTATTGAAGTATGTCCGAACGATGTAATTGAGAGCATTGAACAATAATAAATAAACTAGTAGTAAGTAATTACAACCAACAGCTGGGAAAATTATCCAAGATACAGTTTCTTATAAGGAATCAATTCCTGGAAAAACCTATACTTTGCAAGGTATTGTTATGGATAGGACATAAATAGTGCTGTTCTTAATATATGGTGAAAAAGTAGAATATTCTAAGACTTTTATACCAACAAGTGCTAATGGTGAAGTCACAATTGACTTCAAGGTCGACGATCATCACTATCGTGATAGACATTTAATTATTTTTAAAACTCTTAATTAGACAGACTATAAATTTTTGACCATGTTGAAGTAATTTGCTTAGTTCGTTTAATATTTCTAAGATAGCGATCTACTGCGATTTGACGATTAGGATATGCTGTTTCTTCAGCAGAGACTTGATGTGAAGGAAAGATAGAAAGTGCTAAAAGTAAAGTGAAAGCACTCATAATTAAATATTTAATTAATTTTTTCATTTTTAACTCCTAAATTGATAAAGCGCTTTCGATATTTAATACTATAAATAAATTAAGGCATATTATAATAAAGTTGCTTGTATTACTTGTTAGTCTTATGTTTAAAATTATTTGGTGGTTCAATCATAAATAAAATTCCTGCGTCTATGGGAATTAAAGAATCACTTATATTATTATAATTGAAAAATAAATAAATTAGTCCACTAAAAAACAAGACAATTCCTATTAATTGCAATCCTTTTTGATAGCTAGTCATATCTTCTTTTTTTACTTTTTTAGTATATTTACAGTGGTTAGAAAAAGAAAAAATCTCAAAAAAACTTCCGATTATTAAAAAACTTCCAAAAAGAACAAAGCATATATATTTATTTACTGTAAATAAGAAAATGATTCCAATCAAAATTTGAACTAAACCAAAAATTCTCATTGCTTGACTATTGGTTAGTTTATTTTCAAACATATTTTTAACCTTTACATCAATAAAAGCACACAAAAATACTTTTACGTGTACTTTTTGTTAATTATAATTGATTATCCCATATATCCTATTCCTGCACCAACAGCAGCACATGCGGCTAATCCCCAAGGACCAATTCCTTCTGCTAGCCATTTGCATGCACCCAAACCTGCAGCTGCACCGCTTAATGCATTATTCCATTTATTACCCCACTTGTTTCCACCAGTAATGTCAACTAGTTCTTCTTGATTAAGAGTTTTGTAATTATTCATTTCTTAACTGGAGGTAGGATTAATAAACAGAATCCAAAATCTATTGCAAGTAAGCCGGAATAAGGATCTTTTATTATAATTATTGTAATTAACCCAAGAAGACAGGAAATTATTCCTAAAATTTGATCTCCAATGTCTATCGCAGTCATTTCATCTTTTTTTGCATTCTTTTTAAATGATATCCTAGGAGAAAAGGACGCAAAGAAAAATAAAATTGCACATAAAATAAAAATCATAAAATATACAAAATGATACTTTTTGCTTTCAATGAATAGAAATATTATTCCTATAAATATTTGCATCAAACCACAAAGAAAAAAAGCCAACTTATTAGATAATTTGTTTTCAAACATATTAAATTCCTAATCTGTTTAATGATTTAATAACCAAATAAGCATATATATTTATATACTTTTTACTGCTATTTTTTACTGCTATAATTTCCATCAATTAAAATATACAAAAATTTTATGACTATATATAGTTTTCGAAACACAAATTTTATATTAAAGCGCTTTTAAAAAAATGTCAATAATTATTTTGTCTTTTCAAAATTTTAACTTTTTTTAATTTTATTAGTATAATTATAAATATAATACTGTAAGCTTTTGTTTATGAAGAAAATTATGAGAAATAAAATTTATATATCACAAGTTAAAGTGGTTGACCGTCAATTTCGTTAACGTTAGCCGCATTAATGTAACCACCGTGACCAATGCTGTAATAATATTTACCCTTGATTTTTTTATAAGGCAACCATGATTGATTGTAGTTGTCATCATTTAGTAGATAGTATTGTTTGCTGTCTTTTTCAATTGGTTGGACTGTGCCGGAATATTGTACATTGGTTCCTTTGCGTAAGTGAGTGTTAGACCAACTGCCACAATATTTTTTAAGACGCCTACCTTTTTTATTATAGACATATGCACCGTGAATTAATTTTAGAGTGTTATTGTTAGATGTTGTTGCTGCAGTAATAGGGGTAGATTTAAGTTGTTGTGACACCGGCAATCCAGCCCCCAAAGTTAAAATACCAGCAATAGATCCAAGCAAGATTTTTTTACTTAATTTCATGTATTTCACCTCATAAATAGAAATAATAATTATACCCATTATAGTTCAATAGCAAACTAAGTTTAAACAATAACTTTTTTCTTTTTCAAACGTGTGTTAAGGATGTTGTAGCTAAACCGCTAAATACGGTAACTGATTTAATACTAGGTCAAACTTATTCTGTTAGAGGTAAGTTAATGGACCAAGTACTGGATTACCTGTTGTTAAAAATGGTGTACCTGTCATAGCAACAGCTACCTTTAAGCCGAATATAACCATGGTACAGTAAACTGCAAATACTATCACTAAGTATTGTATTTATGTTTGGTGGTTTCGTTTACTTTACGAGAAAAGAACAAGCTACTGGCTTAAATTAATAGTAGAAAATGTAAAAGAAATTTAATTTTTAGACAAAAAGATAGATCAAGTACTTCTTTTGGAAAAGACTTGATTTATTTTTTTGCTTTTTTGTGCTGAAAAAGAAACCGGATTGATAATCATGCTAAAGACTAAAAGCAATAACTCCTTCAACATATTGTGTTTTTATTATAGTTAAAGTACAATATGTTGTGGAAAATAAGTGATAAAAAGGAGAGTAGATTTTATTGAAAAAAAATCAAAAATTAATTATGTCAATTGTCGCAATTGGAACACTAAGTTTTTTGGGTATTGTAATTGAAACAGCGCTTAATATTGCTTTTCCAAAATTAATGGTAAAGTTTAAAATTCCCGCTAGCACAGTTCAGTGGTTAACAACTGGTTACATGTTAGTTTCTACTGTAATTATACCCTTCGGAGCATATTTGAGAAAACGATTTCGTGCAATTACGTTGTTTAGAGTAGCAATAATTAGTTTTTTTATTGGAACAGTTTTAGCAGGAGTTACTTCAAGCTTTTTCTTGCTTCTATGTGGTCGAATTATCCAAGGAATTGCTGATGGTATTGGCTTACCATTAATGTTTTCAATTATTTTAGAGCAATCTCCTAAAAAGAAAGTAGGCTTTTTTATGGGACTAGGAAGTTTAGTAATTGCTTTTGCCCCTGCAATTGGTCCAGTTTATGGTGGAATTGTTTTAAAGTATTATAGTTGGCAAACTTTATTTATACTAATAATACCTATAATATTAGTTATTTGGCTATTAGGTGAATTTAGTATTACGCAAAAATTTAACGTTTTTAGTATTTCTTTTGACTATCGTGGTGGTATTACGTTAACTGGTTTATTAATAACTACACTATTATTAATAGTTAGTACAGCAAGTAAAAGTAATTATCGTATTTTTTTATTGTTAATTGCTATTATTTGTTGTATTCTCTTTATTTATTTTGAAAAAAATAATAAAAATTATATTATTGATATATCTTTGTTTAAAAATCGACAATTTGATATATTTCTGATTTCTTTTTTTCTACTACAGTTAATGTCATTAAGCATGTCATATTTAATGCCGAATGTTTTAGAAATAATATTTCATTTATCAACGGCAAAAACGGGCTTGCTTGTATTACCAGCAGCAGTAATTGATGCCATAATGTCAGCAGTTGCTGGAATAATTTATGATAAATTAAATCATAATTTTCCAATCTTGTTAGGAGAAGGACTTATTTGCGTCTCTTTTCTATTAGCAAATATTATATCAGTTGCACCAATTAATCTGATTATAATTTATTCAATTTTTATGTTTGGATTGGGTTTGTCGTATAGTAATATTATGACAAGAAGCTTAGCAAATTTACCTATTCAATCGACCAATGACGGCAATGTAATCTATATGACTGCACAATCATATTCTGGAGCAATGGGAACAGCAATAGCAGCCTCAATTTTAACATTTACACAAAACGATTATTTTAATTTTATAAATGGAACATTAGCTGGCCTAAAGATTAACTTTAAAGTTTTGTTCTTTTTATCGATAATAGTTTTGATATTTTGTACAACAATAATTTTAAGAGATAAAAAAAATGACTAAAATAGAAAATATAATAAAATTTGCAAAAGAAAAAATGTGTGATGATGCAACAGGACATGATTTTTTACATGCGTCTAGAGTAGCTATTTTGGCTAAAAAAATGAAGGACTTTATCCTTTATGGGGAATAGATATATTTATTCTTCTAGATTAGAAGATATGATTAGAAAATTATCTATTGCTTAGGTGTCGATGTTTACAAGAATTTCTAATGACCAACCTATTATTAGTTTTAAAGAAGGTACTTTTAATTATCGGAAAGATTTTTACCATAATTTAGAACAACTTATTTTTTCTGCTCCTGAGCAATGGGTAGGAGCTAGTGAATACCGAAAATTAATTATGTAGTAATGATTAATAAGCAATTATTAATATTAAGCAAGGAGCAATTATGATTGTTAGATATTATACTAAATGGAAGCTTGCAGCACTTATAATACTTGGAATAATTGCTAGTACGCAAAACATTGTGATGGCTTATGTGTTAGAAACTATGACAAATGCATTAGCAGACAAAAATTTGCATGAGCTACCTCATATGTTTTTAGTTGCGCTAATTTTATTCTTAATTGTTTTAGTAGCCGAGTTAGGCTATAATTATTTAAAAAATGATGCTGTTAGGGAAGTCAATACCCTTTTGAGAACTAAAATTCTCGCAGGAATGTTAGAAACTTCTAAAGAAGATAATGCTTCAGCTTTAGGTTTTTTAACCAATGATTTTAAATTATTAGAAACTAATCGGTTTAATGCTGAAATTAATATTACCTTTTATTTTGTGACGGTGGTAATTTCATTAATTTATGCAATATATATTAATATGATTTTGACGGTATTTTTTCTAATCGGTTCTACGCTTCCAATACTAGTTTCAGCTTTATTACAAAAGCCAATACGTAAAGCTTCAAAGCAGTGGACTGAAGCCAATAGTAAGTATGTTAGTCAAATAAAAAATATCTTAGCAGGAACGGATTTATTAAAGTTATATCACAAGCAAGCCAATGCTGTTAATGAAAATTTACCAAAAGTTTCAAGATTAGAACAAGCTCTGTGTAAGATGAATTTATTGAGTAATAATATTCATACAGTTGTAGGCTTTGTGGGAATTTATGGTACATTTGTCATTCCAGCCTATTTAGGTGGGCTAATGGTATTACACGGGCAAACAACGATGGGTGTTCTGTTTGCAATTGTTCAATTATCAAATTCATTTATTAATCCGCTTATGCAAATTTTGGAAGAGCGCAATCACTTATCAACGACTCAAGATATTGTAAAAAAGGTTAATTATTATTTAGATTTGGCAGCTACCAAGGAATCAGCAGCCAAATATACTTTCCATAAACAAGTCAATTGGCAAAATATCTGTCTGGTAAGGGATAAAAAGCAACTTTTCAGTGGGCTTAATTTAATTATTAATCCTGGAGAAAAGATAGCAGTTATTGGGCCTTCTGGCAGTGGTAAGTCTACTTTGCTCTATTTTCTGATGTCTAATAAATTTGGGAAAGCATCAAATATTTTGCTTGATAATCAAGAAGTCAAAGCTGATCAAATATCTAATCTATTTGCATATTCCAGTCAAGCACCAGTTATTTTTGCTGATACACTTTGGTTTAATTTAACCTTAGGTGAAAAATTACCTGTGACCGAAGTTAAACAAGTTTGTGAGCAACTAGAGTTAAATACTATGGTAGAAGAAAAAGGATTTGATTATCAATTAGGGGATAATGCCGACAAGCTATCTGGTGGACAGTTAGCGAGAATTGAATTAGCAAGAGCAATTTTATCGAAACGTCCAATTTTATTACTTGATGAAATCAATGCTTCACTTGATCAAGCGACTTCAGCCGCAATTCATCAGATATTATTGCATTCAAATTTAACCTTCGTAGAGGTAATTCATCATTATCAAATTGCTGATTTAGACAAGTATGATCAGGTAATTAATTTAGCGGATTATCAAGATAGATAAATAATAAAATGTCTAACCTTTTCGTTGCACTACATTTGTTAGAGATTTTTTATCAGAAAAATAGCCTTATTTAACTTAATATACTAAAATAAAAAATTATAAAACTAATGAGTAAGTAACTAATCACTCATAGGTTAGGAGAAATTCACCTATCTAATGAGGCTAAACTGAAAGGATTAATTATGCTAAAAGAAGCTTGCGTTGAAAATTTTACTGCTATTCCCCAAATGATTGCTGCTGGTGCAACACGAATTGAACTTAACAGTGATTTAGCTCAAGGTGGACTTACACCATCATTTGGTGTGATGAAACAAGCAATATTATATGCGCACCAACATGGCGTAGCAGTTGTAGTTATGATTAGACCACGTAGTGGTGATTTTGTCTATAATGAAACGGAGTTAAATATAATGATTAATGATTTGCAACTAGCTGCCTTGTTAGATGCTGATGCGGTCACCTTTGGTTGTTTGAAAGAGTCAGGGGTACTTAATTGCGAACAGATGCAAAAATTAATTACTTTAGCTCAGGAACTGAATTTAGAAGTGGTTATGCATATGGCATTTGACCAACTACAATTGGCACAGCAACATTCAAGCTTAGATTGGTTGGCAAATCATGGTGTGAAAAGGATTTTAACTCACGGTGGACCACTAACGGAGCCAATTGAAACTCATCTTGCCCATTTGAGCGAATTGATTACTTGGTCAAAGGGGCAAATAACGATTTTGCCAGGAGGAGGAATTACCGTTGATAACTGTAATCAAGTAGCGCAATTACTGGGAGTTAATCAAGTTCATGGTACAAAAATAGTGATTAAATGATTAGGCTATCAGATAGCATAAATTAAATTTAAAATTAGCAAAAATAGATATTAATTTAAAGATGAACATATTTCATCTTTTTTATTTGGCTTATTTTTCTTGCACATATGATTGTTAATAAACAAATCTAGACGTAATTAAAATTATATTCTGACAATTACGCAAAATAGGTAAAACTAAAAAATAACATTTTTATAATTTGAGCCTCTTCTTTGACATCATTTACCAAGCAACGTAAATTAAAGGTAACTAGTTATAGATAGGATTGATCAAAAAGGATAGGACACAAATATGAAAAATATGGATATGGGGCATGAACAGCACCTAAAGCAAGCAGATCAAAAAGATAACATGCAAATGAAAAATGATTCTCAGCAAGCGATGAGTGACCATAAGATGATGATGCATGGTGGTCAGATGATGCAGATGGGAAATTTAAAGCAAAAATTTTGGTGGTCTTTTATTTTAGCACTACCAATTTTATTGTTATCGCCAGCAATGGGATTTAAGTTGCCATTTCAATTCTCTTTTCCGGGTTCAGATTGGCTAGTGGTTATTTTTGCTACTATTTTATTTTGGTATGGGGGAGAAATATTTTTACGAGGAGCTTATGCGGAATTAAAGCAAAAAAAGCCAGAGATGATGACGCTAATTTCCTTAGGGATTGTCACTGCGTATCTTTATAGCGTATACGCCTTTATTCAAAATAATTTGGTACACAGTCAAATGAAGGTAATGGACTTTTTTTGGGAATTAGCAACTTTGATTTTGATTATGCTCTTAGGTCATTGGATTGAAATGACTTCTGTGATAAAGGCTAGTAGTTCAGTTCATGACTTGGCAAAATTATTGCCAGATAAAGTACATGTACAAATAAACAATCAAATTGAAGAAATCAAGATTAACGATGTTCAAAAGCAAGCAACTATTATTGTAAAACCTGGTGAAAGTATCCCTTTAGATGGCATAATTATCAGTGGTTCGAGTACTGCTGATGAGTCTTTAGTTACCGGTGAAGCAAGGCAAATCACCAAGCAAAAGGGGCAGCGAGTAATTGGTGGTTCAATCAATGGCTCAGGTACACTGACTATCAAAGTTACCCAGACGGCTAATTCTGGTTTTCTGGCTAGTGTCAATAAGTTAGTTCAGTCTTCACAGGCAGATAAATCGAAATTGCAGACTAAGGCAGATCAAGTTTCAGGTTGGTTATTTTATGCTGCATTAATAATTGGACTTTTGGCTTTGATTGTTTGGACTAGTTTTCAAGGAATCGCTAGTGGATTAGAGCGGATGGTGACCGTGTTAGTAATTGCCTGTCCACATGCCTTGGGACTGGCTATCCCATTGGTAAATGCTAAGAGTACTGCTCTTGGTGCTAAACATGGTCTACTTATTCGCAATCATAATGCAATAAGTTTAAGTTCCCAAATTAATTATTTATTGCTAGATAAAACGGGAACATTAACTCAAGGAAAGTTTCAAGTTCGGCACTATGCTAGTTTAACTAATAAACTTGATTCTAACCAAGTCTTGACCATTATGGCATCGCTAGAACAGGATTCAACTCATCCTTTAGCTCAAAGTATTTTACATTATGCTCAATCTAAAAAGATAAACCTATTGCCATTAACTAATAGTCAGAACATGACAGGTGCAGGCGTCAGTGGAACTATTGAGCAGCACACTTATCAACTAGTTAATGAAAAAGCAGCACGCAAACAAGTCAGTAATTTCCCTAAGCTAGCAGCTGATAAAGATACAATTAGTTATCTTATACAAGATAGTCAACTTTTAGGTTATATAGCAGTGGGGGATCAGATTAAAGCATCAGCTTTTACTTTAATTAAGCAAATTAAAGAACGTCAAATCACCCCCGTAATGCTAACTGGTGACAATCAAAAAGTAGCTGATAATATAGCTCTTCAACTTGGAATTGATCAAGTTTATGCTGAACTTTTGCCTCAAGATAAAGAAAAGGTAGTTAAAAAACTACAATCTGCAGGTAATAAGGTTATGATGGTGGGCGATGGCATCAATGATGCTCCTAGTTTAGCTAAGGCTGATATTGGAGTAGCGATTGGGACTGGGACTGATGTTGCGGTTGATTCTGCTGATGTGATTTTAGTCAATAGTGAGCCAGAAGCAATCATTAGTTTCTTGGACTTAGCGCAGAAAACGCAAACCAAAACAATTCAAAATCTCTGGTGGGGCGCAGGTTATAATATCATTGCCTTACCCTTAGCTGCTGGAATTTTAGCACCATGGGGCTTAGTTTTACCGCCAGCGGTAGGCGCAATTTTAATGTCACTGTCAACAGTTATTGTTGCAATCAATGCTGAATTTTTAAAAATTTAAATAAATAGCAATTATTTTTAAATATTGAAATAAAAAAATATAACAGGTATGATATTCATGAAGATAAGTCATGATAATTTTTAATAGTAAGGAGAATTACAATGAGCGAAGCAGAATATCGTATTGAAAGTGACACAATTGGACCAGTTAAAATTCCTCAAGATGCTTTATGGGGGCCACAAACTGAAAGAAGCCGCCACAACTTTCCAAGTGGGGAATTAATGCCCTTAGCGATTATCCGTGCTTTTTTAAATTTGAAAAAAGCCGCTGTAGAGTCAAATGTTGAAGTTGGTGATGAGCCAAAAGAAAAAGGTGAAGCAATTGAAGAAGCAATCAATCAATTGCTTGCCTTGAATGACACTGATTTACGTAAAGATTTTCCATTGCACGTTTTGCAAACTGGGTCAGGCACTCAGAGTAATATGAATGTAAATGAGGTTGTAGCTAATTTAGCTAATAAATTACATCCTGGTTTAAATATTCTACCCAACGATGACGTAAATCGCGGCCAGTCATCAAATGATACTTTCCCAACAGCTATGAATATTGTGGCAGTTGAGGCCCTTGATAAGTTGGAGCCGGCTGTGCACCATTTAATTGCTGAATTAAAAATTAAGCAAGACAAATACTGGCAGACAGTTAAAGTAGGGCGTACCCACTTGCAAGATGCAACTCCAATTACTTTTGGTCAAGAAGTATCGGGTTATATTTCTGCATTAAAGCATGATCTGACTTATATTCAGAAATTGAAGCCCACACTTTACGAATTAGCAATCGGCGGTACTGCTGTAGGCACTGGCTTGAATGCAGCAGCAGGCATGACTGAAAAAATTGCTACTAAGTTATCTAAAATTTATGGGCATGAATTCAAAGTTGAAACAAATAAGTTTTGGGGGTTAGCACATCATTCTGGTATTGCAGTGGTTCATGGGGCCCTTAAGACTTTGGCCGACGACATGTTTAAAATTGCACAAGATATTCGTTTCTTGGCATCAGGTCCGCGCGCTGGATATCACGAACTAAATATTCCCGCTAATGAACCTGGTTCATCAATCATGCCCGGTAAGGTTAATCCTACTCAAGCAGAGGCAGTTACGATGGCGGCTGCTAAAGTTTTTGGTAATGATACTACGATTACCTTCACTGCCGCACAAGGTAATTTTGAGATGAACGTTTACAAAACAGTGATGATCGCCGCTTTTCTGGATAGTTGTGATATTTTGACAGGAACAATTACTGGTTTTGCTGATAAGATGATTGCTGGCTTGACTGTAAATTCGGAAAAGATGGATGAGTTACTGGAAAATTCATTAATGACCGTTACAGCTTTATCCCCCCACATTGGTTATCATGCTGCCGCTAAAATTGCACAGGCGGCTGATCAAGAGGGTATTACTCTAAAAGAAGCTACCCTTAAGAGTGGTAAAGTTTCAGAAAAGCAGTATGATGAATGGATGGATTACATGCAAATGACTAACATTGATCGTACTAAACCAGAAGACTAGTGAAATAAAAGAGGAGAATAATTTAAATGGCAAAATTTGTCTTTACCCCTAATCAAAGTACTGAAATCGCTAATTATTATGACGCAGTTATTGTCGGTACTGGTGGTGCCGGGTTAACTGCAGCCATTCAAGCCCATGAATTAGGCTTGCAAGTTGCAGTTTTTGAGAAAAATACTGCTTTAGGTGGTAATACAATGCGCGCTTCTTCAGGTATGAATGCATCTGAGAGCTTAGTTCAACTAGCTGAAGGAATTATTGACGATAAAGAAGATTTCTATCAAGAAACGCTTAAAGGCGGCGGCCTTATGAATGATCAAGAGTTATTGCGTTATTTTGTCGATCATTCAGCAGCAGCTATTGACTGGCTTTTAAACCATGGAATTGAGCTGACTAACTTAACTATTACTGGTGGAATGAGTAAAAAAAGAGCTCATCGCCCGGCATCAATGGCACCAGTTGGTAATTATTTAATTACTAATGCCTTAAAACAAGTTCAACAAGCAAAAATTCCAGTGTTCAATAATGCTGAGGTAAAAAAATTATTACAAGATAAAAATAAAAATGTGGATAGCGTTGAAATTAAAACTGCAGATGGGGTTAAGACTGTTAAAACTAAGGCAGTTTTACTTGCTTCTGGTGGTTTTGGTTCTTCAAAGGAATTAATTAAAAAATACCGCCCAGATTTAGTTGATTACAAGACAACAAACCAACCAGGCGCAACTGGAGATGGACTAAAACTAGCTAATCAGGTTGATGCCCAATTGGAACAGATGGATCTTATTCAGGTTCATCCTACAGCTCAAACTGACACTGATCACGTGTATTTAATTGGTGAAGGCCTACGTGGTGAGGGTGCAATTTTAGTCAATAAATCGGGTAAGCGATTTGTTAATGAAATGGATACGCGAAAAATTGTTTCTAATGCTATTACAGCTTTGAATGAAAATGGTGCTTACCTGATTTTTGATCAAAGTATTCGCAATAATTTTACCGCGGTAGAGTTTTATGATCATATTGGCTTAGTTGAACACGGTACAAGTTTAACTGATCTTGCTCAAGCAATTGGTGTTGCTAGTTCTAATTTAGAAGCAACTGTTAAAACTTGGAATACAGCTGTAGATAGCAAAGTCGACAAAGAATATAGTAGAACAACTGGCATGGAGCGCGCGATCAATCAGGGCCCATTTTTTGCCATTCATATTAATCCAGCTATTCACTATACAATGGGTGGAATCCATATTAATTCTAAGACTGAAGTTTTGGATACTAATGGAAATGTGATAAATGGTTTATATGCTGCTGGTGAAGTTTCTGGTGGCCTTCATGGCAATAACCGAATTGGGGGAAACTCTGTCGCGGAAACAGTCGTATTTGGACGTCAAGCAGGAATGCAGATGACTAAATTTGTCCGCAATAAAAAATAAAGAATAAAAGTTAATTGCTGGGTTTAAGTAAACTAAGTAATTAACTTTTTTATTTATCTAAGTTTTAAAAATATTTTTAAATTTTAAAAAATTTAAATTTAAATAATTTATTTTGAATATTGCAAATAGAATAATTCAATTCTATAATTAAATATGTAAAGGATTACATTTTTTCATAAATTGAAAGGAAACAACTATGAATAGAAAAGTGTTACTCGTTGGTGATGGGGCAGTTGGGTCAACTTTTGCCAATGACTTACTACAACAGACACATGTTAATGAATTAATTATTGCCGATGTTGTTAAAGAACGTCCAGTTGGCGATTCTATGGATCTTGAAGATATTACCCCCTTTGTTGGTGACTGTAATATTCATCCTGGAGAATATTCTGATGCAAAAGATGCAGATGTCGTTGTAATTACTGCAGGAATTCCCCGCAAACCTGGCGAGACTAGATTAGATCTTGTTAATAAGAATGCTGCTATTTTAAAGAGCATCATTGAACCGGTTGTAGCTTCTGGCTTTAATGGAATTTTTGTTGTGTCGGCTAACCCGGTAGACATTTTGACCACTTTAACCCAAAAATTATCTGGTTTTCCGAAAAATAAAGTTATTGGAACGGGAACTTCACTTGACTCAGCTCGTTTACAAGTAGAGTTGGCCCAAAAATTAAGTGTTCCCATCGCTAGTGTTAATTCAATGGTGCTTGGTGAACACGGAGACACATCATTTGAAAACTTTGATGAATCAACGGTAGCGGGCAAGTCTTTACGCCAGTACAGTGCAATAAATGATCAAGTTTTAAGCGAAATTGAAACTGATATTCGGCAAAAGGGTGGCAAAATCATTGAAAATAAGGGCGCTACTTTCTATGGAATTGCCATGATGTTGGCTCAAATTGTTAGTGCAATTTTAGATAACCATGCAATTGTTTTACCATTGTCAGCACCAATTAACGGTGAATATGGCATCCAACATGAATTATATTTAGGAACGCCAACTGCAATTGACGGTTCAGGAATTAGTCACGTAATTGAAGCAAATTTGTCAGATCGCGAAATTAAGAAAATGATTAATTCGGCTGATAAAATGCATGAAATTTTGGTCGATATTAAGGTAGATTAAGCATAAAGAAGGCATAAGTATGCAAGTTGGAAAAAGAATATTTTTGAAAAGAGAGCTACCGGACAAAAATCTCATTGAAAAATATAAAAAATTACCATCATCTAATGTAGCAGATTGTATGAATCGAAGAGGAGCAATGGCTCCGCGAATCAAATTAATGTCTAAGCCTAAAGCGGAAATGTGTGGGCCAGCTTTTACAGTTCATAATCGTCCTGGAGATAATTTGACAATTTACGCCGCTTTAAAATATTGTCATGAAGGTGACATTATTGTGATTGATAATGAAGGCGATAATACTCGAGCTGTTATTGGCGAAGTAATGATGACTTGGCTACGTGACCAAAGACATGTAGCAGGAGTTGTGGTCGACGGACCAATACGTGACATTGATAGTTTGCGCAATTGGGACTTGCCTATTTATGCCGTTAGTACAACACCAAATGGACCATATAAAGAGGGCCCAGGCGAAATAAATGTTCCAATTTCTTGTGGAAATATTAGTGTTAATCCGGGTGACTTAATGCTAGGGGATGCAGATGGTGTTGTTAAGATTGCTCGCGAAAAAGCAGCAGAACTTTTACCTATAGTAGAAGAATTTCATCAAGAGGATGAGGCCAAGGCTGCTAGCTTTCATAATGGCACCGGAAATATAGATTGGCTTGATGAAAAATTAAAGAATAAAGATTATAAAATTATTGACGATATTTATCGCCCGTAACTAAAAGGGAATAATGATGAAGACGTTAGAAAAAGTAAATTATAAAGGTTTTATTTTGCCACTAATAATTGGTATTGCTCTGTGGTGCTGCACGCCACTAAGACCAGCTGGATTGTCTGTTCAAGCTTGGGAAATGTTTGCCGTTTTTGTGGCGACAATTATAGGTTGTATTACTAAGCCCTTACCAATTGGGGGGACAACATTATTGGGCTTGATTGTAACTGTTTTGGCTGGTTTAGCCCCAATTAAAGATGAAGTAAATCCTAAAACAGGAGCGGTTACTTCCGGAATATTGAGTGCATTTAGTAATTCAGCTTCTTGGCTAATTGCGATGGCTTTTATTATGGCATATGGTATTAGTAAGACGGGGTTAGGGAATCGGATTGCTTATTGGATGATTCGACGCTTTGGTAAGCGCTCAATCGGTATCGGATATGCAATAACTGTTTTAGAATTAATTCTTGGGGCATTAATCCCTTCCAATAGTGCACGAACTGGTGGAGTAGTCTGGCCAGTTACCGAATCAATCTCTAAAGATTATGATTCTCTACCTAATGATTCTTCTCGTAAGAAAATCGGAGCTTATTTAAGTTTTACCGCTTTTCATGCCAACATCTTATCAACTGCGTTGTTCATTACCGGTGCGGCGCCTAATATGGTGGCTTCACAGATGGCGTCGCAAAAAGGTTATACGATGACTTGGATTGGCTGGTTCACAGCAGCTATTGTTCCAGTATTAATTGCCACTGCTGTAATTCCGATAGTTATCTATAAAATTTTCCCACCAGAAGTTAAAGAAACGCCTAACGCCAAAAAATGGGCTGACGATCGTTTGCAAAAAATGGGAGCGATTACTAAGCCTGAGAAAATTATGTCAATTGTTTTTTTACTGGCTATTATTTTATGGGTTTTATCTGGAATTTTTGATATTCCCCAATTAGATTCAACTTTCATTGCTTTTTTAGCAGTCGGATTACTGCTTTTAACCGGTGTTTTGACAATGAAAGATGCTTTAAATCAAACTGGAGCATGGAATATTTTAATTTGGCTTTCAATATTGGTTTTTATGGCTAGTAAGTTGATTTCATTTGGCTTTATTGACTGGTTCTCTAAAACTATTCAAAGTGGATTGCATGGCATTAGTTGGGGTATTGTCTTAGCCATTTTAATTGTATTAATGTTTTATACGCATTACTTCTTTGCTAGTGGTACTGCCCATATGACTGCTTTATACTTACCGTTTTTGTCAGTAGCTGTTGCAACTGGTACTCCGTTGGCCTTAGCTGCAATGTTACTAGCATTTACTGGTGCAATTAATGCGTCGACTACTCACTATGCCAACGGTCCCGCTTCGATTTTAGCTACTACTGGCTATATTAAGCAAGGTGAATGGTGGAAGTATAACTTTATTCTAGGCATTATTTATTTGGTTATTTTTGGTGGAATTGGGACACTTTGGATGAAAATGATTGGAATGTGGTAGATGATTCATCAAGCAGATTTAATAACCAATGATGGTATAAGAATTCATTATTATGATACTCAATTAGATAAACAACCATTATTAGCTATTCCAGGTATCGGTGGATCTGCTTTACTTTGGGAAAAAGCATTGGAACGGTTTCAGTCAAAATTTAGAATTATTATTATTGATCCACGTAATCAAGGTAAGTCTGCAAGAACTTTTCAAGGGCAACGAATTAGTCGGCATGCAGCAGATTTAGCTGAGTTAATTCAAAAGTTAGATTTATCCCATATTATTGGCATTGGCAATTCAATGGGAGCTGCCAATTTCTGGGCGTATATTTCTATCTATGGTTCTGATAGATTAAATGCACTAATTGATTTAGACCAGCCACCCAAGATGATTAATGATTCAACTTGGAAGTTTGGTTTTAAAGATTTAACATGGGCTAACTTTCCTGATTACTTAAAGCTTGATTTTGGTAGTGGTATTTATGCTCAAATAGACGATGTGATGTTTGAAAAAGCACATCATTTTGCACAAAAATATCCTTATTTTCCAAAAAGTAATTATTTGTGTCGAATTAATCATGCGGAACAAGATTGGCGCGATGTGTTAGTTAATTTGAAAATTCCAATGTTAGTTTTAGCTGGAAAAAATTCCCCTTTCTTTAATTATCATTTTGCTTATAAAATGACTGAACTCAATTCTCAAATTAGCGCTAAAATTATTCCTGAATGTGGACACATTATTCAAGCTGAGCAACCCAATGTTATGTATGAAGAAGTACTTAATTTTTTGGTTGAAAAGGAAGTGACTTAATGGATAAAGTAGTGGATTTATATTTGAATAATCCAGCGACAAAGAAAAAATGGCAAAATTTTTTGTTAAAAATGGGTATAACTGATTTTGGCCTGCGTGAAATAGCGGCAATTGATCATACTTTAGCCCTAATTGATGAAAATGGTCAGCTGGTTGGCACGGGTAGCATTGCAAACAATGTTTTAAAGTATATTGCGGTGTGTAATCAAGACGCCGTCCCCGGTGCACGCTTTAATCAGATGGTAACTGCCTTGCAGCACTACTTATTTGATCAGAAAGTATTTCATAGTTTTGTATTTACAAAAGCAAAATATGCTACTAGTTTTTCACATTTAGGTTTTTCCGAATTAGCACATACTGAACATGCTGCCTTTTTAGAAAGTGGTACTCCAGATATCAACGACTTTATAACTGCAATACCTAAAATTGAAGATCAATCTAATAAACAAGTGGCAGCAATTGTCATGAATGCCAACCCATTTACTTTGGGACATAGAAAGTTAGTTCAGCTGGCTAGTCAAGAAAATGACTTAGTTTATGTATTTGTTGTAGCGACTGATCTTTCCTTGTTTAAAACAAAAGAACGAATGCAGTTGGTCAAAAGCGGAACTAGCGATTTGAAAAATGTTTTAGTAGTAAGCGGTGGTGATTATATGGTTTCACAATCAACTTTCCCCGCATACTTTTTAAAATCTTCGGCTGATTTAATTACAACCCAAACAGATATTGATGCTTTAGTTTTTAAAAATTTTATTGCACCTCAGTTAGCAATTAAGCGCCGTTACTTAGGGACGGAACCATTCTCAAGAACAACTAACTTTTATAACCAAAGCTTAACAAATAAGCTAAGTCCCTTAGTAGATGTTAGAATTGTTAATCGATTTCAGATTAACGGAAAAGTAATAACTGCAACCCGTGTGCGACAATTAATTAAGGAAGATAATTTGACAGCCATTTCAAACTTTGTACCACCGCAAACAATGCAATTTATTTATCGTCAAAAAGAAGTCCTACAAGCTAGAATTAAGGAAGGAATAAATATTAATGGAAATTAAAACAATTGGTGTAGCAGGCACCTTGGAATCATCAGATATTCAAATCATGATTGCTAAGGGTACCAATGGAATTCAAATTGATTTAGATTCAGAAGTTATTAAAGCCTATGGTGATCAAATTAAAGAAGTGATTATTACTACCCTAAAAAAATATGGTGTTCAAAATGCTAAGGTTAAAGCTACTGATAAAGGAGCGCTTGATTGTGTAATTGCTGCTCGAACTTTGACGGCAGTCCAACGTGCTACAGAAACTTCGGATCAACCTAAATTGGAGGTATTGTAATCAATGACTTATGTAAAAAATCGTCTACGTCGAACAATGATGTTTGTTCCAGGTAACAACCCTTCAATGATTAAGGATGCTGGTATCTATGGTGCAGATTCCATCATGCTCGATCTGGAAGATGCTGTTTCTTTGACAGAAAAAGATGCAGCACGAATGCTAGTTTATAATGCTATTAAAACTGTAGACTTTGGTGGAGCCGAGATTGTAGTTCGGATTAATGGTCAAGATACTCCATTTTATGAAGAAGATGTCAAAGCAATGGTTCGTGCTGGTGTAGATGTAATTCGACTACCTAAGACTGAATCAGCTGCAATGATTCAAAAGCTAGTTAAAGATATGGAACAAGCTGAAGAAGAGTATGATATTAAAAAAGATTCAATTGGGGTTATGGCCGCAATTGAAAGTGCGAAGGGAGTATTAAATGCGCCTGAAATTGCTACAGCAACTTCTTTAATGATGGGATTAGCCGTATCAGGAGAGGACTATACAGCGGACATGCATACGCGTCGTTATCCTGATGGACGTGAGTTAGAATTTGCCCGTAATATGGTTTTACAAGCTGCTCGAGCAGCGGATGTTTATGCCTTTGACACAGTTTTTTCAAATATGAACGATCCTGAAGGGTTTTATCGTGAAACCAATTATATTTACGAATTAGGTTATGATGGAAAATCATTAGTTAATCCGCGGCAAATAGAGATGGTCAATAAAGTTTTCAATCCCACAAAAGATGAAATTGAAAATGCGATGGCGGTTCAGAGTGCAATTCGTGAAGCTAAGGCTAAAGGCTCCGGCGTCATTTCAATGAACGGTAAAATGGTCGATAAACCAGTTGTTGAAAAAGCTAATCGGGTAATTGAGACAGCTAAGGCATCAAGTTTGATTGACGAAGAGGGTAATTATATTGGAAAATAAAGTAAAGCGTAATTTACCAGATAATCTAATGTCAGAAATGGGTTTAAAGCCTTTTGAAACAGTAGATATTGGCAATCCCGAAGTAAACAGGGTAGCACCTAAAGTTCGAGTTACGACTGGTGCAGATAAAGTCGTTAATTCGCTTGAAGAAGTAATTAAAAGAACCGTGCAAGATGGAATGACTATTTCATTTCATCATCATTTTAGAAATGGTGATTTTGCTTTTAATAAGGTAATGGATTTAATTATTAAATTGGGGTACAAAAACTTAACCTTAGCCCCATCCTCTTTGACCGGAATTATGAACGATAAGGTTATTGAAGCCATTAAAAAAGGAGTGATTACGGATATCACTTCTTCAGGAATGCGTGGCAGTTTAGGCGATTTCATTTCTCATGGTGGGTTGAAAAAACCAGTTATTTTTCGTTCACACGGTAACCGAGCTCGATCCATTGAAGAAGGAGAAATTAAGATTGATGTTGCCTTTTTAGGAGTGCCAAATGCGGATCCAGCTGGTAATGCCAATGGTCAAGAGGGAGACGCTATTTTTGGTTCACTTGGTTATGCTTTAATTGATGCCCAATATGCTAATAAAGTAGTATTGTTAACTGACAATATTGTTGATTATCCCAATACACCAGCTTCAATTAAACAAACTCAAGTCGATTATGTTGTCAAGGTTGATCAAATTGGTGATGCTGATAAAATTGGTTCCGGTGCAACTCGTTTTACTAAAGATCCTAAAGAATTAAAAATTGCTCAAATGGTTAATCAAGTAATTGTTAATTCGCCATACTACAAAGAAGGCTTTTCTTTCCAGACTGGATCAGGTGGCGCAGCATTAGCTGTTACTCGCTACTTGCGGCAATCAATGATTAATGATGGTATTACAGCATCTTTTGCATTAGGTGGTATTACTAAACCAACTACCGATTTGCTTGATGAGGGTTTAGTTAAGAAAGTTATGGATGTGCAGGACTTTGACAAGGGTGCTGCTGCATCAATGGCTAAGAATAAAGATCAACAAGAAATTGATGCGTCTTGGTATGCTGATCCACATAATAAAGGTGCGGTAGTCAATAATTTAGACATTGCAATTTTATCTGCTTTGCAAATTGATACCGACTTTAACGTTAATGTAATGACAGGATCTGACGGAGTTATTCGTGGAGCAATCGGTGGACATCAAGATGCAGCTTTAGCTAAAATGACAATTATTACTGCGCCACTTGTTCGTGGTCGAAATGCTACTGTAGTTCCAGCTGTTGCAACAGTTGTAACTCCGGGAGATTCAATTGATGTTTTAGTAACGGAACGCGGAATTGCTATTAATCCAAAGCGGCCAGATTTACTTGCTGCTTTTAGTAAAGTAACAAATCTAAATATTATTGATATTAAAGAATTGCAAAAAATGGCTGAACAGCAAGTTGGTAGCCCAAAGGCACTGGAATATACTGACAATACAGTTGCTCTTATCCAATACCGCGATGGTTCAATCATTGATACTATTAAGCAAGTTAAAGAATAAAATTTGCCATAAAAATTTTTAAAAATAGCTTTCGATTTTAGTTAAATTCAATTAACAAATTTAAGTATGTTTAATAAAATTCATTTGGGAACATCAATATAGCGAAAACCTAACAAAAATGTTAGGTTTTTTGTTTAGTAGCTAAAATAAAATAGTAATATTAAGTAAGTCGGTCTAATTTAATATGTTGATTTTTACTATGAATATATCTGAAAGGAAAGAAATGAATCAGTCAATTTTTATTGAAGGGGAAAAATTAAGTATTGATCAAGTTTTAAAAAATAAAGATCAACGAGCATACCTACAACAAGAAATATTTCAAAAATATCCGCATGATACTTTATTAGATATAAAATTAAATATTCCAGGTCCAATAAAAAATAACAGTTATTTAGAAAATATTTTTTATGCAGGAATTTCTGAGCTTGAACAAGCATTAACTAAAAATAAATTACCTTTTGTTTTATTGCAAAGTCAGAATCAACCTGCAGGTTGTGAAAATTTTTATCTTTTAACTGCAGATAAAATTGAAGTTAAAAAAGTAGCGATTGAATTTGAAGATTCTGCGCCACTAAATCGTTTATTTGATGCTGATGTCTTAGTTAAAAATAAAAAACAGGCCTTATCAAGGTCTGAAATTGGCTATTCTGGAAGAAAATGTTTTTTATGTAAGCGACCAGCCAAAGATTGTGCTCGCTCTAGACGTCATTCTGTGCAAGAATTACAAAATTATATCAGCAATTTATATAAAAAAACATTTAGTTAATGTTTGCTTTTTGCAGTACTCTTTGGGCAATACCACTAGTTGTTACCAGATGTGTAATTATGCCGCTTCTTAAAGCTCCTAATAGGGCATCATCTTTAAAACGATTTTTAACTACGATGAAACGAGTAGGAATTTGTAATATATTTTGCATGCTAATGCCGCAGATATGTGATTCAATCGGCTGATAAAAATTGCCATTTATGTCATAAGGTCTGCCAAAGATCACACCAGCAATTTGACTATAATCAAGATCTTTTAATAATTTATCAGAATAATAGTCCATAAAAAATTTCCCAGATTCAAGTGATTTAACAGTACCAATACTGGCAAAAATTAAATCTATTTTTTTGAAATATTGATCAATATATTCATAATATGGTTCCTTTTTAATTTCTTTTACTAATTTAGAATTTATTGTATAAAGTGGGGCAGGCATATTTAGACATTTGGCATTGAATTTTTCAGCTGCTTGCTGGGTTAATTGATTTTTTCGTTTACTAGTGTTGACTGCTAGACCAACTAATTGAACAAAGGTCAAATCTTCACGACTACTCTCAGTAAAATTGTCAATAATGTCTTTAATTAAGGTTCCCCAACTCAGACCAATTACATGAGCTGGTTTAATATAATTTTGAATTTGCTTAGCAGCATAATGAACAATCATTTCATTATCTTGATTTTTTGTTTCTAAGTCTTCTAATATATAAGCTTCTTTTAAATTGAATAATTTTTGAAATTCTTGCTCTAATTTATGTGCTCTTTTTGGCCGCTGATATATATTTATTTTAACAATTCCTTTGTCACGAGCTTCATTAATCGCTTTATCAATTAAGTAGCGCGAAAGATCATATTTTTTAGAAATATCTGCAATATTTAAATTGCTCAAAAAATAATCGTGAGCAATATTTGCTAGCTGTTCATCACTTAATAATGTCATTTTATAATCCCTATCTTTTATTTTAATTTACATTGTATTACAAAAGTGCTGTTTATTTAAAGGTAAAATGCTAAAAAATTATCAAATTATAAATTTTAAAATATACATAAGATAGTTAATTTTTATTTTTTATTAAGTCACAGAATGTTCCATTTGTAATTCTTTTTAAATCGCTGGGTTTGAGATACACACTACGCCCGATTTTACCACTCGAAACAGCAATTTTGTTTTCTTGCATCATGCTACTATCTAGATAGATGGGAAAATGATGATTAAAATAGATGCCGATGGGAGTATTAGCCCCATGGACGTAACCAGTTGTTTTTTCTAAATCTTTTAGTGGTAAAAGTTCGCATTTTTTATTACCAGATACTTTAGCTAATTTTTTCATATCTAAATGTTCCGTTACCGAAATAACGCCAACTAAGACACCAGTCTTATTTCCTAAACAGACAAGTGTTTTATAGATTAAATGTTCATTCTCGTTTAGAATAGAAGTATCCATTTGTGCTATACCACCAGAATCTGAATGAGTAGGGAATTGGGCTTGCTGGTATAAAATTTTATTTTGATCTAAAATTTTTTCAACCAATGTTTTTTCAATTTGTCGTTTCTTCTTTACCATAAAAATCACCTTCTTAAATAATAGCATTGATAAAAGATAAATAAAAAGGGAGTTTAAGCATGAAAGTACTAGTTATTAAAATTGAAACCAGTCATGAAGTAGAAGATGCACTTAATGTTTTTAGTCAAGATATTCTTCATTGCTTGGGTACAGAAACACGTAAACGTTCTGATTTTGAAGATGCAAATACAAAGCATGATTCTACTATTGTAGATTTAAATGAAATTGTTGATTTGCCACAAGATATGGAATTTGCTGCTTATTTTGCAGCAGATCAAAGTCAAGTTCAATTAATTAATGCTTATAAAAATAAATTAGTCGAATTGAAAGGATACGGTTTAAACATCGGTTTAAATAAAATTGATTATACCTATATTGAGGATAGCGATTGGAATCGTGTTTGGCAAAAATTTTACCATGTTGTTAATTTTTCACGCCACTTAGCCATTGTTCCTGAATGGGAAAACTATCAAGCTAAATTTAGTGATCAACATTTAATTAAACTCGATCCAGGTCTTGCTTTCGGTACCGGTAACCATAAAACTACTCGTTTAGCAATGATGGGACTTGAACAAGTGTTGGTTGAACCTAAGACTGTTATTGATGTCGGGACTGGTTCAGGAATTTTAGCTATTGCAGCTGCCTATTTAGGAGCAAACAGGGTAATGGCAACTGATATATCTGATCAGGCAATTACAGCTGCCCAAGAAAACGTTGCTTTGAATAAATTAACTAATATCGATATTAAAAAAACAAGTTTACTACAAGATGTTAATGAAAAGTTTGACATTATTGTTGCTAATATTTTGGCTGAAATATTACTTGAACTAATTCCACAATTAGATCAACATTTAACTCGAGCAGGAAAAGTGATTTTTTCAGGAATAGATTATTTGCAATTGGATAAGGTAGCCCATTCACTTGACCAAAATGGTTTTAAAATTATCCTTACTTTAAAGCAAGATCGCTGGATTGGTTTAATAATTACGCGAAAAGATAATTGAAAAGAGTTATAATATGAAATTAAGTTAAATTAAGTAAGGAATTATTAAATTGATTGATAAGTTCAAACAAATATCTTTTATTCGCAAGATAAACCAGTATAAGCCAATGCCAGTAATTTGGTGGAGTATTTTAGTTGTTACTTTACCTTTTATTTTTAGTCTATTGAAAATTTCAGTTATTTGGCGAGTGGGACTATTATTCACTGTAATTAATTGCTTCATCGGATATCACGTAGGTAATTTGGTTAAAACTATCAATATAAAGCATTATTGGCTACTTCTTTTACCAACATGTTTTTGTTTGATAGTATTATTAAAATATGCAAATTATAATCTATTATTTGGTTTAATTTATCTTATTTTTGAAATTTTTGGCTTAATGGATAAGCAAATATATAGTTGAAGGTGATTAAAATGTCTAAATACGTAGAAATGACATATGATGAAGTAATCAATGCGTGTCAAAAATATATGAATGAGGAGCAATTAGCATTTGTTAAGCAGGCCTATGACTTTGCTCAAAAAGCGCATCAAAATCAAAAACGTGCTTCTGGTCAACCATATATTGTTCATCCCACTCAAGTTGCTGGAACTTTAGCAACTCTAGGGCTTGATCCCGACACGATTGCAGCGGGGTTTTTGCATGATACAGTGGAAGATACTCCAGTAACTAATAATGATTTAAAAGATAAATTTGGTAAAGATGTAGCCTTTATTGTTGATGGAGTCACCAAGCTAAATAAGTATGAATATAAATCACATCAAGAATTTTTGGCAGAAAATCATCGAAAAATGCTAATTGCTATGGCAAAAGATCTACGTGTAATTATGGTTAAATTAGCAGATCGCCTCCATAATATGCATACTTTAGAGCATTTACGCCCTGATAAACAGAGACGTATTGCCTCTGAAACAATGGATATCTATGCACCACTTGCCGATCGCCTTGGAATTGGAACAATTAAATGGGAATTAGAAGATATGAGTTTTCACTACTTAAATCCCAAGGCATATTATCAAATTGTAAGTTTAATGGATTCTAAGCGTAGCGAACGAGAAAATTATATTCAAGACACAATCAACACGCTAACTGCAAGTTTAGACGGCTTAAATATTAAATATGATATTCATGGGCGACCTAAACATATTTATTCCATTTATAAAAAAATGGTTGACAAACATAAAGATTTCGCAGAAATTTATGATCTCTTAGCTGTACGAGTAATTGTGCAAACTGTTAAAGATTGCTATGCAGTTTTAGGAGCTGTCCATACGAAGTGGAAGCCAATGCCGGGGCGTTTTAAAGACTATATCGCTGTTCCGAAGGTTAATGGCTACCAATCTTTGCATACAACGATTATTGGACCAGGTGGGCGACCTTTAGAAATACAAATTCGAACGCAACATATGCATGATGTAGCTGAATATGGTGTGGCAGCACATTGGGCATATAAACAGGGCAACTTTAATGGGGTTGAGCAAACAAGTTCAAATGAAAAACTAGATATGGTACGTGAAATTCTTGAATTAAAGGATGAAACCCAAGATGCTGGTGAATTCATGAAAAGTGTCAAAAGCGAAATTTTCTCGGACCGAGTTTATGTCTTCACGCCTAAGGGGGAAGTATATGAATTGCCTAAGGGAGCAGTTACTTTAGATTTTGCTTATGAAATTCATACTCAAGTTGGTAGTCATGCAGTTGGAGCTAAAGTTAACGGAAAGCTAGTTCCGCTTGATTATAAATTGAAAAATGGCGATGTCATTGATATTATGACCCAAACCAATGCAACACCATCGCGCGATTGGATGGATATGGTTAAGACTTCTAGAGCGCGCAATAAAATTCGTCGTTATTATCGTAATCTTGATCGCGACCATAGTATTGCTCAAGGGGAACAAATGATTGCTGAACAGCTTCGTAGCCAGGAACTTTCACCTAAAGAGTTTATGGATAAGGAGCATGTTGCAAAAATTTTGGCTCAACTGAATTATCATACAGTTGATGAAATGTATGCTGCAGTTGGTTTTGGCGATTTGTCTGCCGTTAGTATTGTTAACCGCCTAACATCTGATTTGCGCCGTGAAGATGAGAAAAAAAAGCAAAAGCAACTAGAAGAAGAAATTTTGAACTCTGGTCAAAAAGCTGCTAACAAGTCAGTTAACGGTCGTTTAGATGCTGCAACACTTAAGTCAAAACATAACGATGGCGTTACTATCCAAGGAATTAACGATTTGATGCTCCACTTAGCTAAGTGTTGCAATCCAGTTCCCGGCGATGAAATTGTTGGCTATGTTACTAAGGGACGTGGTGTCACTATTCACCGCAATGACTGTCGTAATATTGTAAACAATAATGATAGTTTAGGTAGATTAGTAGAAGTTTCTTGGGAAGGCACTGAGTCAAATAATAATCAATCATTTAATGCAAATATTGAAATATTTGGTTACAATCGGGCCCAGCTACTTAGTGATGTAATCAACCGCTTAAATGCACTAACGCCTAATATTGATAATCTTTCAGGTAAAGTTAATGACGATAATATAGCACACATTTATGCTACCGTTGCTGTGAACAATTCAAGTCAATTAGCCAGTATTTTAACTAAATTAAGAGACATTCCTGATGTTTATAAGACAAGGAGGGCAGATAATTAATGCGAGTTGTAATTCAAAGGGTTAACCAGGCCAATGTAAAAATAGCTGGGGAAATAGTTGGTAAGATTAATCAAGGGCTACTCTTATTAGTTGGTATAGGTGAGGGGGACGACTTAGCAATTATTCAAAAAGCTGCAAACAAAGTTTCTAAGATGCGTATTTTTGAAGACGAGAGTGGTAAGACTAATTTGGCAATTAAGGATGTTAATGGAAAAATTCTTAGTGTAAGTCAATTTACTCTATTAGCAGATACCAAAAAGGGAAATCGTCCTAGCTTTGTTCAAGCCATGAAACCACCAAAGTCTGCTGAATTATGGCAATCTTTTAATCATGAATTAGAAAAGTTGGGCTTAGAGGTTGAAACAGGACAGTTTGGAGCGGATATGAAAGTTGATTTAGAAAATGATGGTCCGTTCACGATTGTATTAGATATGTAAAAATTGGTGCAAAATGATACTACAGGTTGACTTTTTGCTAGTAAAAATATAAGCTAAAAAAGAATTATCAATGACAAAGAATGAAGCTTAGCAATTTTATTTCAGAGACTGTCTATCTATGGTGCAAGGACAGATAATGAGCTAACTGTGACCCCTTTAACAGATAATAAACGTTTCGCGAGCGTTAATCGCAGCAGGCAAAAGGTGGTACCGTGCTAATTTGAAGCGCCCTTGATTTAATTCAAGGGCGCTTTTTAGATTAAAAGGATGATTAGATGAGAGTGCAAAAACCTAAAGGAACAGTTGATATATTGCCAGGGCAATCCAGTTCATGGGAAAAAGTTGAACAAATATTGCGTGATTTTTTCAAACAGGCAAACTATCAAGAAATTAGAACACCAAGTTTTGAAAACTATGAGGTATTTTCTCGATCAAGTGGTGAGACTTCGGATGTAGTTGAAAAAGAAATGTATGATTTCAATGACAAGGGTGGACGTCACATTGCTTTACGTCCAGAAGGAACAGCTGGCGTTGTTCGAGCATATGTTGAAGACAAGCTTTATGCTCCAGAAATGGCTAAGCCATTTAATGTTTATTATATTGAGTCCACCTTTCGCTATGAACGCCCGCAAGCTGGGCGGCAGCGAGAATTTCATCAAATTGGCATTGAAAGTTTCGGCTCAAGTAATTTTTTAGCTGATGTTGAAACCATTGTTCTAGCTAACGATTTATTGGCTAAACTTGGTGTTAAAAATTATGAATTACACATTAATACCTTGGGTAATAGTCAAGTGCGTCAAAGTTATCATGATGCACTAGTTAACTATTTTACGCCCCTAAAAGACCGGCTTTCCGATGATTCTAAACGACGTTTAGAGAAAAATCCGCTCCGAATTTTAGATTCTAAAGATGAACAAGATAAGCAATTTTTACCTAATGCACCAAAAATTATTGATTATTTAGATCAAGCTTCTAAAAATAATTTTAATCAAATTATTCAGATGCTGGACCAGTTAGATATCCATTATGTAATTGATAATGATTTGGTTAGAGGGCTGGATTATTATTCCGGGATTATCTTTGAATTTATGGTTGAAGATGCTAGTTTATGGGAATCGGCTACAACGATTCTTGGTGGTGGACGTTATGACCACCTAGTTGAAGAATTTGATGGTCCTGCAACCCCAGCAGTTGGTTTTGGTATTGGTGAAGAACGCTTAATGCTAGTTTTGCAAAAACAAAACCCAGGCTTATTTACTGATCAAGGAATTGACTTTTTTATTACTAATATTGGTGAAGAGACTGAAATTAAAGTTGTTGAAATTGCTCGTTTGTTACGTAAGCAAGGTTTTAGGGTTCAATATGACGTTGATCAAAAGAAGTTAAAAGCGCAATTTAAAAAAGCTGATCGAGTTAAGGCCAAATATGTAATTACTATCGGAGCTAAAGAAATAGCCGAGGGTAAGTTGAATATTAAACGCTTAGCTGATGGACAAAAAATTGATTTGCTGTTAAGTGATTTAGCAAATATGCATTCAGTCTTAGAACATTTAAAGGATTAAAATTATGGAAAAAAGAACAAACTATTGTGGTAATATTACTGCTAAATATATTGGTCAAAAAGTTAATCTATATGGTTGGGTCCAACGAGTTCGTAATTTAGGTAATTTAGTTTTTATTGATTTACGTGACCGTGAAGGTCTAGTTCAAGTAGTCATTAATCATGACTCAGGCCAAGAATTGATGCACCTTGCTGATCAACTTGGTAATGAATATGTTATTCAAGTTAAAGGTGAGGTAGTTAAGCGTTCAAGCATTAATCCAGAAATGAAAACAGGAGAAGTTGAAATTAATGCGCAAGAACTTATTATTTTAAATAAATCACAAAATCCACCTTTTGAAATTAAAGATAATATTGAAGTAGGCGAGCAAACTAGGCTAAAATATCGTTATCTAGATTTGCGGCGCCCCAGCTTACAAAAAGCGCTTATTTTACGTTCGAAAATTTTACAGGCAACGCATGAATATTTTGATGAAAATGGTTTCATTAATATTGAAACACCAATTTTAGGAAAATCATCACCAGAAGGTGCACGAGATTATTTAGTTCCTTCGCGAATTTATCCAGGTAGTTTCTACGCTTTGCCGCAGTCACCTCAATTATTTAAACAACTGTTAATGGGAGCAGGTTTTGATAAGTATTACCAGTTATCTAGATGCTTCCGCGATGAAGATTTAAGAGGCGATCGTCAACCAGAATTTACCCAAATTGATATGGAAACGTCCTTTACTGATGAAGAACAAGTGCAAGAATATACTGAAGGACTATTAAAGAAAGTTATGAAAGATGTCATGGGGATTGACTTAAAAACGCCAATTGATCGCATTACTTGGACTGAAGCAATGAACAATTATGGTACTGATAAGCCTGATCTTCGCTTTGGCATGCAAATTCATGATTTAAGTCCAATTTTTAAAAATAGTGACTTTAAAGTATTTTCTAATGCAATTAGTGCGGGCGGTTTTGTTAAAGGGATTGCGGTTAAAAACGGCGCTGAGACTTATTCGCGCAAACAAATTGAGAAAAAACAAGATTTCATTAAACGTTTCCACGCTAAGGGTTTAGCTTGGGTTAAATTTGAAAATGGGGAATTTAATGGACCAATTGCGCGCTTTTTAAATGAGGAAAATCAAGCTGCCCTAATTAAAGAATTTTCTCTTACAGGTAGTGAGTTATTGGTCTTTATAGCTGATAAATGGAAAGTCTGCTGTGATTCATTAGATCATTTACGCCGGGAATTTGCTAAAGAGACCAATATTATTCCTAAGCATGTCTTTAATTTTGTTTGGGTAGTTGACTGGCCCCTATTTGAATATGATGAAGGCATAGGTCGTTGGATTGCGGCTCACCACCCATTCACTATGCCGGATGATGAGGGAATTAAATTACTTGATACTGATCCGCACAAGGCGCATGCTCGTAGTTATGACATTGTGATGAATGGTGATGAATTAGGTGGAGGTTCAATTCGTATCCATAAGCGTTCAATTCAAGAAAAAATGCTTAAAGCACTTGGTTTTAGTAAAAAACGGTCATATGAACAATTTGGTTACTTATTAGATGCTCTTGATATGGGCTTCCCGCCACATGCTGGGTTAGCTATTGGCTTAGATCGTTTTGCAATGCTACTAGCAGAAAAAGATAATATTCGTGATGTCTTGGCCTTCCCTAAAAATGCTAATGCTTCAGAGCCAATGATGCACGCACCTGCTCCAGTTGCTGAGCAGCAATTAGCTGACTTGGGGATTGAAGTTGAAGCACAGTATCACGAAAGTGTAGCTAAAATTGAAACAACTCTTAAGCAACAAGCAGAAGAAACTGCTGCTAAAAATACTTCTTGGGATGAAAATTAATAGATAAATTTAAAGAAAATAAGCTGCAAAACTGACTGTTTGATGTAACCTTCTAGTTTTGTGGCTTATTTTCATAATGTATTTAATAGCGATTGGAAACAAAACAATGCTTAGAAAATATCATTATGCCTTTGGCTGTTATGGAATAATTGGTAATCAGTCCGAACTTGTTGTCATTAAAAAGAATGGTGGTCCATACACTAATCGTTATGATTTACCGGGTGGTAGTTTAGAGGATGGAGAGGGGCTGGATCAAGCTATACTACGGGAAATAAGAGAAGAGACCGGCTTATTAGTTCAAGTTTATCAACAATTAGGGATTACATCATTTAAATATCCTTGGGACTATGAAAATTGGCATTTTAACCAGCACTTCTGCGTTTTTTATAATATTCAAAAAGCTGTCGGGCAATTAAAAGGTGAGGTTAGCCAATTTGATGGTCAAGACTCATTAGGAGCAGTACGCGTACCTTTGAAAAAGCTCAGTTTCACCAATGCTTCTCCTTTAGTTATGTGGGCTAAATTGTATCTCATCAATCCTGAGCAAATGAATTTAGAAGATCAAACTTTTTCTACTTGGCAAGTTTTACAACGACCAGTTTTTTAAACAAGATTTTAAACAAAAAGCAACTAGTATTTTACCTAGTTGCCTTTTTCTTTGCTTAATTTAAAGTATCTAAGAATGCTAAAGCTGCATCATAATTTGGTTCATTCGTCATTTCCACAATTAATTCTTGATAAAGTATTTTTTGGTTAGTGTCAATAATCCAAATACTTCGTGAATCAAGTCCCATTTTTTCAATAAATAGTCCCATCTTCTTACCAAAATCAAATTTTTCATCAGAGAGTAATTCCATTTTTACTACTCCTTCTGCTGCACACCAGTTACGTTGGTCACTGGGTGAGTTAGTTGAAATGGTATAAAAATTAATATTGTCGTATTTGTCAACTTCACTATTAAAGTGCTTGGTTGAGATGCTACATACACTAGTATTAATATCGGGTACTACGCTAATTAAAGTGGGTTTGTTAATTAATTCTGACAAGTTGACGATAGATCCATCAGCTTTTTCAATTTTTAAATCGGGTAATATCTCGCCAACTTTTGGTGGTTGACCATTAGTCGATAATGGGGTACTTAGTCTTGTAATTTGCATTTTGTTTACTCTTTCTTTAAAACTGTTTACTCTAAAGTCTAAACTATATACTGAACTGGACCAAAATAAAATGCTTGCTAATTATTTAAAGCTGCTCATTTACGTAAGTTGTAATGCGCTCAACGGCAGTTCTTAAACATTTTTCAGATGATGCATAGGATAAACGTACAAATCCTTGACCACCAGCCCCAAAGTAACTACCAGGAATTACTCCTACCTTAACTTTATTGGCTAAGTCAGTAGCAAAAGCTACATCATCTGTACCGAATTTACTTGGAATTTTAGCAAAAATATAAAATGCGCCTTCAGGTGTAGCCATTGTAAACCCATTTTTTTCAAGACCTGTTTGAATTATGTGTAATCTGCGTTCATAAATTGCGCGGGCCTCGATATAATCTTGTTCACCATGACTGATAGCTTCTGCTGCCCCAATTTGAACATTATCAGTAACTGAGGTAATCATAAAGGAATTGATTTTGGAGATTGTTTGCATAATTTCTTTTGGCGCTGCAATATAACCAATTCGCCAACCAGTCATGGCAAAATTTTTAGATAATCCTGAAAGAAGGATAGTCCGATCTGGAATAATTTGTGTAAGCGAATAGTGCTTTTTCTGAGCATAAATTAATTCGGCATAAATTTCATCGCTTAAGGCAAATAAATTATAATCGACAATAACTTTTGCTAGCTCTTTTAAATCTTTTTTAGCATAAACTCGTCCGGTCGGATTAGATGGATCAGTTAAAATGACTGCTTTTGCTCCTTTTCCTTCATTTTCCATAACTTTTGCTAGATGTGCAGCAGTCAAAATAAAATTATCAGCAGAAGTATCTACTTCTATAGGTACGCCGCCAGCCATTTTTATAATACCAAAATAGACCCCCCAAACAGGTGTAGGAACAATTACTTTATCACCGGGGTTAAGGATAGCCATAAAGGAAACATTTAAGGCTGCTGATACTCCGACAGTTGCACAAATTTCATTTTTGGGGTTATAGTACACGCCTAAACTCTTTTTGAGATAATCACTTACTGCATTTAAGTATTCTTCTTTACCAGCTTCTGGCGCATAGTGTGAGTCATCGCGGTTAATATCATCTATAGCGGCTTGCTTAATGTGGTCGGGAGTGTTCAAGTCGGGTTCACCGACAGTTAACTTAACTATTCCAGGAATCTGAGATATTTTTTGACTAAATGAACGAATTTCGGATTTAGGTAATTTTTCAATCCTTTTGTTAATTGTATCAGATAAATTATTTGCTAGAGTTGGCATAATAAAAGAACCTTTCTTGAATTTTGATATAGATACAATTATAACGCAGTAGTCGCTTTAAGAATATTTAAATTAATATTAATTTAGCAATTAATTTTTCGGTTGTTCAAAAATAGATTTATGATAGTTATTTAAGGAGAGTGACAATAATGGATCAAGAACAAAAAAAGCAGCAATTAAAGCATTTGTCCAAAGAGCAATTCGAAGTGACGCAGCATGGGGCTACCGATTATCCTTTTAAGGGTAAATATGATGATTTTTACCAAAAGGGAATTTATGTCGATATTGTTTCTAAGGAACCGTTATTTTCGAGTGAAGACAAATACGATGCTGGTTGTGGGTGGCCTAGCTTTACTAAGCCAATTCAAAAACTAGTTTATCATCGTGATCAGTCTCATAATATGGAACGCACCGAGGTCAAGAGTCCTGAGGCTGACTCTCATCTAGGACATGTCTTTACCGATGGTCCTGTAGATCAAGGAGGCTTACGTTATTGTATTAATTCTTCAGCTTTAAAATTTATTCCTTTTGATCAATTAGAAAAAGAGGGATATGGCGAATATCGCAAACTTTTTAAATAATAATAATTATGTAAAGTATAAAAAAGCAAATCGATTTCTTTAATAAATTAGATGCTTTTTTATTTTTAGCTCTCTTAATTTAACATTTTCTAAAAACTTGATAAGCTAATTAGTATGAGGCAATAGCAAATAGTCCATCTTCAAAAGCAAAAAGTACTATTGCGCTAAATGGGTACATGAGAAAGGAAGAATAATGACAAAATTACAGACAATTAGTTCCCAGTTATGGACACTGACCAATGAGCTAGAGACTAATCGGGATACAACTGAATCCAAAAATTATATTTTAGCCTTCATATGTTATCGTTACTTGTCCGAACAGCAAGAACAGTATCTTGTTAGTAGCAGTGCTATAAATGTTAAGAAAGGCCAAGCAATTAATGAAGCTTACCTAGAACAAGCAGGCGGTGCTGAATTAAATGCTTATCTTAAGGATATCTTTTCAAATCTTGGTTATGCCATTGCGCCACTTGACACTTGGCAGTCATTAGTAAATAAAATTGACAAGGGCCAAGTAAATCTAAGTGACTATCAAACTATTTTTGCTAATTTTGATAAGAATGCTGCACTATCTAAAGCGGCAGGTCAAACCTTCAAGGGGATCTTTAGTAATCTTAACTTAGGCGATTCCTACCTGGGGTCATCAGCTAATGAACGAGTGAAGTCTTTAGCGAAGATTGTCAAATTAGTTGATAGTATTGATTATCAAGATGAAGCTGGTAAAGATATTCTTGGTGATATCTCTACTGGTTTAATTAGCAAATATGCAGCTGGTAAGAAGGGGGCTACTTTTTGCACACCACCGGCAGTTGCAAAATTAATAGCTAAAATAGTGACAGCAGATTTACCTAAAGGAACCCAATCGTTCACAGTATATGATCCTAGTTGTGGGGTAGGTTCAATTTTGTCAGCGCTAGCAAATGATAATAACTCAGCAATTGTCAAGTTGTATGGGCAAGAAGCAAATTTGACCGCTTACAATTTAGCTAGAATAAATTTAATGTTGCACCATGTTTTATTTACTAATATGACATTGTTCAACACTGATGCGCTCGAAAACGATTGGCCGGCCGAACCAAATACTAAAGAAATTGATTATCCACGTACCTTTGATGCGGTTGTGGCTAATCCACCAGATCCTCAATCTTGGAATAATAACCAAAATAAGTTAACGGATCCCCGTTTTCGTAATTATGGCAAATTGGCTCCCTGGACTAAGGCTAGTTTTGCTTTTGTTTTACAGGGTCTTTATCATTTAAACGAAAAGGGAATCATGGCGATTGTTCTTCCTAACGAAGTTTTATTCCGTAGTGCTGCAGAAGCTACAATTCGCAAAAATTTGGTTGAGCATCCAGATGGTAATCAGATCGATGCTGTAATAGGGCTACCGCCTAATCTATTTTATGAGAGCATAAGGCCAATGATTATTTTGGTACTAAAAAAGACGCGTACTAGCGAAGATATTCTTTTTATTGATGCTTCAAAAGAATTTGCTAAAGGTAAAATGAAAAATTATTTAACTCAAGAAAACATTGATAAAATTTTCAAGACCTATCAAAAACGTGTAGCCATGCCACAATATGCTTATTTAGCGTCTATCGAAGAAATCCGTGCTAATGATTATAATTTAAATGTTTCACAATATATTACTACTTCTGAAAATAAAAAAATTGATTTAACTGAAATCGATAGATTATTGGTCCAAGATAAAAAAGACATCGCTGCACTAGAAGCTAAAATTGCTAAAGACTTAAAAGTCTTAGAGATTAAAAGGGACCAGTGAGTTTTTATATAGTGGCAAGTATTAGCTTTTTAATCAAATTAGTACATCAATTATAAATAATTCAAATAAAGAATAAAGGATTTTTCAAAAAAGGAAGAAACAATATTTAATCAATTTGACAAATATGCTATTATATCAATGAAAGGGAGCGATTACATGGATTCATTAATGCGGCATATTTTTGGCCTACAAAAGAAGAAGGTCAAGCATCAAAAACATAGTAAATACAATAATAAAAAACGAAAGTCGTTAATTTGCGGGCATACTTTCTTTGGTATATTTTAAGTAAATAAATTAATAAAGACATATCTTTGGTCATGAGATATGTCTTTATTAATTGTAAAAGAATGTGAGATTTATGAATAAGAAAATAAAGCTGTATGCAATTTCTTGGCAGTTCATTTTAGGGCTTATTTTAGGGATTTTAGGTACCTTTATTGAGGTTTTGATACCTTTAATAGTGCGACAATTTATTGACGGTAAAACGCACATAAGCGCCCATATAAATTTTCGTTTAGCTGCGGTAATCGTGTTAACCATTATTTTTAGTGCAATTATTAGTGCTTTTTGCCAATACTTGATCAGTGTGGCCGGAAATTTAAAAATTGCTGAAGTTAGAATGGAAATTGAGCAAAAGTTACTTACTTTGCCTATGAGCTTTTTTACTAATCAAAAAAGTGGTCAACTTTCTAGTCATTTAATTAATGATGCTGAAGTAGTTCAAGATTTTATGACTAGTAGTATTCCAGCCACCATTAATAGTTTAATTGCAGTGCTAGGATCATTCATTGTTTTATTTCATTTAGATTGGCAATTGACGGTATTTATTGTCTTATCTTTTTCACTAATTATCTTAATTGCATATCCAATTGGAAAAATTAGTGAAAAATTGTCGCTCACTACCCAGAATAAATTAAGTGAACTTTCTGGTCAAAGTACAGAAAACATATATAATATCCGCAGTATTAAGCTGAATAATGCTTATCGCCCAGTCTGGTTAAATTTTAAGCAGGTAGTAGTTGAATTATTTAAAGTTTCAAATAAAACTGATTGCATATTTTCAATTGTAGGTCCCATTCAAACAGTTTTTACTTTAGGAATTATTCTTTTAATTATTATTTATGGTGGTATTCGTGTACAACAGGCTAGTTTGAGTATTGGCACCTTAGTATCCTTTTTAATTTATCTCTTTCAGGTAATTGAGCCAATCAATATGTTGGGTAATTTTTATACCAGTTACAAGCAAGCTAAAGGAGCTACTTGGGAATTAAATAAGATTTTGAATACACCAGGAGAAAAAAATGTTTATCAAGTTAATTCTCAAATATTGTTTGCTAAGAATAGTTGTTTAACGTTGAAAAATGCCTCTTTTTCATATCAAAAGGAACCGGTTTTACAAAATATTTCTTTAAGTTTTAATAGTGGCCAAAAAATAGCAATAGTTGGCCCCTCTGGTGCTGGTAAAACAACAATTATTAATTTATTAACTAGATTGTATGAATTAAATGAAGGACAACTTTTATTAAATTCAGTAAGTGCTACTAACTACGATCTAAATACTTGGCGTAATTTGTTTGCCGTAGTAACCCAAGAAAACACGATTATTTCAGGATCAATTTATTTAAACCTAACGTTTGGTTTGACTGCTATTCCTGAAGAAAGTGACATTTGGGCCGCCCTAGACAAGGCTAATTTGTTAGAAGATGTGCAAAAAATGCCCAATGGCTTACAAACTTTAGTTGGTGAACAAGGAATTGGTTTATCGGGTGGTCAAAGGCAAAGATTACAGATTGCTCGCGCATACTTGCGCCAAGCCAATTTTTTAATTCTAGATGAAGCAACTTCTAACCTTGATCCCGATTCGGAGAAAATTATTACTAATACTTTGAATGAGTTGCTTGCTAATCACCAGACGACTTTAATTGTCATTGCTCATCGCTTATCGACAATTGTTGATTCAGACAAAATTTATTTTTTAGATAATCATCAAATTACCGGCAGTGGTACCCACCAAGAGTTGATGCAATTGGTTCCTAAATATAAACAATTTGTTAATGAAGAAATATTAGCAGTTGAAAAATAATTAAAAGGAGAAAACAGATAAATGGACTTAACTGGTAATGAATACATGGAATTTGTTAAAAACGACCGTTCACTTTTTTATTATCCTAATGATGAACCAAAAAATAAATTTAAATTTACAAAACCTAAAACTAGCTTTCAAGAATCAACTGATAGCTATTGGCATTATATTTTATTTGATCATAAATTGCCCCAACAAGGCTGGAAAATTCATCTAACTGCTAATATTAAGGATGCACAAAAACTATTATTGACGGTGAGCCAGTACTTAAACAATCAACAAGTTAGTTATAAATTTATTGATACAGTAGATGCAATGCTTTTAAGTAATTCCAAATATAGTGACCGAACAGAGTCGGGAAAGTTTATTACAGTTTATCCCGTAAATACTACTGAATTTGTCCAACTTCTGCCTGCGTTAGCAGAAATCACCCAAGATTTTTTAGAGGGGCCATATATATTAAGCGATCAAGAATGGCAAGATAGCCATGTCTTTTACCGTTACGGTGCCTTTAAGGCAATGAAAACGGTGATTGACGGTGCAGAAGTTTACGCCATTATTGATAATAAACATAACTTAGTTGAAGATAAACGGTTACCATATTATTATCAGCCTGATTTTATTGTAGAACCTGAACAATTGAAAAATAATGTGCAACATTATGATCAAAATGAATTCAAAAAACTAATGAATTATAATGTTGATTTTTCTTTGCACTATAGCAATGCTGGTGGAGTTTATCATGCAGTTTTCAAGGGTAAGGAATGGGTTCTAAAAGAAGGCCGTGCTTTTGCGGGCTTAGATGCTAATGGCAATGATGGTTTTAATCGGATTAAGCACGAGTATAAAATATTAAAGAAACTAGCCGAGATACCAACAGTTGTTAATGTTTATGAGAGTTTTAAGGCATGGAAACATCAATATTTAGTTGAAGAGTACCTTCAAGGAGATACTCTAGCTGATTTTGTTGATAGTCAATATCCCTTTACCGCAAATAAGCAAAAGAAAAATGAATATCTTACAAAGACGGTCAAAATTATTACGGCACTTTTAAAGGCAATTAACCAAATTCACCAAAAGGGAATTGCAATTGGTGATTTACAACCGGATAATATAATTATATTAGACACGGATAAAGTAAAGTTAATCGATTTTGAAAATGCTCAAAAAACTTCAGCAGCCTACAATCCTGGTCTGGCAACGCCTGGCTATTCTGATTTTAATGCGCAGACTTTTGCAGAAGCTGATCGAATTGCGTTATACAAAATTGCACGTTATATGATTTTGCCAACCGCAACTGGCTTTGATTGGGCGCCTGAATTAGAAGCCGTGCAAGATAAGAATATTAGCAATGAATTTGGCAAGCAAATTGTAGAATTTTTGCATAATTTAAAAAAGCAATTAAATTTGAATTTTAATTCTGACTCACGCCACCCGCAGTATTATTATCAAAATTTAACAGTACCGTCTACACCATTTTCACTGAATCAGTTAAATCAAAATATAGCCGAAGTAGCTAAGGGAATCAGCGACAACTTGAATTACAACTTTAAAGGATTAATTTATGGTGACATTCCGCAATACAGTTCTGAAATTAGTTATTATTCCGTGGCCAATGGTGCTTTTGGCGCTATAATGGCTTTAAATAGATCACAGACTTTAGATCAGAAAAGTGAGCAAGAAATTAATATTTGGCTCGAACAACAATTACCAAATTTAAAAAAATTGTTAGCTGAGCCAACAACAGATATCGGATTATTTACTGGCCTAAGCGGTATTGCTACTGTTTTGTATGAACTAGGCTACACTAAAATTAGTTACAGTATAATGAGAAAAATACAGACTAATGTGGCACTTAAGTTAACCAATGACATTTCAATTTACTCTGGTTTAGCCGGAGTTGGGCTAGCTTTTTTATGCTTTTATGGACAAACCAAAAAAACTATTTACTTACAAAATGCAATTGATCTTGGTAAACAAGTAATGCAAATCATTAAGCATGAACGCTATACCGAAAAAACTGATAGTGGATTAATTACTGGCTGGTTGGGTGCAGCATTATTTTTATGGAAATTAAGTATTGTTACAAAGGCAAAGCAATATAAGCAAGCAGCTTTAAGAATCTACCAGGTAGTAATAAAAAATTCATTACAACTTACAAGTGACGGTGCATTTATTAAAGATAATTCCTACTCATATGAACGTTTAATCCCGTATGTTAATCATGGTAGTGCTGGCTTAGCCTTATTAATGATAGAATTTTTACAAGATGATTCTAAGGTTTTTACCAAAAAAGAATTAGAAATTTTATTAAAAATATTAAAGCAAAATGATGTTTTTGTAACTTTTTTTGCCGGATTATTCGATGGTTTTCTTAGCCTGCTGATTTTAGATAATGCCTTTGCAATTTGTACCAATAATAAAGTGACTTTAAAGAAGAAGTACAATTTACTTAATAATTACTTAGTTGCTCAAAATGGCGGCGTAATGGTACCTGGCAGATTTGGCTTTAAGTGTTCTTTAGATTTGACTACTGGAAGCAGTGGCTTACTGCTACTTTTAACAGATATTAAGCAACATACCTGGAATGCTTGGCTACCACTTCTAAGAAGTAAATAATTTTTTAATTAACATAACTAAAAAGCCATTCCATTTATCATGGAGTGGCTTTTGTGGTATCACATATAGATATATTTTAAACAATTTCTTGTTCTTTAAATGTCCCATAAACACGTTCTACTTCGGTGACACTCATGAAGGCATAGGGATCACTTTTTTGAACAATTTGTAAAACATCGTACATATCATAGCGATTAATAACTGTTATTAAAACTTTTTTTTCTATGTGACTGTACGCTCCTTCGACATCGTGAAAAATTGTGATGCCGCGATGCATTTTTTCTTGAATTCCATCAATAATCGCTTGTGGCTGATCTGTGACAATTGTGACTTGCAATTTTTGGTGTTGGGTATAGACAGCATCAATTACCCGTCCATTAATAAAAATAGTCAGGGCCGAGTATAAAGCACGATTCCAGCCAAAGGCAACACCGGCAGCGACAATAATTACTAAATTAATAAAAATACTTACCTTGCCATAACTTGTGCCCGTTTTTTTCTGAACAACAATTCCCACAATATCTAAGCCACCAGTTGAGATACCATTTTTTAAGGCAAAACCAGTTCCCAAGCCATTAATCATTCCCCCAAAAATTGCGCAAACAAGGGGATCAACATGCATATTAACTGGTTGTAGCACGCGCATCATAATCGAGCCCAAAATTACCGTGATAATTGTAAAAAAAGTAAACTTGTGTCCAATCTTAAACCAAGCAACTAAAAGTAGTGGCACATTTAAGGCAAAATACATTACCGAAGTTGTCAAAGTGAAGGGGAGATAACGTTCACTCAATGTATTAATTAATTGAGCAAATCCGGTAATACCAGAAGAATACATGTGCCCCGGACCCCAAAAAAGATTTAACGCAATTGCTACTGCAATTGAATAAAAAAATGAAGCTGAAATCTTTGAAAGTAAATTATAACGTCTGTTAAAGGTATCGAGTCGATCCATTATTCACATTTTCCTTTTGTCCTAAATAATAGTAATTCATTTAATTCAGTGTAACAAAAGTTGGGGAGGTAACCAACTGAGCAAATTCAGTTAATTTTATTTTTGCCAGTGTTCTTTGATAAAAGTTAACCGACCACCAGCTTCCTCTAGTGCATAGCGATTGGGGGCCTTTTTATAGAAATCTTGATGATATTCTTCAGCTGGATAAAAAGGTTGAGCCGGTTCTATTTTGGTAACAATCGGTGCAGTAAATCTGCCACTTTCTTGGAGCTTCTGCTTTGATTTTTCGGCAGCTAACTGTTGTTGGACAGAATTATAATAAATAACTGGGCGATAATTATCACCGCGATCTTGAAACTGGCCCATGGCATCAGTTGGATCAGTTACTTGCCAATAGTATTCTAATAATTGCTCATAAGACATCAGCTCTGGATCATAAGTTATTTCAACTGCTTCTGTGTGCCCAGTCAATCCACTAGCTACTTGTTCGTAAGTAGGGTTAGGGACGTGACCGCCGGTATAGCCAGAAATCACCTTTTTGACACCAGGTAAAGTGTCAAATGGCTCTACCATACACCAAAAGCAGCCCCCAGCAAAGATGGCTTTTTGAAAATTTTGTTTTTTATCCTTATTTATATTTGCCATTTTATTGACCTCATTTCATCTTGCCGGACTTAGGTAAAAAATATTTAAGACCGGTCTTAAGTGCTTGTTTATTCTTCAATTCCCAGATGATCTAAAATCAAGGCAGCCGTTTCCTCGATTGACCGGTTAGCAACATTAATAACAAAACACCCCAGTTCATTGTAAAGCGTTTGGGCAGAATCAAGTTCTTTTTTAATTGCGTCTGTATTTGAATAAGTGGTATCGGGATTTAACCCATAGGCAATCATTCTTTGCCGTCTAATTTCATTTAATACGGATAAGTCATTGGTCAGACCAATAATTTTTTTAGGATTAACTTGATATATCTCCTTTGGAATATGCGTATCTGGTACTAATGGTAAGTTAGCTACTTTTAAATTTTTATTAGCTAAAAATAAAGAGAGTGGTGTTTTTGAAGTTCGAGAAACACCTAATAAAACGACATCAGCTTCTAAAAAGCCCTTTGGATCTTTGCCATCGTCATACATTACGGCAAACTCCATTGCAGATATTCGATCAAAATATTTTTGATTCATTTTATGTTGGGCACCAATTTTCTTAAGCGGTCGGCTACCAGTAGCGCTTTGAATTGCTTCAACCACTGGAGATAAAATATCAATCCCATGGATATTATGTTCCCGAATAAAACGAATTACTGGTAACTGCATTTCATCTTTAACTAAACTATAGATAATTACCAAATTAGGATACTTTTCGATTTCTTGAAAAGTTTCTGCCAATTTTTCTTTATTATAAACGAATGGATATCGCCGATAGTTAATTTGAGCATCGGGGAATTGCGCTGCTGCTGCCACTGCATTATTAAAAGCAGTATCACCAGCAGAATCAGAAATAATTATAATATTAACTTCTTTTTTTGGGGTTTCGTCAGTCATTGTCTGCTCCTTTTTTCATTTATTATACAATCTCTCTTTAATATTAACAGATTTTAAATAGCTAAAACGGTAATGAAAAATAATTTTAAAAAATATTGCTTGTATGTATTGACCGATGAATATGGTTTGATATAATTTAAATAAATGTATGACGGAAACGTCAAGAAATGGAAGGAGGGATCACATATGGCCAAGACTGTTGTTCACGAAAACGAGTCTATTGATGATGCTCTTCGTCGTTTCAAACGTTCCGTTTCTAGAAGTGGTACTTTGCAAGAATATCGCAAGCGCGAATTCTATGAGAAGCCAAGTGTACGTAGAAAGCTGAAGTCAGAAGCAGCTCGCAAGCGTAAGCATTATTAATATAAAAAAACGACTTCTATCAATTATGGTAGAGGTCGTTTTTTAGATATTTTGCTAAGAATATTTATTTTATACCTATAACAAGATTTGTTATAATTTAAGCAAGCTATATTAGAAAGAAGGGATTACTGTGAGTTTATCAGAACAGATAATGGCTGATATGAAAGATGCGATGAAGGCACATGATAAAGTTAAGTTGAACACTGTGCGGATGATTAAGGCTGCTTTAATGAACGAAAAAATCAAAGTAGGGCGTGAATTGAATTCCGATGAAGAATTAACAGTTTTAAATCGTGAAAAAAAGCAACGTGAAGAATCATTGGCTGACTTTGTTAAAGCTAAGCGTACTGATTTAGTTGAGGAGACTAAAAAAGAATTAACCGTTATTGAAGCCTATATGCCTAAGCAACTTTCACAATCTGAGTTGGAAAAAATCGTTAGTGCAGCAATTGCTGAAGTCAGTGGTGCAACTAAAGCTGACTTTGGTAAGATTATGAAAATTTTAATGCCTAGAATCAAAGGTAGGGCAGATGGAAAAGTTGCCTCTAACCTGGTTAAAAACAAACTGAGTTAAGCAAGAAAGGGAGAAAAGATATTGGCTCAAACCAATTTTATTCCTAGAAATCCAGAAAATATTCAAAAGTTAGTTGGGGTTAATGACAGCAATCTTGATTTGTTAGCAGAGGGATATGATATCAGTATCACTGATACTGGAAGCCAAATTCTGCTTGCAGGCGATAGCAATAATTGTCAAAAAGCAATTGCTGTTTTAAAAGCCTTAGACAATGTAGTTAGTGCTAATATTAATATCAGTGCTCCTGATATTGTCAGCGCAATGAAAATGGCGGATAAAGGGATTACCGAATATTTTCCTGATCTATATAAAAAAATTCTAATTCGGGATGCTAAAGGTAAACCGATTAGGGTGAAAAATATCGGTCAAAAAAATTATGTTGAAGCAATCGAAAAAAATGATGTCGTATTTGGTATTGGTCCTGCTGGTACTGGTAAGACATTCATTGCCGTTGTTTGCGCAATTGCAGCTTTTAAAAAGGGTGAAGTTTCACGCATTGTTTTAACCCGACCAGCAATTGAAGCAGGTGAGTCACTTGGATTTTTACCTGGAGATTTAAAGGAAAAGGTTGATCCATATTTAAGACCAATTTATGATTCTCTTTATTCTATTTTGGGTACTAATACGACTGATCATTTGATGGAACGGGGAGTAATTGAGGTTGCTCCACTTGCGTATATGCGTGGGCGTACATTAGATGATGCATTCATAATATTAGATGAAGCTCAAAATACTACTGATGCGCAAATGAAGATGTTTTTAACTCGTTTAGGATTTAATTCCAAGATGATTGTTAATGGTGACATGACGCAAGTCGATTTACCTGGACGCCAGCGTAGCGGTTTAGTAGACGCTGAGCATATTTTAAAAGGTATCAGTCATATTAAATTTATTCAGTTTTCAGCTAATGATGTTGTTAGACATCCAGTTGTAGCTAAAATCATTAATGCATATGAAAAGAAAGAACAAAGTTAATGACCCCAATCGATATTACTTATAATGATGAAGTTGATTTTTTACAAGATAAAAAATGTAACTGGCAAAAGTGGATTACTGACCTATTATTGTTAGCCAAAAATGAAATTGGTAAAGAAAATAATTTAGAAATGAGTATTAACTTTGTCAATGAAGAGCGTAGTCAAAAAATCAATTATAAATATCGTGATAAAAATCGACCAACTGATGTAATTTCCTTTGCGATTGAAGACGGTGAAGATAAGTTTGAGATTGCCGCTTTTGCAGCAGATCCTGATTTTTGTGAAGATATTGGTGATTTGTTCATGTGTCCGAGTGTCATAAGAAGACACAGTGAAGAATATGGTACTGGTTGGCAGCGTGAGTTTGGCTACACCCTTGTTCATGGTTTTTTACACCTTAATGGGTATGATCATATAGAACCTGACGAAGCAAAAGAAATGTTTGCCATTCAAGGTAAAATTTTAAAAAACTATGGCTTGCCTTTATATGCAGACCAGTTAGATGAGGGCAGAGGTAAATAATGTCGAATAATGAAAAAAATAAGTCTGGTTTTGTTGCGTTAATTGGTAGACCCAATGTTGGTAAATCAACTTTAATGAATTATTTAGTGGGGCAAAAAGTCGCAATAACTTCTAACAAACCGCAAACAACGCGTAATAAAATATCAGGTATTTACACTACGTCAGGTATGCAGGTAATTTTCGTTGATACACCAGGAATATTTAAGCCACACGGTGAACTTGATGACTATATGGACAAAGCAAGTTTATCTAGTTTAAATGATGTTGACTTAATTTTATTTATGGTTGAACCAGAAAAAATGGGTAAAGGTGACGAATATATCGTTAATCTTTTACAACAAGTTAAGGTACCAGCATTTTTACTAATTAATAAAGTTGATCAGGTTAATCCAAATGACTTATTAGGAATAATTGATGAATATCGTCAATTAAATCTTTTTAAAGAATTTTTACCAATATCTGCTACTCAGGGAATCGGTATTTCTGACTTAAATCAGGTTTTATATGATTATTTACCAGAAGGTCCAGCCTACTATGATCCTGAGCAAATTACTGATCGGCCAGAATATTTTATGGTTAGTGAATTAATTCGTGAGCAACTTTTAAATTTAACTGCCGAAGAAGTACCCCATGCAGCTGCCGTATGGGTTGAACAAATGAATCAGCATGAAAATAACAAGCTGCAAATTGAAGCTACAATTTATGTCGAAAAAAGTGGGCAAAAAGGGATTATTATTGGTAAAGGAGGGAAAATGCTTAAGCAAATAGGCATTAATTCCCGTAAACAAATTGAGGACTTATTAGGTGAAAAAGTTAACCTGCACTTGTGGGTTAAAGTTCAACGTAATTGGCGATCTGATCCCCGCTTTTTGAAGCAGATTGGTTATAATAAGAAGGATTTGTCCTAAAAATGGCACGAGAACTCAAAGAAGTTCAAGGAATAATTTTTAAACGGCAAAAATATAATGAAGCTGATGTCTTAGCTAAAATTATAACTAAAAATTACGGCATAATTACCATGCTTGCTCGCGGAGCACTACGTCCCAAGTCGAAGTTAGGCGCAGCCTTACTTAACTTTTCTTACGGTACTTACATTATCTATACCAATGGTCATGGGCTTAGTAATTTACGAACTTATAAAAATATCAAACAATTTAATCATATTTTTACTGATATAAATAAAAATGCGTATTCTTCTTTCATTTTAGATTTAATTGATCATGCCTTTATTGAATATCAACATATAGATCAATATTACTTATTAGCTGATTTTGCTTTGCAAAAAATCAATGCTGGAGTTGACGCAGAAATGATTACTCAAATCGTTCAAATGCAACTTTTAGCTGCATTTGGGGTAAAGCCAGAACTACGTCACTGCATTATTTGTAGGAAAGAAAAAGGCAATTTTGATTATTCAATAAAGTATGGCGGGGTTTTATGTAGCGACCATTTTTATACTGATCCTAATCGCCTCCATCTAAAGCCTAAAGAGACGGCTGTTTTAAGAACGATTGGGCTATTACCAGCTGAACGATTGGGTGAAATTACAATTAGCGCTCAAACTAAAAAAGCAACGCGAAAAGCAATTGACCAAATTTATCAGGCAACGATTGACTTAAACTTAAAAACCAAAAAATTTTTAGACGAGTTAAATTTATTAACTTAGTTTGCTTTAGCTTATCCTTGGATTATGGTAAAATTAATTTGTATTTTGGCAATGATAAGGAAGAAGAAAAGTACCAGTCAAGCGAGTGTTAGATAGTGCAAGGACATCTGGGAAAGGGCACCTTTAGTCAATAATTAAGTGCAGGGTATATTTTCCCTGAATTAGGGTGGAACCGCGATTAAATCTCGTCCCTATGCAAGTTTTGCATAGGCTTTTTTTTATGGTCTAATGCAGAAAGGATTAAAAATGACAAAGAAAAAATTAAACATTCAAAATATGATTTTTAAATTAGAAGAATTTTGGTCATCCAAAGGCTGCATGGTTATGCCTTCATATGATGTAGAAAAAGGGGCTGGTACAATGAGCCCGTATACATTTTTACGGGCTGTGGGGCCAGAGCCATGGGCTGCTTGCTATATTGAGCCATCAAGAAGACCAGCTGATGGGCGTTATGGTGATAATCCTAATCGCTTATTCCAACATCATCAATTTCAAGTAGTAATTAAACCAGCGCCAACAGATATTCAACAATATTATTTAGATAGTTTAAAAGTTTTAGGAATTAATCCACTTGAGCATGACATTCGCTTTGTTGAAGATAATTGGGAAAATCCTTCAATGGGGTGTGCCGGTGTCGGTTGGGAAGTATGGCTTGATGGAATGGAAGTAAGTCAGTTTACTTATTTTCAAGTTGTCGGTGAACTCGAAGTTAAACCAACAATGAGTGAAATTACTTATGGGGTTGAACGTTTAGCTTCATATATTCAAGATGTTAACTCTGTTTTTGATTTGGAGTGGGGCAATGGTGTTTTATACCGCGATATCTTTAAAGAAGCAGAGTATGAAAATTCAAAATATGCGTTTGAAGAATCAAACCAGGAAGACTTGTTAAAATTCTTTGATGTTTACGAAAAAACAGCACAGGAATTGATTAAATTAAACTTGGTTCAACCAGCATATGATTATATTTTAAAATGCTCGCATACGTTTAACTTGCTTGATGCACGCGGAGCAGTTTCAGTGACGGAGCGGGCGGGATATTTAGCGAGAATTAGAAATCTTGCCCATGAAGTAGCTGTTTGTTTTGTCGAAGAACGGGAAAAAAGAGGTTTCCCGCTATTAAAGAGTGCAGAAGATAAGAAAGCAGGGCTTGAAAATGACTAAAGATTATTTATTTGAAATTGGGACCGAAGAGATGCCAGCACATGTTGTCACCCGTAGTGTTAATCAACTAGCTGACAAAACCACAAAATTCTTAAATGAAAATGGTTTAAAGTTTAAGAATATCAAGACTTTTTCTACGCCAAGACGTCTAACGATTTTAGTCGAAGAACTTGCTGAAAAGCAGGATGATATTGATGAAATCAAAAAAGGACCAGCTAAAAAAATCGCCCTAGATCAAGATAATAATTGGACTAAAGCTGCTCAAGGTTTTGCTCGTGGACAGGGAATGTCCGTTGATGATATTTATTTTGAAGAACTTAAAGGTGTAGAGTATGCCTATGTTCATGTTAAAAAAACTGGGAAAAAAGCGAGCGAAATTTTGTTAAACATGAATAAGGTAGTTAAGGCCATGACTTTCCCTACTAAAATGCGTTGGGCGGCTAATGATTTTGAATTTATCAGACCAATTCACTGGATTGTATCTCTTTTTGGCAATGAAGTCGTTCCCGTCAAACTATTAGATATTACAGCTGGTCGTAAAACTGAAGGTCATCGTTTCTTAGGTGATTCAGTAGTATTAGCTAATACGGGCGATTATGAAGATGCCTTAAAAGATCAATTTGTCATTGTTGACGCAACTAAGCGCAAAGAAATGATTGTTACGCAAATGTCCGAATTGGTTAAAGAAAATAATTGGAAAATCAAACCAGATTCCAGTTTGCTTGAGGAAGTGACTAATTTGGTTGAATATCCAACTGTTTTTGCAGGAACATTTGATGAAAAATACTTACAAATGCCAGCAGAAGTATTAATTACCTCAATGAAAGATAATCAACGGTACTTTGAAGTTTACGATCAAGATGATCACTTAGTTAATCATTTTATTTCTGTGCGTAATGGTAATCAAGATTTTCTGGAAAATGTTATTTCAGGGAATGAAAAAGTTTTAGTTGCACGTCTTGATGATGCCCAATTCTTTTATGATGAAGATAGAAAATATCCGCTTAGTCATTTTGTACAAAAGCTCGATAATGTTTCTTTCCATGACAAGATTGGTTCAATGTCAGAAAAAATCAAACGTGTTCGCATCATTGGTAACTTTTTAGCTGAGAAATGGCAATTAGATGAACAAACAATCGCTGATTTTAATCGGGCCAGTGAATTATATAAATTTGATTTAGTTACTCAAATGGTGGGTGAATTTGCTGAATTGCAAGGTGTGATGGGCATGCATTATGCTAGCTTAGCTGGAGAGAGACAAACAGTCGCTGTTGCAATTAAAGAGCATTACATGCCAACAACTGCCGAAGGTGAATTACCACAAACTATTGTTGGTTCTCTTTTATCAATTGCAGATAAATTGGATACAATCATTACCTTTTTTGCGGCAGGTATGATTCCCAATTCATCAAACGATCCATATGCTCTACGCCGTTATGCATATGGGATAGTGCGTATTTTATTAAATCAAAGTTGGTCTTTACCATTTAATAAAGTTTTGCCTGAAATTGTAACCGAACTTGACGGTCAAACCTCGGCTAAGTTACCTAAGACTGAGCTGCAAGATGATGAGATTGCTTCATTTATTCGGGATCGGATTAATCAATACTTACAAAGAAATCAATTTAAGTATGACATTATTGATGCCGTGTTAGCTTCCAATCAACAAGATCCGATTCAAATTTTGTCAGCAGCTAATGTGTTGCAATTGCACCATGATGATGAACAATTTAAGCCAGTTGTTGAAAGCTTAATTAGAATAAATAATATTTTAAAGAAAGCTGAATTCAAAGGGCAAAACATAATTAATCCAGACTTGTTTGAAAATGAAAGTGAGAATAAGCTATTTATCGAAGTAAATAACTTAAGTAAGCTTACCAATTTGACAGCTTTATATGAAGGCTTTGTTGAAATACAGCCAGTTATAAATCTTTATTTTGAAACTAATATGATTATGGCCAAAGATGAAACAGTTAAGAATAATCGCTTAGCACAGCTTAAGTTGATTTCAGAATTAGCTACTGGATTAGGGGATTTAAGTAAGCTGGTTATTAAATAGTTATTTGTAGGTGATGAAGTGGCTGGATTAATACCTGAGCAAACAATTGCTAAAGTACGAGAAAATATCAATATTGTGAACGTTATCAGCCAATATGTATCACTTGAAAAAAAAGGTAAAGATTATATTGGCCTGTGTCCTTTTCACCAAGAAAAAACTCCTTCCTTTACCGTTAACGAGGGTAAACAATTCTTTAAATGTTTTGGTTGCGGTAAAGGCGGTAATGTTTTTACCTTCTTAATGGAAAAGGATGGTTTGACTTTCCCGGAAAGTGTTCAAAAGGCAGCGGATTTTGCGCATATTGATATTGGGGACGTAACCCATGCTAGAGCAGAAAACTCTAATATTTTAATTAAAATAAATGAGCAAGCAGCAAAATTTTATCAACGTGTACTAGTTTCAACGAATGCAGGAAGACGTGGACTTGAATATGCCAAGCAGCGAAAACTAGATGCGAAAATAATTGACCATTTTAAAATTGGCTATGCGCCCCGGCAAAACGACTTACTTTTGACTTACTTAAGAGGACGTGATTTTCAAGATAGTGACTTGTTAAAAAGTGGCTTATTCGTTCAGACAAAAAATGGCAGCCTGCTTGATCGTTTTCGTGACCGGTTAATGTTTCCGATTGCAAATGAGGGTAGTTATGTCATTGGTTTTTCGGGAAGAAGAATTGCTAATGACAAAACTGAAGCAAAATATATTAATAGCCCAGAAACAAAAATTTTTGCAAAATCAAAGGTACTCTTTCATTTTGCTGAGGCCAAAAAAGCCGTTCGTGATGAAAACCATTTAGTTTTATATGAAGGATATATGGATGTAATTGCAGCCTATCAAGCCGGGATAAAGTCAGGAATTGCTTCTATGGGAACAAGTCTTACCGATCAGCAACTTTATATGATTCGTAGAATTACTAAAAATATTATTATTAATTACGATGGCGACGAGGCTGGCATTCATGCGGAAGATCGTGCAGTTAAAATGTTTGCTCAAGCTGGTGGATTTAATCTAGGTATTGTAATATTACCGGAAAAATTAGACCCAGATGAATATATAAAAAAATATGGCGCAGAAAATTATACTAAAGAAGTTAAGGGGGCATTGACACCAACTGACTTTTTCTTGAAACGCTTGGCTAAAAAATATAATTTAGATAATGACCGCGAAAAATTAGCATATATTGATGAAGCAGTTAAAGCAATTGCTAAATTAACTAATCCCGTTGAACAAGATTTATATTTAGATAAAATAGCGCGCGAGCAAAATGTCTCTTTTGATTCTTTAAAAGCGACCTTAGCACGCTATAGACGTCAATTTAATATTGCTCAACGTCGTAAAGAAAATAGTGGGTTTGATCAAAGTAGGCAAATGCCTCCAATTAAATCGATTCAAGAGACCGCAATTGATCCGATTCAAGTGCGTTTATTATATTTATTCATTCATTCTACTCATGCACGCGATTATTTATTAAATAGAAAATTTTTATTTCCAGATGAGGCTTTTCAAAGATTAGCGGAATTATGGTTAAGTTTTAGTGAAGAACAAGAAAATCCATCCGTCAATAGTTTCTTAAATTTTATTCCAAGTCAACTTCAAGGTATAATAGTTAATACCGAAATGACAGACATGCCCCAGGATTTTTCAGATCAAGAAATTGATGAGCAAATTGATGCATTAAAAATGCGAGAAATTCGTACGCAATTGCATCACTTAATGAATGAATTGCAAGATGCCAAAAGAAAGACGGACACTAAAGAAATAATGACAATTACTCAGAAAATTTTAGAGTTAAAAAGAATTCAGGGTTAAAGGGGGGCTTTATTTTGACAGAAAATAAAAATACCAATAATAATGAAGAATTGTCTTTAGACAAAGTTGTTAAGCAAGTTGTCAAAGACGTAAAAAAAGATAAATCGATTACTGAAACTGAATTTGTAGATCGCCTAGTTAAGCCTTATGATTTACAAAATAAGGCTGTCGATCAATTAATTCAGGAATTTGAAGACAACGGTATTAGTATTGTCGATGAGAATGGCGATCCTTCTAAATTAGCTTTAAAGAAACAAAAAGACATTGAAAAAGCCGAACTAAAAGATATGTCGGCTCCATCAAGCGTGAGGATGAATGATCCTGTGCGGATGTATTTAAAAGAAATTGGTCGTGTACCACTTTTAAACGCCGATCAAGAGATTTCTTTAGCTAAAAGAATTGAAAAAGGTGACGAAGAAGCCAAACAAGAATTAGCTGAAGCTAACTTACGTCTGGTTGTCTCAATTGCTAAACGATATGTTGGTCGTGGTATGTCTTTTCTTGATTTAATTCAAGAAGGTAACATGGGGTTAATGAAAGCTGTAGATAAATTTGATTATAGCCTCGGTTTCAAGTTTTCAACTTATGCGACCTGGTGGATAAGGCAAGCCATCACCCGGGCAATTGCAGATCAAGCACGGACAATTAGAATTCCGGTTCATATGGTAGAAACAATCAACAAATTGATCAGAATTCAAAGACAGCTATTGCAAGATTTAGGACGTGAACCAACTCCTGAAGAAATTGGTGCCGAAATGGATATGCCAACTTCTAAGGTACGTGATATCCTTAAGATTGCTCAAGAACCAGTTTCACTCGAAACACCAATTGGTGAAGAAGACGATTCTCATCTTGGTGACTTTATTAAAGATAAAGATGCAACTAGTCCAGAACAACATGCTTCATATGAAATGTTGAAAGAGCAGTTAGAAGAAGTTTTAGATACACTTACTGATCGTGAAGAGAATGTTTTACGCTTACGTTTTGGTCTTGATGACGGCCGAACTAGAACTTTAGAAGAAGTCGGTAAAGTGTTTGGTGTTACTCGTGAACGTATTCGCCAAATTGAAGCCAAGGCTTTACGGAAATTGCGTCATCCTAGTCGTTCCAATCAGTTACGTGATTTTTTGGATTAACTTTATACTATACAAAAAGTTTCACTTCGTTTATTGTACGAAGTGAAGCTTTTTTGCTTTATCTTAATTTTAACTTTTTCTCTTATAAATTTAAAATGCCTTTTTATTTAATCCTTGAAGATTCAAATTATATTCGACAACTTTTTTACGTTTACCTGTAACTAGAAACAAAGCAAGGCCGAGATAAATTAAAACTATAAAAATTAATAATTGCCAGTCAAATATTGTAGGACTTAACATCGAAATACTCCCAGACGCAATCATCCCCGCTAAATCATATAAGAAGTGGTATGCGATATTGCTAATAATTGTACCAGTGTATAAATAGAGTGCTGAAAATAGTATACCTACTGTCATTGCATTAATCACTTGCAAAATAGTAGCTGATAATGGTTGAACAGGAGTATTTAAAAAATGAATTAGACCAAAAATTAAGCCATCAAGAAATATTGCCCAAAAGATTTGCCTACTAGAATTTTGGAGTAACTTCAATAAAAAACTTAAAATGCAAAAGCGCATCATCCATTCTTCACCAATTCCAGCAGCAAAAGCATTTAAAGTTAAATATAAAAGATTACTATTTGAAGCTACCCTAAAATTCCAGTTAGTAAGAATACCGTTCAATGAATTGGCATCATTAAAACCATTAAACAGACAATCTATGACAATAAAAATAATTAGAATACTCAAAATTACCTTTGAAACTCTTGAACTAAACTTAAAATTAGGAGTAACAAATCCCCATTTTTTCATCACAAACCATGTAGTAACAACAAAACTTAAACTACCAATAATTGCACTATTGGTACAAGCCTTTAAAAAAGGGTTAGTGGGAATAGGATAAGTAGATTCTATTTCGATAATCAAATATATAAACCATAGTAAACAAAAACGTCCCCATTTATTCTGAACATTTCCCATAGCCAATTCGCCCATAGGAATAAACATAAAAATTTTATAAATTGTAATAAGACACAAAACAAATGTTGTTATAGTCTCATTTGTATACTTAATTAAAAGATCATTTACAAAAGTAAAGAAAAAAATTGGGGTACTAGTGATACTAATTGCCTGAAAATAATAATTGCATTGAATTAACTTACTATTTACATTTTTATTTAATACTGAAAACTGTAAACTAATCAAAATTATCAAAATAAATGCTTTAAAAGTAGTAATCCCACCAGCATGAATAAATAAACTATAAATTAAACTAAATATTACAAGTAGCAATTGTAATAAGGTCTGCAGTAGGTGCCAACTTCTTATTTTTTTCTCTGTAACCATTAGAAACCTTTCTAGACTTAAAACAGTTCATCACGCTTGCCATCAAGTAGATGTTCATCAATATCATTATTAAAATAAACTTTTAAATCGCGGTCAAAGTTATAGGCAAGCTTTTCTTGTTGCAATTCTTTTTTGGTCATCCAGATCAACTCTCCTTCTTTTGATGCTTTTAGCTGCCCACTAAACTTTGTAGCAATATAAAAAAAGACGATATAGCGATTATTATTATCGTCATAAAACTGTTTAATTCCCACTAAATGTGGCTTCTTAATTGTTAAATTAGTTTCTTCTTTAATCTCTCGGATGACCGAGTCGTGAAATGATTCATGCGCTTCAACATGTCCGCCGGGAAAGGTGAGTCCAGGCCACGTTGGATCGTTACGATTAATCACTAATATTTTTTGCTTATTTTCAATCATACACATATTTGTTAATGTTACTCTTTCAGTTCTATCCATTCCGTATAACTTCTTTCATCTTTTTATTGAATTTATTATATAAAAAAGATGAAAGATTAACTAGGTAAATTTACAATACATTAATTTACTTACAGTCAATAACTTTATTAAAAATCTGGTCTTTTTTGTTTATTTTTGTACTATAATAGTATAGTAATACAATATATAAATGATATTAAAGTTTACACTTTTAGGGGAATTAACTATGGAATTAGATATCAAAAACGTATCATTAAAGTTTGGTCAAAGGCTAATACTTGATAACATTAACCTTAACTTACATTCAGGTGGGCTCATTGGACTAATTGGTCCTAATGGCGCTGGGAAATCAACTTTATTGCGGATAATATCAACTATTTTGCAACCTGAAAAAGGAAGCATATTTTTAGATGGAGTAGACATTGTTAAATATCCCAAAAAGATGCGAATTTCATTAGGATATTTACCACAGCAAGTTCCATATTATCCTCATTTAACTGCAATTGAATATTTGCAATACATTGCGGCTCTTAAAGGTATTTCTAAAAAGCAAGCACGAAGTAATATTGAAAATTTACTAACTAAATTTCATTTGATTAATGCAAAAAATACAAAATTGGCCGACTTTTCTGGCGGTATGCGACAAAGAGTAGGTATAGCCGCCACATTACTAGGTGATCCAAAAGTAATTATTGTTGATGAACCTACAGTCGGATTAGATCCATTAGAAAGAGTAACTATTAGGAATGTTTTGGCAGAAATGGCTGTTAATCATATTGTTATTTTATCAACTCACATTATTTCTGATATAGAAGCAGTTGCTTCTAAAATTATTGTTTTGAAAGAGGGGCAAATTTTATATACAGGTTCACCGGAAGGACTTTTACAGAGAGTAACAAATTCAGTTTGGGAATATACTGCTCCAGTTAATCAGGTTCTTAATCAACTAGAAAATGTTAGTTCTATTACGCAAGAAATTGATGGTGTTCATATTAGAGTAATCTCTCAATCTAAACCTAATGCAGAAGCTGTTAATGTAACACCACGCTTAGAAGATGCCAGTCTGGCTATCTTAGAAAGCGGTGATTAGTTTGACTAGAATTGTTAAAGCTACATTTTTAGAACGAAGTCGACGCTTGTCATATTGGGCTCTAATAATTTTGGCCTTAATCGCAGCTGTTATTGGATATCCAAGAATTAAGGGTCCAATTAAGGTATTTGTACTTGAGCCGAATTTATTTATTCAAGCAAGCAATCCTAGTTGGGTTCCAGTTAGTGTGGTGTTAGTATTAGGCTTGTTTTTACCAATTATTAGTTACCTGTTTTTAAAAAATACAATTGGAATTGATGATCAAAATCATACTAATGTTTTAATGGCGTCAGTTTCCTTTTCTAAAATTAAGTACATTGGTGGAAAATTCTTGGCGAATTGTTTACTTTTATTTATTCTCTGGATTGTTATCATATTAGCGACAATTATAATGGTGATTTTACAGTTTCCAGGGAAATTTATTGACTTTTATCAGTTCTTAACGCCATTTTTAACTTTATTACCTGGTATTTTCATAATTTCGACGCTTGCGATATTTACAGAAATTGTTCCTTTTCTAAGAGGTATTCTAGGAATAATTCTTGTTAGCTTTTTTTCATTAATTTGTTATGGAGTTAGTATCGAAAATTATAATTCCTTTTTTTTAAAGATAATTAATCCATCTGGTAGCTCCTATTTATTCAAAATGATTCAAGATACTTGCGTTAAGACCGTAGGGCAACCATTAAAGCAAACAATGCTACTTAGTTCAGGAAATTTTAAAGAAACAGGAAAGCAGACTTTATTTTTTTTACCGATTAAATTTACTCAGCAAGATCTACTAATTTTTATTATTCAGCTCATAATTTGCATTGTAATGCTAATTTTAGCAGGTTTTATTTTTTCTCCGCACAAATACTCAAATAAAATTCGTAAAAATTCCATCCCTATTAACTTAGTTCACGACCATCATAAATTGAAAACAATCAATTCAAAATCGGCTAGTAGTAGTTTATTAAAAACTTCATTTGCTTTATTATGGAGACCACTATCTATTTATAATAAACTTGCATTAATTATTTTGTGGTTAACAGCATGGCTTAGTTCATTAGCCATAAAGCAATTAATAATTTTACCTTTAATCTTATTAACAGAATTACCATTATTGAGTAATTTAGGTTCACAAATTACTCAATTTAGTTTCTATCAATGGCTGATGACGATTCCTAAAGCACAAAATAAGCAACAATTTTTTGAATATGTAGCTAGTTTAACATTTACACTAATCTTGTTTTTACCTTTCATGCTAAAGTCAAGTTATACTGCTTTGTTACTAGTATGTTTTAGCATTATGATTTGCATGCTAGCACAAGTTTTAGGATTAATTACCAAGGGTAACCGCATGTTTATTTTTTTAATGGTCATTTTTTGTTTTATCTACCTAAATGGAATTACTAACTTGTTACCCATAAATAAACTAAATCCATCTGTCTGCTTAGTATATCTTGGTGTAACCCTAGTTTTATTTTTAATAAAGTGTAGCTTAAAGCAGTTAATTAAATAATTGGTATAAGTATTCATATTAAATTGTTCTTTATTAGCTTCATTTTGAATTAAACTCAAAATGAAGCTTTTTGGTAAAGCTAAATTTTATTCAAGACACCAATTTTCAAAAACATTTAATTCTTAAACCAGCTTAAGTAATATGCTAAAATTTCAGTATGTAGAAAGTAGGGGAAAAAGTGAATTTACGTTTAAATACTTTAGCCAATATGGTAGATACAGGTAGTCGGGTTGCCGACATTGGTACTGATCATGCTTATTTACCAATTGAATTAGTTAAATCAGGTAAAATTGATTTTGCCATTGCTAGTGACATTGCATCAGGTCCCCTAGCAAATGCAAAGCAAGATATTATTGAAGCCGGACTTGCAGAAAAAATTGAACCACGCCTAGGTGCAGGACTTGACACAGTTAATAAAGAAGATCAGATTGATACTGTGGTAATCGCTGGTATGGGGGGCAAACTCATGACCCAAATTTTAACTACTTCTTGGGAAAATGGTTTAAGTTTTGATACGCTAATTTTAGCGCCAAATATTGGTGAGTATGGGGTACGAAAATGGCTAATTAAGCACTCTTATCATATTCAAGCTGAACAAATTATTGCTGAAGCAGGTCATATTTATGAACTAATTAAGGCTAAAAAAGTAGCTAAGTTAGAAACATTAACTCAGGCACAGTTATTTTTTGGACCAATAATTATTAAAGAAAAAAATCCAGTCTTTTACCAAAAGTGGCAAGACCAGTTACATTATCATGAGCGGCTTTTAGATAATTTAAATAAGGCTAAACAAAAGGATTCCTTGCGTATCAAAAAAGTAGAACAAGAAATCGAGTTAATTGAAGGAGAATTAAATGACCAAAGTTAAAGATATTGTCACCACTCTTTGCCAACACTTTCCTGAAGAAATTGCTAGTAAAGGTGACCCCGTAGGACTGCAGATTGGTTCACTTGATCAAGAAGTAAATAAAGTAATGACTACTCTTGATGTGCGACCAGAAGTAGTAGATGAGGCAATTCAAAGGGGAGTTAATTTAATTATTAGTCATCATCCGGTTATATTTCGACCTGTTATTAATCTTAATTTTGCTGATCCACAAAATGAAATGTATGGCAAAATTATTGCTCACGGAATTGCTGTCTATTCAATTCACACTAATTCTGATAAGGCACAAGACGGTTCTAGCGATTGGCAGGCAACAGAACTAGGTTTAATTGATGTTAAACCTTTCTGTTTTGATGCTGATGGTATAGCCATTGGCCGTAAAGGAAAATTACCACACCCATTATCAGCACACGATTTTGCGTATTATGTTAAAGCTAAAATGAAAGTTAAGATGGTACGGTTAATAACTGCTGATTCTAATAAGATGATTTCATCTGTGAGTTTTATTTGTGGCGATGGTAGCAAGTTCTGGCACCAGGCGGTTGCAGAAAAAATTGACGCATTTATTACTGGTGACGTCTATTATCACACCGGTCATGATATAATTTCTTCAGGATTAACAGTTATTGATCCTGGTCACTATACAGAAAAACTATTTAAAGATAAAATGTATCAAAAGTTAACTCAATGGAATAAAGAAAACAATTGGGACCTACAAGTGGAAAAGTCTACTGTTTCAACTAATCCATTTCAAGATTTATTTTAATAAAGGAGAATTATGGAATATCCAAACTTACTGCCAAGATTTTTAAAATATGTGCAAGTCAATTCACGATCAGACGAGCATGCTGATCGTTTCCCCTCAACTAAACGTGAAGAAGATTTTCAAAAAGAAGTAATTATCAAGGACTTAGAAGAATTAGGTCTAAGCGATGTTCATTATAACCAAAATTCCGGCTGTGTAATCGCTGAAATACCCGCTAATATTGATTTTAAAGTTCCAACAATGGGCTTTTTAGCTCATTGTGATACGGCAGACTTCAATTCCGAAAATGTCAAACCGCAAATTCATGAAAACTATGATGGCAAATCAAAAATAAAATTAGGAAATTCCGAATTTTACCTTGATCCCGCAGTTTTTCCCCATCTTGCAAATTATAAGGGGCAAACTATTATTACCACTTCCGGTGATACTTTACTGGGGGGCGATGATAAATGTGGGGTAGCAGAAATAGTAACTTTAGCAGAATATCTTTTAACCCATCCAGAAATTAAGCATGGCAAGATTCGTTTAGCTTTTACGCCAGATGAAGAAATTGGCACTGGAGCAGGGCATTTTGATGTAACAGAATTTGGAGCTGATTTTGCTTTTACCGTTGATGGTGAAGCACCAGGAAAACTTGATTGGGGCACTTTTTCTGCTGCCCAATTTGGGCTTGATATTCAAGGAGTGAACGTTCATCCAGCAGTAGCCAAAGGACAAATGGTTAATGCACTTCAAATCGCAATTGATTTTCAAAATCAATTGCCAGCAGATGAGGTTCCAGAAAAGACTGATGGGCGACAAGGATTCTTCCATTTGATGAATTTAACCGGAACGGTTGATAATGCCCATATGGACTATATCATTCGCGACTTTGAGCGCGAAGGGCTAGAAGAACGAAAAGCATTAGTCAAATCGCTTGTTCATAAAATGAATGAAGCATTTGGTACTGAACGAATCAAGTTAAAAATGTGGGATCAATATTATAATATGGCGGATGAATTAGCTAAACGTATGGATATTATTAATTTAGCTCGTGAAGCTTATCGCAGTGAAGGATTATCAATTAATGAAGATCCGGTTCGCGGTGGCACTGATGGGTCTCAGTTAACTTATATGGGTCTGCCATGTCCTAATATTTTTGCTGGACAAGAAAACATGCATGGACGCTACGAGTACACAGTTTTAGAATCAATGTACAAGGCAGTTGACGTTATGGTAAAAATGGTTGAATTAAATGTGACAAATAACAAATAGTGAAACAAAATTATAGCTAATCACACTTTTTTAATAAGATGATTAATTTTTTAAAAAGCTTTTATACCAGGTATAATTGGCTGTTTTTTAAAATCAGCTAATTATACACATCTATTATAAAAAAATAAATTTACTCACAGAAACATTGTTTTAGATGGCTTTGTGGGTATTTTTTTGCCTTAAGTAAATAAATTTCATAGTCGTGAAACAACGAAAAACTTATTAAAAAAAGTTGAAGCCTTTTTAAGTGGCTATAGAATAATATGGTATTAATCTAATGATACTTAATATAGAAAATTTAAAAATACTAATGAAAGGATATCATCTAAAATCACTTTGCTTGATCTAGCTTTTAGCGGCCAAATTTATGTTAATAATCACAAATAGCTGCTGACGCAGCTGGCCAGCTTTTATAAAAAAATTAGGCTTTATTTTTCAGAATTACTATTATTGAAAAGTTTACCAGTTTGTCGTAGCCATGTCTTTGTTAGGTAAAAGTAGTTAATAATATGAAAAAACATAAATATTGCATAAATTAACAATTTACGATATGATCGTGTAATAGAAATATAATACAGTGTATAAAGGATGGTGTGCTAGTGGAATTTAAGGACAATATACCTATTTATCTCCAAATCAAACAGTACCTTTATCGGCAAATTATTACTGGTAAATTACAGCCTGGTCATAAAATACCTTCTGTAAGAGAATTAGCGGTTGAGTTAACGGTCAACGTTAATACTGTTCAAAGAGCTTTACAACAAATGAATGCTGAGGGTATTTTGTTCACTAAAAGAGGCGAAGGCAATTTTGTCACCGAAGATACTGCTTTACTTGAACAGACAAAGGCTAAATTGATTAAGGCTGAATTAGAAAAGTTTGTTCAAAGTATGAATGCTTTGGGAGTAGCTGATGATCAAATTAGTGTTATTTTATCAAATTATCTAATAGGAGAATAAATATGGATAATCTTTTAGAAATTAAAGATTTAACCTATAAAAAGAACCAAAAAATCATCTTGGATAAAATTAACTTAGAGTTACAACCAGGAAAAATTGTGGCGCTTTTAGGTGAAAATGGGGCAGGCAAGACTACTTTGATGCGTATCATTGCTGGAATGGCTAAAAACTATCAAGGTAGTGTTACACTTCTTAATGAAACTAAAGAAGCTATGAGAAAAGCGCATTTATCATTTACTGATGGGTTAACCGGGTTTGGTGAATCAACGAAAATCCAGGATATTGTGCATTTTTATCAAGTTATTTATACCGATTTTGATGACGAGCAATTTAATCAATTAAGAAGTTTTATGAAACTTGATCTTAATATGCGCCTATCTCATCTTTCAAAAGGGATGCGTGAAAAATTAATTATTGCATTGACTTTTTCACGTAAAGCCGATTTATATTTGTTAGATGAACCATTTTCAGGGATAGATGCAATGGCTCGCAAAAAAATAATTAACTCAATTATTCTCTGGAAGGCTGATCAAGCGACGATTTTGATTTCCGATCATTTTGTTAACGAAATTGCGACCATGCTTGATGAAGTTGTCGTTATTAAAGATAAAACGGTGCTTACACATCAATCAACTGAAGCAATTAGAGCAAATAATCTGAGTATTGAGGAATATTATGAAGGGCTTTACTTAAAGGAGGATGAATAATGTCAATTTTTAAAAGTTTATTTAGCCAGCAATTTAAACAAAAAACTAAAAATTTGTATTTAATCCTGTTAATCGAGTTCATTGGTTCAATTGCCATTACTTTTTTCTCTAGTAGGTATGATGCTTACTCTTATAATGGTTCTGTATTAGATACTTTTATGATTAAATTACTTTCTATATATGGCACTATTATGATTTTTTCAACTTTTGCTTTTTATATTATTATTTGTTTTATAAATGAAAAAATCAATCTTAGCCAAACCTGGCGGCTCACACCAATTAACGATAGTTTATTTTACATTAGTAATATCTTAAGTTCATTTGTCACCATGGTTTACTTTAAATTACTTGAACTAGTAACCGTAGCCATATTTAGTGGTATTTATTACGTAATTAGTCCTCAAGTTCGAACAAATGTTGCAGTTACACTTAATGAGTTAAATAAATATACGAATTCCCGTCTTGGCGATTTATATAATATTTTTGATAAAACATTAATTTTCATCACAATTATGATCTTGTTTGCCTTACTAACTTATCTTATCATTAGCTTTTTAAATTTCACGAGTCGGGCAATTATGAACTTCCTGCCCTACGTATCAGGCAGAGGAGTATCAAGTATTATTCGGTTAGTCATAATTTGGTTAATTGCGTGGCTGTTAGTAAAAATTAGTAGTTTAATTAAAATGAACAATATTTTTTCCGGCTTTATGGTAGATGATAAAAGTTCTTTATTAATCATTTTGGTTTTACTAATTTTGAATCTATTTTTCCTAATCGTTAACGTTTTCTTAATGCAACATTACTTTGAAGCAATTGAGAAAAAGTAACTATTTAATAATTATTAAAAGTAAAAACCATCAAGGCTTAACTTGATGGTTTTTACTTTAATTTGTTTTTTTAATGACTAACAGCCAAATAGTCATACAACTGACTAATTTCTTCAGCTGTAAATTCACCTTTACCAGTTTTCATAGAATGAATTTTTTCTACTGATAAATGACTAGCAAAAGCTAAATCAGTATCAGTTACATGGTGTTTAACTTGATAATTAATAATTGCATCGGATAATTCTTCTAGTTGTTGATTCATAATAAATTGCTCCTCTAGAATTTATTTTTGCTAAAAAAATTAAAATAACCTAAAAAGTTTGGATTCGATTAAATGGCCAATAGCGTAATACTACTTTACTTACAAGATTACTACGCTTAACTGGTCCAAACATATGAGAATCCTTAGAAATATCGCGGTGATCACCCAAAACAAAATAATAGCCCTGGGGTACTTTATAAGTAAAGTTACTGGTATAAGTTTGCCCAGCATCATTAGCTGCTTTTTTGAAAGAATTTTCTAAGTAGGGTTCTTTCAAAAGCTTACCATTAATGTACATTTTATCATTTTTGGAAACCAAAGTATCTCCAGGTAGACCAATTACACGTTTAATATACAAAGCTCCAGGTGCGTCGTTAGCAGCTTTCGGCGCAAGTAAAACCACAACATCATTTCTTTTTGGGGTGAAATGGCGCGTTGAGATTAACCGCTCATTATTTTCAAAAGTTGGCTGCATCGATGGTCCCGATACACGATCATTTGAAAGTACAAAATTAAATAGTAGGTAAAAAATTCCAAGAATAATTGCCATCATTACTACAACATCTAAAAGGAACTTTCCCCAACTTTCTTCCTGCTCGTCTTGTTTATTTACTATCTTTTTTGCCATAAAATATTCTCCTTATATTCCATTACCTTTTATTATAACTGAAATCTTGGCAATTGAATGTTAAAATCATTATTAGGTATTTGATAATGACAGAATTTTTAAATAAAATTAACCAATTAGATAGTGAAATTGATAATCAGTCGGTTCATGAGCAAGTGCAAATAGTTAATCAAATGATTTCTTTTACCAGACAGAAGAAAATCATGCCACTTGCTCCAAAAAAACTAGGCTTTTTACCAGATGAAATTGAAGCAATTTGTTTTCAAGTTGCAGCAAATAAAAAGAAAAAAGTAAGGATAATTAATCAACTTTTAAATAGTGTACGCCAATTTTTATCCATTAAATATGGTATTTGGTCCTTACCAAACTTAGCAACGGCTAAATTGATAAAAGATTATTTTCAAATTGATCAAGCACTAGAAATCATGGCCGGCAATGCTTGCTGGGCTAAAGCTTTAACTGAAGTTGGGATTGAAACTATTGCAACTGATTCACTGGAATGGGCTAAAACTTCCTTAACTGGAAATAATCCATATATGGCAGTTAAAAATTACGATGCCCCTAAGGCAATCAAAAAATTCGCTACTGCACAATTAATTATCTGCTCCTGGGCTCCTAATTTTACCAAAAGTGATCTTTTAGCAATTAAAGCATGGCAAAAATATAATCCACAAAGTCATTTGCTTTTTATCGGCGAAAAAAACGGGGCCACCAATTCGATGGCATTTTGGCAAGAAGTTAAGTTTAACTATTCCGAAAAACTTGATAAAATTAATCAGTCCTTTAAAAGTTACGATTTTATTAATGAACAAATATTTGAGATAAAGCATGAAATTTAAAAAAATAATAATCTTTGTGACAATCTTTTTGTCCCTTTTGGGCATTGGCTCTATGTTATCTAATATACAGTCCAGGGAAGCCGATCAACTTCTCGAAGCCTATGGTTTAAGTAATAATACACGTTATATAGAAGTCAAAAATAATCAAACAATTAGCTCTTTTTTGACATATTTACAAAAAAATTATGCAAAATATAAAATTCAACTACATTTTAAAAGTAAAATAGATCCTAAGCAAACACTGATTTGGGCTAACCATAATGTAATTACTTTGCCAACTGAAAGTGGGCGTTATTTTACAGCTGACGATTTTCAAGGCAGGGTATCCTTTGCCGTCTTAAGTCTTAATGCTAAAGTTCAAACTCTAGCAACTCAAGGAAATGAATATGTCGTTTTGGATAATAGTTACTATTCAGTGATTGGAACGTTAAAACATTATCATCAAATGAAACAAAATGGTTACTATCTTTCTACTGGTCCAAAACAACCAACAGGAAAAGCTAAGCTAACAAATTACATCATTATAATTGATAGCTCAAGTAAAATGATAAATAAACTAGCTTCACGCTACAAAGTAAAAATTAAAACACCAGTTTTTGTTAAAAATCATCAAATTCATAAGTTTTCAATAATTAGAGAAATCAGTTTAGTGATAGTTTTTACCATAATTGCTATGTCCTGCAGTACATTATTAGCACTTTTTGACTGGTCTGTGGTAAAAAATACTGCGTTAACTGGGCAGCTTTTGCATAATTGGCTATTTAATCGGGGAGTCAGAACAATTCTATTAGAATCAGCCCTAGTACTGGGAGCATACCTTTTTCTTTCATGGCATGCTTTCATCTCTAAACCTCAGCAAATGATTTTGTTACTATTACTTAGTTGGTTTCTTATCATTGCCGCTTATAGCTTTACTATTTTACAGCATTTAAGAAAGGAAAAAAAGCATGCTTAAATTACCAGTTGATTTTCTAAATAAGTATCAAGCTTTACTAGGAGCTGAAAAGGCTAAAGAACTATTTACTTCACTTGAATATTCACCCAAAAAAGCTTATCGAATTAATTCATTAAAATGGCAAAATCAGGTTTCTTATAAGCAAGATGAACCAATTTTAAATATTAATGCCGCTTTTTATGGAAAAATAACTGGTCTTGATCCTGAATGGGTTAGTGGTACAGTTTATTCGCAAGATCCAGCTGCCATGTTTCCAGCTATGATTGCCGAGGCTAAGCCTGGTGAGCGTGTTCTTGATCTATGTGCTGCTCCTGGAGGTAAGAGTACTGCTCTAGGAGAACAATTACAAAGTCAAGGTCTGCTACTTGCTAATGAAATTTCCCGTTCACGGGCAAAAATATTACGCGAAAATATTGAACGCTGGGGAATTAGCAATGCTTTGATTACAAACGAGACCCCGCAAAAATTAGCATCACAATTACCACATTTTTTTGACAAAATTGTTGTTGATGCTCCCTGTAGTGGTGAAGGAATGTTTCGGAAAAACAATGAAGCAATCAACTATTGGTCACCTGACTATATTTCGGTTTGCCAAAAAAGGCAAAAAGATATTTTAACTGAAGCAGTTAAAATGTTACGTCCAGGAGGTGAATTAATATATTCGACTTGCACTTTTGCTCCTGAAGAAAATGAACAAATAGTTTCTTGGCTAGTCACCAACTTTAATTTCGAAATTTTACCAATTAAATTAGCAAAAATAGCAGTAGACCATGGACATCCAGAATGGGCAGATGGAAATTTGTCATTGCAAAACACCTTACGTTTTTGGCCTTTTGATGAATTAGGTGAAGGGCAGTTTGTTGCAAAACTAAAATTAGTTAAATCTGAATCCCAGCTAGTAAAAAGCTCACCAAAAAAGAGACGTAAACGCGGAACTAACCAGAATTTACTTAATAAAGAACAAATTTTATTAATCAAAAAAGTTTTAGAGCCCTTTAATTTACCTAATGAATTAAAAAACTGGTCAAAATTAGGTCTTTTCCAAAATAATCACGTTTGTATTCCAGCATTTCCTGAAGTTGCCAGTTTACATCTAAAAATCATCAATAATGGAATAGACTTTGGGATTTTAAAGAAAAAAAGATTTGAACCCAGTCATCAATTGGCAATGGTTTTAGGTCAAATCAAACAAAATCAAGTAATTAATTTATCTAAGCAAGATTATTTGTGCTATTTACATGGCGAAACTGTCCGAATTGAAACTGAAATACGGGGCTTCGTTTTAATTAGTTGTCATAATTTAATCTTTAGTTTTGGTAAAGTAAGTGGGGATGGTATTTTAAAAAATTTTTATCCTAAAGGGTTACGTACAGTAAAGAAAGGATTACAAAATGATTAAGTTAATTGCAACAGACATGGATGGCACCTGGTTAACTGATGAAAAGACGTATGATCATGAACTATTTTTACGCGAATTTGAGTTAATGAAGAAAAGAAATATTAAGTTCGTAGTGGCCAGTGGTAATCAATTTGAAAATATTTATCAACGTTTTCCAGAAGTTGCAAGTCAAATATACTTTGTTGCCGAAAATGGAGCTTTAGTTGCTCACGGCCGACAAGTTATGCATACAGCTAGCATATCTGAAACTGATTGGCAAACACTTTTGGAAATTATTAATCGTTTTGATGAAAAGGTAACCGTTTCAGGGCTAGCAAGTGCTTATGTTTTAACTAAAGATGGCAAAGCTTACGCTCAGGAACTTAAAAAATATTACGAAAAATTGACCTTGGTCGCTAATTTTGAAGATTTGGCTGATAAAATCTTTAAAGTAACTTTTGACGTATCAGCAGCAAAACTACCTACCTTAATTGATTTACTTAGACGCGAATATCCGCAATTAGGTTTTGTAGCTGGCTCAGCCACCTCAATTGATATGTCCACTAAGGGGATGAACAAGGCAATTGGTCTTGACTACCTAAGTCAAAAATTTAGAATTAATCCACGTGAAATGATTGCCTTTGGTGATAGCGGCAATGATGTGGGCATGTTCAAATATGTTGGCCAAAGTTTTGCTACCGCTACAGCTTTACCAATTGCTAAAAACGCTGCTAGTCGTGTCATTGGCTCAAGCAATGACAGTGCGGTACAAAAAGAAATTTGGCAGATTTTAAATAGTTAATAAAAAAGACATCCAATGAAAAAAATCTCGAAAGTTTGACAACTCTTGAGATTTTTTCTATAACTAAAATTATCTAAGGAACAGAAACTCAATTTTTATTATCAATAAAAAATAGCGGGGTAGCTAGTTAACCATTTGGTTAAGCTACATCAGCTTGAAAATGTGGACCAACAAGCCCGCTATCATAATCTAACTGAGTAAGCTTAATTAACATTGCGTATGATAATTAAGAACACATAAAGTGTAGTCAAAAAGGCTTAACGCCAATTAAATATTGTCATCAAGCCTTAGCCAATCATTATTAAAATTTAATAGTCTAACTTTGGGAATTCACTTTTAAATGAATTTTTTTGTTTAAATTGTTGAAGCCAACTATAAAGAGGCTCATCATAATATTTTTTTAACTTGGTTATTTGCTTTAAATCACTTATCCCATATAAAGCCAGCAAATATGCCAGTTCTTCTTGCCAATTCTTTATCATTTGCAATAAAAAATTAGCTCCCTTTTGTTCCAATGCTTGTAAGAAAACATTAGCTACGCCAATATATTTACCACCTAGAGCAAGTCCTTTAAAGACATCTAATGGTTGGCGTACACCACCTGAAACAATTACTTCAACTTGCTCCTTTTTAGCAAGAATAGTTGCTAAAACAGTGGGTAAGCCTAAATCTTCTAAATAAGATAAATCACGTTCATTTCTAGCATTTTCAATTTGAGAAAAGTTAGTACCGCCACTACCAGCTATATCAAATAAAGTGAAGCCTTCACTTTTGAGTAGGCGAATAGTTGTTGGATCAAGGCCAAAACCAACTTCTTTAATAATAATTGGAATTGTCAATTTTTGGCGTAAGTCTTGTAAATTTGTTAGCCAAGTAAAATCTCTTTCTCCTTCTGGCATAGCTATTTCTTGTACAGAATTGAGATGAATCTGCAGTGCGTCAGCCTCGAGTGCTCGGACAATTTTCTGGGCCGAATCAGCTTTAGTCTTAGCATTAAGATTAGCAATTACAACTCCAGTTGGATCTTCTTCTCGAGCAACCAAGAAACTAGTAAGTGCTTCTGGTTCCTTAGTTAAAATACTGGCTGAACCTAGTGCTAGTGCTATCTGTGTTTTTGCAGCTATCTTACCAAATGCTTGATTTATTGCATAGGCTTTATCGGCTCCACCAGTCATTGCATTAATAAAGAAGGGGGCTGCTACTTTTTTGCCAAACATTACAGTTGTTAATTGCTCCAGTTTAACTTTAGTTTCGGGCAAAGCCGGGCGCAATAAATGCATTTGGTCAAAGCTATTTGGCTTATTCGCCTTATAAAATTGACCAGCTAAAGCAAGGTGGTCTTCTTTACGCTGAGATCGAATGGACATTTTATTCCCCCTTATTGTAATAATTTTACTTGATGCACATGGAAGTTTAATGGCAAAATGTCATTCTGCTTCCAGTTATTGATTAAAGCAGGAATATCGGTAGTATGATCAGCAATCACAATTCCGCAATCACCGTTGCCAGCTCCGGAAGTCTTAGCTGCTCCACCATAGTCTTCTGCAATATTAATTAGTCTTGACAAGCGAGGAATTTCAATAGCAATTTGATTGATTTGCGCAAAATGCTGAAGTAAGTGCCGATTATTGCGAATTTCTTGCTGAATAATGGTAATATTATTCTCTTCAAAGCCGGCAATCATTTTTAAAACACAGTTTCTTGATGCTTGCAAAAATTCACTATATTTTTCATTTAATGCATCTTTATTCGCATTTGTTTCATCAACTAAACGTGAAGTAGATGCGGGAGTTTGACTCCAACCAATAAGTAATTTCATTTCTTTAGGGGGAGTCAAAAGCTGAATTTTTAATCCTGGCCAAGCTTCACTGACCACTGCTACTAATTTTTTAGTAGCCAATTCTTTACTTAACCATGCCTTATCAAAAGTTTGATATGCTAACCAGCCGCCATATACACTAGCTGCAATATCGCCGGCAGACCCATTGCCTTGTACAGAATAATGCGAAATAGCAGATAACTTATATACTAATTCATTATTATATACGACATGATAAAAGCGTAAAATTGCTTTGACTGTTGCCACTGTAACTGCTGCACTTGAACCTAAGCCATATTTTTTGCCATCAGCTGAATCAAGATCAGAATTAACATATAAATCATAAACTTTCATTTTGACATGTTGTTCAAGACAGTACTGCTCAGTATACGAAATTGCTGCCAAAATATATTCAAAAGGGTTATCACGATTATCAATTACCATTTTCGCCCCACGACGTACCCAGTGAATTGAATTTTGCGAATATTGCTTAGAATGAATTAAGCCCATTTTTGAATTTGATTTAGTAATTGAAACTCGGATAAACTGATCAACGGCAACTAAAATTGCGGGACAATCTTGCTCTAAAACCGCATATTCACCAGCAATATACAACTTTCCGGGTGCTTTTTCTGTTATCAAAAGAATTTAAGCTCCTAATCAATTAAATTACATTATTGATCCAAGTATGAAAGTCCTGGACCAAAGCTTGCATTTACTATCTTAACATTCTCAAATTCTGATAGAAACTGTTTAACAATTTCTTTGACATTTTTTAATTGCGTTAAAATTTTTACATTAGGACCAGCATCAATCGTATAATAGCATTCAATCCCACTAGCACGTAATTGCTGTACCAAGTGAATAGCATGAATTGTATCGGGCTCAAAATAACTAAAGCCAGGGTTAGCAGTTAAATTAATCGCATGCATTTCATTGGCATTAAGTTCTGCCAATTGACCTAGAGCTGAAAAGTCCTGGGCCTTAATTGCTGCAACCATTGCGCTAAGCTCCTGCTCATTACGTTTTATCCAAGGTATAAAAAATGGAGATGTTTGTGCTTGAAGCATCCCAGCAGTTGAAGATAATTTTTTAGGATTAGGATTTAATTCAATTGCAAGCAAATGTAAGTCCATAGTTGGAGTCTCATCTAGAGCATAGGCATAAGATGAGTCATGATCAAATCCCTTTTGCCAAATTGCAAATCCACCATATATTGAACGACTAGCCGAACCAGATCCTAATCGAGCTATTTTTGATAAATCACGTTTACTAAGCTGAATATTATAGCAAGCACAAAAAGCTCCAGCCATCGCTGCAAAAGCCGAACTAGAAGAGGCCAGACCTGCAGCAGTGGGAACGTGGTTAGTCGATTCAACCCGTAAATTATCTGATACACCAAATTTTTTTTGTAAAATTTTTAAATAAGTAAAAACTCTTTGATAGTCTTTGCCTGCTTGCTGGACACCATTTAGAACAAATTCATTTTTTTCGCTAACCGTAATCCTAGTATCAGTAAAAAACTGGTCTAAAGTCATAGATAAGCTGGACATTAAAGGTAATTTATTTTTCGAATCGGCTTTACCCCAATATTTAATTAGGGCAATATTAGTATGAGCACGGGCTGTTTTATTCATTAAATTTCCTCAATCCATTGGTTAACAATTAATTTATGACTTAGGTCAGCAATTTTTTCAGCTATTTCATGATTGGCACAAAGCGCAATCACAATGCCGCCCAGACCGCTACCTGATAATTTAAAACCCAAAGCACCATTAGCAAGCGCAATATCTTGTATTTGATCAATTTTAGTAGTCGATAAATTAAAAGAATGTAATATATCTTGGGCTAAATTAAAAATTTGTCCTAATTGTTGCTTATCCTGGTTCACCCAAGCAACTTTAGCTTGATCAGTAAGGTTACCTAATTTTTTAATATTTTGCCTAGCTGGGATCGAGTTAGCTACTATTGTATAAACTTGCTTAACTGCTTTTTGAGTATTACCCAAATCACCAGTATCCATAATTAATAAACTGGCTTTCAATTTACTTTTTAATTGGAGAGCACCGTTTTTTTTGTTGAAAAAAATCAAATTATCAGAATTAACTGTAGCGGCATCAATTCCTGACGCCTTACCATGATTAATCATTTCTGCATGATTAATCATGGCGATGATTTCTTTTTCACTCAAATTTAATTGCCAATAATCATTTAATGCTCTAACAGTTGCAGTCGCTACCGTCGCGCTTGAACCTAAGCCGCGTTCAATTGGAATTTTTCCTGTATAAGTAATTTTTATCAATTGTTGGGAGTTAGTTTTAGCTAACAATTTGGTAACAACATACTTTAAGCCATCATATTCAGCTGGTGCAGCCAAAAATGGGCCGTGATATAGAGCAGTATCCATCCATAAGATGGTAGATGGTTCAATTGTTGCTTTAAGCCATAAAGATTTTATTGGCATTGCTAAAGCGTTATACCCATAAACAACTGAGTGTTCGCCGAGTAGAATTACCTTTCCATGTGCTTTGTAACTAAGTTTCATTTTATTTAAGATCCTCATTGTTTGTGAAAAATTTGCTCCTCCTATGCTAAAATAAAAAGAATAGAGGAGAAGTGAACAAATGATTAAGATTTTAATCGGTCGACAGACAGATTCCTTACAAGAAAAAGTTTTGCAGGCAGCGGTAGAAAATTATATTCGCTTTCCAAAACATGAAACTTTCGTTATCGTTCCCAATCATATTAAGTTTACCACAGAAATTAGGGCAATTAATAAGTTAGCCGTTAGTTTGCAGCATACTGAACAATCAGTTAAAAACTTACAAGTGCTATCTTTTTCACGCTTAGCATGGTACTTTTTAAAAGATGCTGAAAAAGGACTACCAACTCAACTAGATAATGCAGCTGCTGCAATGCTTTTAGCTAAAATTATTGAGCAAAATCGAGATCAACTTCATTTATTCAAAAATGTTAGCACTAGCCCCGGATTACTAAAGCAAATTTATGACACCATTTTACAAATTCGCGAAGGCAATTTAGATTTAACTGAAATTAATGAAGAAAAACTAGATTTGGAAACTAAAAATAAAATCGCTGATTTAAAAGTTATATATGATGGTTTTATCGCAGGTATTAATGATAAATTTTCTACTTCTAATGAAATTCAATTGCAATTAAATGAGTATCTGGCGGGAAAAATTGATTTAAGCAAAACTGATTTTTACTTTAGCGATTTTTCCCATTTCACTTTACAAGAATGTCTAACAATTAAGCTCTTGATGATGAAAGCACATAGTGTTACTTTAGCCTTTAAAACTAAAATAGGTAAAATTAAAAAGCAAACTGAACCAGGAGATTATGATTATGTTATTCAAAAAACAATTAATCAGTTAATCAATTATTTAAATGTGCATAAACTAAACTTTGAAGTTAGTGAGACACCCATGGCACCAGTGCCAACAAAACGAGAATTACTTAATGAATTTTGGATTAATGTAATAGATGATATTAGCGACCTAGATCAAATACAGCTAGTTCGGGCTGATAACCGCTACTCTGAGGCTTATTTTGTCGCACGAACTATTTACCAGCAGGTAGCCTTAAATAATTATCGCTATCGTGATTTTTTGGTGTTAGCACCAAACTTACATGAATATGAAACCTATCTAACTCCAATTTTGCGACAAAATAAAATCCCTTTCTTTAATGACTTACAGCAAGAAATGAAATACCATCCTTTAGTAGTCTTAATTGAAAATATTGCCCAACTATTAACTCGCCCACTTGCTACCCAAAATATATTAGCCGTGATGAAAACCCGATTAATTATTCCGAACTGGTATCAAACTGAGAGTGCTTATTTACATGATATTGATGAATTAGAAAATTTTGTTTTAGCTCACGGTATTAATAACAATCTTTGGAAACGAGATTTTACTGATTTCACAGCTGCAGGTGCTATTTATCTTGACCAAGATTCCGATGAAGTAGCCAGAATAAACAAGTTAAAAAACTACTTTGTCAAGCAATTAACAGGGTTACTAACTAGTATTAAAAAAGAAAAAAACACGCAAAAAGCAATTACCATCTTTTTTAATTTTTTAATCCAAAATGGAGTTACACAAGTCTTAGAAAAATGGCGTGAAGAGGCTCAAGAAGAAGGGGACTTACAACAAGCCCGCCAATCTGAACAAATTTGGGATTTACTAATTAATTTATTGCATGATTATCTTTTAATTAATGAAACTGAGTTTAATCTACCGAGTTTTTTTGATGTCTTGATAAATGGCTTCAAAGAAGCAACTTTTGCTCAGATACCAGCAACATTAGATGCTGTTAATTTATCAGAAACTGGTATTGTTCAAGTTAGCGGCTATAAGCAAGTTTTTATTTTAGGGGCAACCAATGTCAATCTACCACAAATTAAAACAACACCGGGATTTTTAAGTACTGAAAATTTAGAAAAACTGCGACCAGCCTTTGGTGAGGAAGCTTATTTGGAAGATTTTCAACAACTAAATAATTTGAATCAAAATTATCAATTTGGCGATTGTTTAGCTCTAGCAGAAGATAAAGTTTATCTTTCATATTCTGTAGCTGGATCTGACAATGAAAAAGCCCTTCCTTCAATCTTTTATGAACGAATTAAAAAAGCTGGCGCACCGGAATTTGAACAACACGATTTGCCAGAAGGAATACAGGACGTCTTAACTTTTTTGACTAACCCACAAGCAAGTTTGGGATACTTAACATACTTAGGACAAACACAAAACAACAATGTTACGGCTTTAATTCAAATGACCCAACAACATTTACCTTATCAAACGGCCTTAGTTACAGCAGCTAGTCAGTTTGTTAACGAGCCTACAGACATCGGCCCAGCGTTGGCGCAAAAATTATATGGTTCTGACTTAAATGCTTCAGTGTCACAATTAGAGACTTTCTATGAAAACTCCTATGAATATTTTTTAAACTATGGCTTACATTTACATAAACGTTTTGAAAATGAATTAGATTTAATTCAGGCAGGTAATTACTGTCATGAAACCTTTGATTTCTTAGTTAAGGAGCTTAATCGGCAAGCACTTAATTTAGCAGAAATTGATGATAAAACCCTAAATCAGATACTTAAGGATGTACGTTTGCATATAACAAGTGAAATCAAATATCAGCAGTTATTAAACGATCCATTCAATCAATTTCTATTCAAATGCCTTGATAAAACCACATCGCGGGTAGTAAATAATTGGCATCGTAATGGTAAAGTAACACCTCTACAAGCAAAATATTCTGAATTAAGTTTTGGCTTAGGTGAAAAAGTAGGCGGACTCAATTTCCCTATACCTGATTTTACTAATCATCAAGTTAATTTACGGGGAAAAATTGATCGTATTGACTTAGCTCAATTACCAGAAACAAAAGAAACAATTGCCCAAATAATTGATTATAAGTCTTCTGCTAAAAAGTTTGATTTAGGTCTTTTTTATGAAGGCATTTCTTTACAAATGATCTCGTATCTTGATGTTTTGAAGCAAAATAGACCCTTTTTTGCGGGAAAGAACTCGTTATCCTTATTAGGTGCCTTTTATCAAACAATTACCAGGCAGCTAGAACGGCTCAATAGTAAGATGCTTTATAATACTAACTTGCAAATTAAAGAGACTAATTATGATAGTAACAATCGGTTACACTATAAGGGCATCATCAATAATGATCAGTTAGCTTTTTTAAAAGCTGATGCCGAACTTAAAAAACAAGGCGTATCATCAAATTTATATGCTAATGTTAAATCATCTGCTAAAGATGGCCATTTGATTTTTTATGGTAATTCTTTTAGTGATGATGAAATTGATCTATTACTCGAATATGATGAAGTCTTAATTAAAAATGCTGCCAGACAAATAATTGCTGGTGAAATCAAATTAAATCCATATAAATATGGTAAGAGTAGCAATGCATTAACCTACTCTGATTATCGTGATATTTTCTTCTTTGATGCCATGTTGAAAGAAAATAAATATCATCAAATTGGAAACTTAAAAAAAGCCGAATTGATTGACAAGGTTAAAGCAAAACTAGAAAAGGGTGAATAAGATAGTGACTTCTTATACTAATCAGCAAAAGCAGGCAATTACTCTAAAAGAACACGATATATTAGTTTCAGCATCTGCTGGTAGTGGCAAAACCACCGTTTTGGTCCAACGTTTACTGCAAGAAATATTAGGTGGAATTAGCGTAGATCAGCTACTGGTCGTTACCTTTACTAAAGCTGCTGCTCAAGAAATGAAAAATCGCATTAAGATGATTATTCAAGCTGAATTAAACCAAACTACCGAACCAAGTAAGCAACGTTATTTGCGGCAACAGCTTAATTTAATTGATGCAGCAAATATTTCAACAATTGATGCTTTCTGTTTAGATATTATTCATCGCTTTTATTACGTTATTGACCTCGATCCAAGTTTTAGTATTTTAACTGATGAAACTCAGGCTAGCTTAATGCGTGAACGTGCTTTGCATGAGATTGAAAATGAATTTCTAACCAATAATGATGAAGACTTCTTAGCTTTTTATAATAATTTTGCAGGAGATCGAGATGCAGAAGCAGCCCGTAATTTACTCTTGGATTTATATAATTATGCAATGGCTAAGCCTGACTATACTACCTGGTTAAAGAATTTGCCCCAAAAGTATCAGGTAAAAGCTAACCTAATAACTTCACCATTATGGCAAGAACAAGTTAAACCTTATCTTTTTGAAAGTTTTTCAACATTAAGGGAAAAAATCAAGCATTATTTATCTTCTAGTATCATTGAAACTAAAGAGCTCAAGAAAGTAAAAGAAAGCTTTACGCTATTTAAACAAGGTCTTGATTATTATTTAACTAGTCTAAAGCAAGATTATGATTACGATTTACAACGTGAAAATCTGCGTAGTTGTAAATTTTCAAGATTTACTAAATCCCAAAAATGGGATGAAGATATCCTAGACTTTATTGATGAATGTGCAGAATTAAAAAGTGAAGCCAGTACTTTAGTTTTTAACTCCTTTACATCTTTTTATGCCACTGATGAACAAGAACAATTAAGTATCTTAAAGCAAGGCCAGCAAATAATGTTGGGTATTACTAAAGCAGAAACGGCCTTAATTAACCGATTTAATGAATTAAAAAGGGCCCAAAATTTGCTTGATTACAGTGATATGGAACAATTAGCTTATCAAATTCTAAGTCAAGATACATCTAGTTCAACTATGGCTCGTTCTTTTTATCAAAATAAGTTTAAAGAAATTATGGTTGATGAATATCAAGACATTAATCAATTACAAGAAAATATCTTGCAATTGATTAAAAAGGACAAACATAATAATCTTTTTATGGTAGGGGATGTTAAGCAGTCAATTTATGGCTTTCGCCAAGCCGACCCGAGTTTGTTTTTACGTAAATATGAAGAAACTGTCGAAAATAAAACACAAAAACGAATTTTACTAGCTGATAATTTTCGTTCTACTAAACCGATTATTAAAATCGTTAATCAAGTATTTGATAACATTTTAACCCCTGATTTCGGTGGCATTGATTATGCAAAAGAAGGGGAATTAACTTTTGGAGCGCAATATTATCCAGACGATTTAGCTCAAGCAACAGAATTTCTTTATTACCAAACAGAAGACGATAAAGAAAATGATGAGCAAACTTTTGATTCTACCGAAATTGCAATGATTATTAGTCGAATCAAACAATTTAAACAAGAAAATTTACAAATCTATGATGTAAAAGCTGGTCAAAAGAGACCATTTAAATATAGCGACATCGCAATTATAACTAGAAGTCGCAGCGATAATTTAGCTATGATGCAAGAATTTGCTAATGAGAATATTCCATTATTGGTCACTGATGCTAAAAATTATTTTCAAACCATAGAATTGACTATTATTATGAATTATTTACGTCTCATTGATAATCCAGATCAAGACATCCCTTTAGTGACCGTTTTACGTTCTCCCTTGTTTAATTTTAAGGAACCAGATTTAGCAAAAATTCGTATAAATAGCAAAAAGGTTACGTTTTATAATGCTCTAACTGCTTATGTTGCAATTAATGACGAACTTAGTCAAAAGATAAAAATTTTTTTAAATCAATTAGCTTCTTTACGCCAATTTGCTGCCAATCATCGTATTTCTGAATTAATCTGGAGCATTTATGAGCGAACTGATTTATTAGAAATTATGACTGCACTTCCCAATGGCAAGCAGCGGCGCATCAACTTAGAGTCGCTTTATGAGCGTGCGAGTTCATATGAAAGCGCTGGGTTCAAAGGATTGTATCAATTCATCAATTTTATTGAACGCATGCGTCGTAGTCAAAAGGATTTAGCGCAACCATTGCTAACAAATGAAGTTGATGATTCAGTTAAACTTATGACAATTCATGGTTCCAAAGGATTGGAATTTCCAATTGTATTTTATGCTGGATTACAGCATCGCTTTCAAAAACGTGATATAAGTGGCGACTACATCATCACTGCTGACAATGTTGGACTTACTATTCAACGCAATCATTATTGTGCCGATACTTTGCTCAAAGCCATTGATAATATGACTAAAGAAAAACAACTTTTAGAAGAAGAAGCACGTATTTTATATGTTGGCATGACTAGGGCAAGGCAAAAGTTGATTTTAACCGCTGAAATTAGTAATTTTGAGCAAAATATTGAGCTATGGCATCGAAAAGCAAAACAGCACAAAATATCATTAAATGATAAACTAACCATTACTAATCCCTTAGGTTTTATTGGGCCAGCACTTGGTTTAAAGGAATGCTCCAGTTTATCATTAAATGATCTTAATATGGATCTTGATCTCAGCAAAGATTTTATTTTTGTAAATTATCATAAGCAAGCTAAGACAGCTGAAACGGTTCATGAAAGGATTAATACAAAGCAAAAAGCAAATTACAGTCCAGAACTTTTGCATCGAATGGCCCAAAAATTATATGATTTTTCATATACATTTAAAGATGCTAGCCAAACAACTGCCTACCAGTCAGTTTCTGAAATTAAAAAAGCCTTCAATGATCCCTTAGATAAGGAACTCGAAAATGCTCATCTTTTATCTTCTACTAACCGCTATTTACAACCAATTGATACAAAACCAAAATTTCTTTTTAAAACAACTTTTACCGGAGTTGAAATTGGTACGGCTATGCATTTGCTTTTACAATATTATGATTACAATGGTCGTGGTAATCAGGAGCAACTTGATAAAGAGATTAAAGATTTAATTAAACATCATCAACTTAATCCCGATATCGTATCTAGTCTCAATAAAGATCAAATTAACTGGTTTGTTCACAGTGATTTTGCTAAAGAGTTTTGGCAAAAGCCGCATAATTTAAAACGTGAAATAGAGTTTTCAAGTTTAATTCCTGCTAGTACTTTATTTAGTGATTTCAGTGATCCTGATGCGAAAATTCTAATTCATGGGACAATTGATGGTTACTTCATCCAAGATGATGGCATAATATTGTTTGATTATAAAACTGATTATATTGACCCTAATCATCAAGATGAAGCAATCAAAAAAGTTAAGCATAAATACACGGGACAATTACGCTTATATGAACAAGCACTCAACTCTTTCGCAAATAAAAAGGTTAAGCATAAATATCTTATTTTACTTAATGCGCAAAAGATTGTTGAAGTCAAATAGGGGAGAAGAAAGAACATATGGTTTCATTTATGAATGACACTTTTGCAGTAGTCGATCTGGAAACTACTGGTACACAACATGAAGAAAATAATCATATCATTCAGTTTGGCTGTGCCATCATAAAAAAAATGGAAGTAGTAAAAACATATTCTTTTATGATTAATCCTCATTGTGAGATTCCCATAGCCGTACAAAATTTGACCCATACTCGCAATGAAGATGTCACAACTCAACCAGATTTTAATTACTATGCCCCAAAAATCATTAAAATACTAAAAAATACTATCTTTGTAGCGCACAATGTCAATTTTGATTTACCTTTTTTAAATTACGAACTTATTCAACATGGTTATGATGCGCTGACTAATAAGGCAATTGATACTGTTGAACTTGCAAAAATTGCTTTTCCCACTATGCCTTCATATAAACTGAGTGACTTAACAAGTCACTTAGGAATTAAGCATCAAAACCCACATAAAGCCGACTCTGATGCTTATAGCACAGCTATTTTACTAATTAAAAGTATTCAAGCGTTAGAACAACTGCCCCAAGCCACTTTAAATACACTTAGTTCATTGGCTCATGGGCTAATTAGAGATACAGCATGGATTTTTACAACAATTGCGGATAATTTGCGTAAGCAAAAACGGCCTTTAGCAAAGCAGTACCAACAAGTCCAACATATTATTTTGCAACAACAAGTGATTAGTAACAAAACTAATAATGCTGCTAACGTTACTTTCCCTCTAAGTGATCAAAGCAAAAATAACTTATTTAAGGGTAAAATTAATTATCGGCAGCCGCAAGTCAATTTAATTAACCAAATAAACAAATTTATCACAGACCCGCAACAAAGAGCCTTCTTAGTTGAAGCCCCCAATGGTACAGGCAAAACTTTTTCTTATTTGTTTGCTTATTCATATCGTCTTTATACAAATCGAAAATTAGTAATCTCAACGCCAACTAAGGTCCTACAAGATCAAATAATTAATCAAGAAATACCGCAGTTATTAAAAGTTACTAATTTAGATTTACAAGCTGAGATAGTCAAATCAAGTAATCATTACTTAGACTTAGATGGTTTTTATCAAAGTTTATATCAAAATCGAACTGTCAATCGAGTAACTTTAACTTTGCAAATGCGAATTTTGGTTTGGCTAACTAAAACTAAAACTGGTGACTTAGATGAATTACAATTAACCACCTATCATGCACCATTATTTGCTCAAATTAGTCATCCAGGTGATGCTCGTGTCGGGAGTATTTTTGCAAAAGTTGATTTTTGGAATTTAGCTAGACAACGACAAGAAGCAGCTGATATTTTAGTAACTAATCATGCTTATTTAGCTAATCATTATCATGATACGATTTGGGGGCAAAATCCATACCTAGTAATCGATGAAGCACATCGATTTAATGAAAACGTCATTAATTCGAGAAATGATTCTTTTCAGTTTGAATCACTTTGGGGTGAACTAAATCATTTACGTAATTTGCTTTACTATGCCGATGATAGCATTTTAAATCAATATGGCAGTGATGTTCAGTTTAACTTTTTATTGGAGAAATTAAAGCCTGCAATTTTATCATTAATTGAAGCAATTACTAACTTACAACGTTCCTTATATAGTAAAAAAGCACTAGCTGTGAGCAGTAATACTTTAGCCAATGGTAATCTGCTACTTAGTTTTCAAGCAGCTGATTTGTTCCCACAAAATAGTGGTTTTCAAAAGGAAATAGCTAATTTCCAGCGAAAACTAGAAGATGTTCGCCAACAAACTAATCAAATTATATTTAAATTGTACAGCGAAACTGATAGTTCTGGTATTGAGCAGGAAGCCTTATTAGGTAATTTAATGACACAGATTGATCAATTAGATTTTTACATTACCCAAAGCTATCAACTATCAGATTTGCTACATAAACAAAATCTCTTAAAGCATGAGGGCTTTATAATAACTTTGACCAATCCGCAAGATCCGTTAAGTGTAAATTTAAGCTGGATGATGCTCGATGCTTCCAACGAATTAAATCAAATTTATGAACGTTTTGATCATATTCTATTTGTCAGTGCTACTTTGACTAATAATAATGATTTTACCTTTATTATTAAGCAATTAGCATTAGCCAATTTAAAACCGCAAACTTATATTGGAGCTAGCACCTTCGAGTTAAAACAGAATCTGGAAGTTTTGGGAGTTACCGATATGCCTGATATTTCCAGCACTAATTTTGACGAAAAGTTAGAGCAAATTTTAGTAAGCTGTCTAAAAACTAAGCATCATGTTTTAGTTTTAATGACTAATCTAGATAAAATTAGGGAAGTATTTAGTGCAATAACGAATGAACCAGCCTTACGTGATTTTGAGATATTAGCACAAGGTGTATCCGGTTCTAATAATCGAATTACTAAGCGTTTTTCAATTGCTCAACAGGCAATAATTATTGGTGCTGATAGTTTTTGGGAAGGGGTTGATTTTCATACTTGCAGTATTGATCTTGTTATTGTGGCAAAATTGCCATTTGAATCACCTGATCAACCAAGTGTAAAACTAAGACAAAAAAATTTACAAAGTCAAGGCATTAATGTGTTTACTTCCGATACAATGCCACGAGCCATCATCAAGTTTAAACAAGGAATGGGGCGTTTAATTCGCAATGAAAAAGATCATGGTCAGTTCCTAATCCTAGATACACGAATATTGAATATGGATTATGGTATTAATTTTTTAGATGCCATTCCTGTTAAAATTAAAAAGATTAAGTTGAATAAATTACGAAATAAGTTAGATAATTATGATAAAAGATGATACAAAACAAGCAATAACTTTTTTAGCATGGTTGACCGCGATAATTATAGTGCTATATTTTTTACTATTAGCAATTTTTTATAAAGCAAGTAAACCAGAGCGAAGTCAGGTTCAAGAAATAAATGCCCTTGCTTTATCAAAAACGCCAATAAAGCATATTGAAAAAAACTACCATTTAAATCGTGGTATTAATAGCTATGCACTCAAAGGACAAGCCAAAAAACAAAGTTACTACTTTATTTACTTACCAGGATCAAAGAAAGCTTATTTATTTCCAGCTAATAAAGGAGTCAGTGAACATGTTGTTCGCAATAAATTTTCTGGTAAAAGGGCAAATTATAGCATAATTAAAGTTAATCTTGGTTGGTACAAAAAACAAGCTGTTTGGGAAGTTACAGCTAAAGATCAAGCAAATAGATATACCTATCAATTGTATGAATTTAAAAATGGGAAATTGCTAGGTTAAGTCGATTATTAATCAAATCTTTGGTATTATTAAATTGATAAGATATGGAAAGTGAAACAAGATTTATGACAAAATTAATTTCAATTAGAGATTGCGACAAGCATGTTAACGAAGAAGTTAAAATGCACGTATGGTTAACAGATAAGCGCTCCAGTGGGAAAATAGTATTTTTACAGTTAAGAGATGGTACAGCTTTTTTCCAAGGAGTTATTCGTAAAGATAATGTTTCTGCTGAAGTTTTTGAAACAGCGAAATCATTACATCAAGAAGCCAGTTTTTATATTACAGGAACGGTTTGTGAAGATTCAAGATCACACTTTGGTTATGAAATTCAAATTTCTGATTTGAAAGTAGTTACCAATAACGAAGGTTACCCGATTGGAAATAAGGAGCATGGGATTGATTTCTTATTGGACCATCGTCACTTATGGCTAAGAAGTAGACGGCCGTTTGCTATTATGCGTATTCGAAATATTATCTACAAAGCAACAATAGATTTCTTTGAAAAAGAAGGATTTGTGAAATTTGATGCTCCGATTTTTATGCATTCTGCACCTGAAGGTACAACTGAATTATTCCATACAGAATACTTTGGTGGGGATGCCTACTTATCACAATCTGGACAACTATATGGAGAAGTTGGTGCCGCTGCATTTGATAAGATATTTACCTTTGGACCAACTTTTAGAGCTGAAGCATCCAAAACAAGACGTCATTTAACTGAGTTTTGGATGATGGAACCAGAAATGGCCTGGATGCATCAAGATGAATCATTAGATATTCAAGAGCGCTTTCTGTCATATGTGGTTAAAGCAGTATTGGAACATGGTCAATATGAATTAGAACTATTAGGGCGTGACCCGCAAAAATTAGAACCGGCTGCTCAAGGTAACTACACTAGACTTGCTTATGATGATGCCGTTAAAATGCTGCAAGAAGCTGGACGTGACTTTAAATGGGGCGATGATTTTGGTGCACCGGATGAAGCGTTTATTTCTGAAAAATTTGATTGTCCATTCTTTATCGTAAATTATCCTACTGTAATTAAGCCATTTTATATGAAGAAAAATCCTGATAATCCAAAGGAATACCTATGTGCTGACGTTTTAGCCCCTGAAGGATACGGAGAAATTATGGGTGGCTCTGAAAGAGAAAGTGACTATGAAACTTTACGGCAACAAATAGCTGAAGCGGGACTGAACGAAAATGATTATAGTTGGTATTTAGATTTACGTAAATATGGTAGTGTTCCTCATTCTGGATTTGGGATGGGATTTGAACGTGTGATTGCATGGATATGTAAATTAGACCATGTACGTGAAGCAATTCCATTTCCAAGAATGATTAATCGTGTTCAGCCATAAAACATGAAAAGTGAATATTTTAAAAAGTTGGACTAAAATTATTTTTGCCCAACTTTTTAAAAGGAGAAAATTATATTGCATTACAATAACTATCGTAATTTAGGGTTTACCACCATTTCGAATGGATTAATTGCTTATTATCCTCAGCTTAAAATAAGCGATGCTGAAATGATTTTAATCATTCAGCTTGAAATGTTTGCCCAGAAAGGAAATAATTTTCCTTCTAATGAAGAATTAGCTGCAAATACCAATTTTTCAACTACTGAAATTTCTAGTTTAATTCAAAAGTTGATTGAGCAAAATTATTTAGCAATCGGTGAAAGTACTGACAATAAAGGGAGAATTTACAATTGTTATAATCTTGATCAAATTTACGATAAATTAGATGAGGTTTTGCGTGGGAACATTACAGCAGCAAATTCTAATCATGCTAAACCCACAACTGAAATAGATAATAGCCCTTTAAACAAGTTACTGCGTCAATTTGAAATTGAATTTGGACGTTATTTAAGTCCAATTGAAAGAGAAGAAATTTCAGCTTGGCTAAGAGTTGATCATTATGATCCAGAAATAATCAGATTGGCCCTACGCGAGGCAGTTTTAGCTCAAGCATATAGTCTCAAATATGTTGATCGCATATTATTAAATTGGCAACGACATAACTTAAAGACAAGTAATGAAGTTCAAAGCTTTTTGCAAAGGAATCGTTAATGGCACAAGATAAATTATTAAGTACAAAGCAAGCCCGTCAGGTTTTGCAAACTATAAATGAAATGTATCCAGATGCTAAAAGCGAACTAATCTGGGACAATAAATTTCATTTATTATGTGCAGTCTTAATGAGCGCGCAAACAACTGATAAGATGGTTAATCGTGTTATGCCGAAATTTATGCAAGATTATCCTACACCCAAAGACTTGGCGCAAGCTTCAATTATCGAAATCGAACAACATATTTCTCAAATAGGACTTTATCATTCTAAAGCCAAACATTTAAAAGCTATGGCAGAAATTTTAGTTCATAAATATCATAGTGAAATACCACCAGACAAAAAAATATTAGTTACTTTACCCGGAGTTGGCGAAAAAACTGCTAATGTTGTTTTGGCAGACGGATATGGTGTACCAGCAATTGCTGTTGATACACATGTGGCTAGAATCGCTAAAAGATTTCATATTGTTGACCAAAATGCCAAGCCACTTCAGATTGAAAAGCGACTTGAACAAATTTTACCTAAAAATGAATGGATTCATACCCACCATGCAATGATATTATTTGGCCGTTATTCGATGACAGCACGTGACAAAGATGACCCATACAGCTATTTAAAGCCAAACCAAAAATCGATACATTAGAAAAAGAGTAACAATGCAGTCATTGTTACTCTTTTTACTTAATGTTGATTTTTATGCTGATTTTTAGATTCATTAGTAGGCGAACTATTATCTGCAGCATCATCATTATCTTGCTTTGACTTATTACTATTATCATCATTAGTTTTAGAATCAGAGCTGCTATGAGCATGACTTTCATCAGGCTCTTGGAGGTGATAATCTTTAGCTTGACGATTAGAATTATGCTGATTTGTATTCGACTGAGTAGTCGCACCGTTTATATGCTGATCACTTTCATGCCAATTTTGAGTTGTACTAGTAGAATTAGAACGATTAATATTAGTTTCTTCGTCATCTTCATCATAAGAACTGCTGTCATCAATAATTCCTACTGGAGCATGACCTCTCACAAATAATTGCCAATCACCAGCTGGCGAAACTTCAGGTGGGTTAGAATTACGGGCAATTCTTGCTCGTATAACTGAATTTGGCTTTTGCCAGTCTGTGTTTTCTTTATCCTGCATTAAATATGACATCATATTTTTGTAAAATAATTGTGCTGATTGTTGACCAATTCCCGAAATTGTCCCATCGCGCAGGTTATCATAGCCTGTCCAAACCCCAATTGAATATCTCTGAGTATAGCCAACAAACCAAGAGTCTTTGGGAGTTGCTGCATAACCTGGATAACGGGCTAAATCTTGTTCAGAATACTTGACCGAACCGGTTTTGCCAGCATGATAAAGTCCCTTAATTTGCGCATTGGTACCAGACCCATGTTTAATTACACCTTTGAGCATATCCGTAATCATATAGGCAGTAGACTTACTCATAACTCGAATTCCAGCAGAATCGTAGTTTCTAGTTAACCCATCAGGTGTTTCAATTTTAGAAACAAATTGTGGCTTATGGTAAATCCCCATAGAAGCAAAGGCACTAAATGCCCCAGCCATTTGTAGACTAGATGCTTGAGCACCAATTGCTACAGATAAACCTGAGTCTTTAGGAACATTAATACCCATGTTAGCGGCAAATTTAGCAGCTCGACTAACTCCAACTTCTGCTAAAGTTTTAACAGCAGGCACGTTCCGTGATTGCTCTAAAGCATGCCTCATCGTCATTGCTCCATCATATTTATTATCCCAATCATATAATTGAACGTTAGTTCCAGGATAAATGTATTTGCTATCATCTAATATTTTGGCAGTAGACCAATTTAAATACTCAATAGCCGGAGCATAATCTAATACTGGTTTAATTGACGAACCTGTAGAACGACTAGTTTGTACGGCCCGATCTAAGCCTAGTTGAACACTAGCTGGTAAATGGCGGCCTCCCAAAATTGCCACTACATGTCCATTACTTGGGTCAACTACAGTTGCTCCTATTTGCATTTGATCATTAGTGAAGGGGACTAAACCATTATTTGCTAATTGATATAACTTAGTTTGGGCCTTTTGATCAATATTAATGGTAATTTTTAAATTGTCACGATAAGGATCAAAGCCCTTGGCTTTGACTTCGGTAATTGCTTCCTTTATATAAGGATCATCTATTTTACGTAAATTGGATTGTTTACGTTGATTATGTGCTTTTAACCCCTTTTTAATACTTTCCTTGGTAGCTTGCTCATACTGTTTTTGCGTAATTTTGTTATTATCAAGCATTGCTTTTAAAACCAGATCACGCCGATATTTAGCATACTTAGGATAAACATAAGGATTATACGCTGTAGGGCGATTAGGAATACCAGCTAATAGAGCCGTTTGGGCTAAGTCAAGTTGACCAATTTTTTTACCATAATAGTAATTAGCTGCGGTCCCAATACCATAATTACCATAATTCATATAGACACGATTAATGTAAAATTCTAAAATTTCATCATGGGTATATTCACGCTGGACGCGCATCGCTAACCAAGCTTCTTGAGCTTTACGCCTTAAAGTACGCTGCGAAGCATCAGTTGAAAAAACCGTTAACTTAACTAACTGCTGTGTAATAGTAGACCCACCGGCTGAAATACTATTACTTTTAGCGTTTGTTAACATTGATCCAGCAATCCTGATGGGATCGATGCCTAATTTATCCTTATAAAATCGTTTATCTTCAACCGAGACAACTGCGTCTTTTAATAATTGTAAATCTTGACTGTCTTTGACATAGATTCTTTTCTCTGAACCAAGCGACAGTAAAAATTTACCATCAGCGGTATATAGGCTTGAAGAACCACCACTTTCTAGCTGTGAGCGACTAATATTGGGAGCATCTTTGGCATAATAGGCAAACAAGCCTACACCTGATAATAAAATCAGAAAAACTACTAAAAATGCCCACTTAATTATCCGCCACCATATTGGCTTAGGCCGACTTTGCCGATAATTTTTGCGCGATACACGTTTATATTTTGTATTTGCCATTCTTCGATTTCCTGTCTGCGATAAAATAATCCACGGCTTCCAAATACGGAAGGGTAGGTTGAAAACCGCTTTTAATTTCGACTGACCATTCCTCAATTTCTGTTAATGTTACTGAACTCTTATTTTGGGTCCACCAAGCTTTAGCAATCACATTGGCTGGAGTGACAAAATATCGGTTCAAACTAGTAAAGCCGATAATTGTAAAGCAAATTCCCTTTTGTTTTAAACATTCTGTAAGATGAACAATTTGATGTTCATGAAAATTCTTTAGAGGAAAACTTGTTTTATTTTTAGTTTCTTTAGCTTCAAAATCCAAATAATAGCCATTGTATACACCATTATAATCTGTTGTAGATTCTTGGCGAAAATAAGCCTCTTTAATTACGGCCCTTGATCGCTTAGGGTAGTCAACTTTTACAATTTGAATAGGGGTTGGTTTTTTATGTACAACCGCAATTTCTTTAAGACGATAAAATTTATTTGATTCGTTAATCATCTGCTCTAGAGTCATGCCACGATCAGAAAAGTTTATATTTTTACGATAATAGTTGCTTTTTTGATTTTTTTTAAATGTCGGCTCCCCAACAGACTTACGAAATGCAGCAAAAGTACCGTTTGGATATTTGACCATCTATCTCACTCCTGTTAGCATTATAGCAATAATAGAAAAGTTTTTGAACAAGGAGCTATCTTTTTTACTATGCAACGCCTTTGGATTACTGGATATCGAAATTTTGAATTAAATACCTTTAACGATCAAGATCCAAAAATAAAAATCATCAAAAATGTCTTGCAAACTCGTTTGGTTAATTTACTTGAAAATAAGCAGCTTGATTGGATAATTACTGGTGCTAATCTAGGCATAGAGCAATGGGCCTGTGAATCAGCAATTGAATTACGTAAAAAATATCCCTTGCGCGTTTCAATCATCACTCCTTACGAAGATTTTGCCCATAGGTGGAACGAAATTAATCAAACTAAGTTTATTAATTTAACGCAACAAGTTGATTTTTTTGCCTCGACTTCAAATCAAGCTTATTATGATGCAGTCCAACTTAGAAATTATCAAAATTTTATGCTTCTACACACTGATGCGGCTTTAATGGTATATGATGCAGAATATCCTGGCAAAGCTCAATACGATTATGATTTGATACGTAACTATCAACAAACTACAAACTATCCGCTTGAATTAATTGATTTTTATGATTTACAAGATGCTGCTGAAGAATATCGTGATCAGGAAAGAAATCAATTTTAATAAAATTTATAAAAGTTTGCCTAAAATTATCGTTTAAGTTTTAAGCTAAACAACTTTTTGCTAAAATAAATTATAACAATAAAGGAGTTGCATTCTCATGGCTGATTTAAATGATATACAATTATCTACACAGGATATTTTAAAAAAACAATTTAGAACTAAAGTTAAAGGTATTGATCCCGATGAAGTTGATGCATTTTTAGATATTGTAATTGCTGATTACGATACTTTTGAACAGCTCATTGAAGATTTATATGGTCAAATTGGAAAATTACAAGGCCAACTAATGGCTGATCAACAAAAAGAAAAGCAAAAAGACCAATTTTCTAAAGAAACTAACCAAACAAAAGCAACAGATGAAGTTGTACGTACTTATACTCCGAACCACAGTCGAAATTCGTCATTTACTTCAATTAGTGACAGCGAAGCTAACCAAACAGAAAGTTCTACTAACATGGCAATCATTCAACGTATCTCAGCTCTTGAACGTAAAGTTTATAACTTAGAACGACAAGTTTATGGTTTGCAAAAGCAGTAAGCTTTGCTATAATTTTTTATAGTACAAATTTTGAGCAGTCGCGGTTTGATTTTTAATAATTGAGCTGAGGAAAGTCCACGCACGCACAAGCTGAGATGCTTGTAGTGCTCGTATTTAGTCCAATAAACTAAAGAATTTTTATAATTACGGCGAAAAAAGTGCTAAGTTTTTTAATATGCATGAATATTCTGAAAAGTGCCACAGTGACGTAGCAGTAGTGGAAACATTATTGGTGGAACGAGGTAAACCCTGCGAGCGTGCAACCCAAATTTGGTGGGGGCGTCTTAACCTAAGAAAATGAACTAAAGGTTAGATTACTATGTTGATAGTAAAGATAGATGGCTGCTGAAGGTAATTTTGCCAAAATTACCCGTACAGAACGTGGCTTATAGAAATTTGTACAGGCAGCGTTGAGCTTTTAAAAGGGCTCAACGCTTTTTTTAAAATTAAAATGAAAGAGATAACTAATGAAAAAATATCAATTATATACAACAATGGGTGCCGGTTTTGAGAGTGTTGTGGCTAAAGAATTACATTCACTAGGTTATGAAACTACTACAGAAAATGGTCGTGTATTTTTTAAGGGAACTCAAGCAGATATCGTTAAAACCAATCTTTGGCTTCGTACAGCTGATCGCGTAAAAATTTTACTTAAAGAATTTAAAGCAACTGATTTTGATACACTATATAATCAAGTATATGATATCGATTGGGCAACAATTTTACCTATTGATGCTAAATTTCCAGTGCAAGGGCGGTCTGTTCGCTCAAAATTGCACTCTGAGCCAGGTATTCAATCCATTGTAAAAAAGGCAATCGTCAACAAAATGTCCGATCAATATCATCGCCGTGGTTTTTTACCAGAAAGTGGTAATTTTTATCCATTAGACATTCACCTCTATAAAGATACTGCCCGTATTTCACTTGATACTAGTGGTGACAGTCTTTTTAAACGTGGTTATCGCATTGAGCATGGTGGCGCACCCCTGAAAGAAAATTTTGCAGCAAGTTTAATAAAGTTGACTCCGTTTGACGGAAGTCATCCGCTAATCGATCCAATGACCGGTTCAGGTACTTTAGCAATCGAGGCTGCTCTAATTGGGAAAAATATTGCTCCCGGATCATGGCGAAAATTTGCTTTCGATAATTTTGATTGGTTTGATGCAAAATTACACAAAGACTTATTAATTGAAGCAAAAAGTAAAATCAAAAAACTAGCAGCCCCAATTTGGGCTTGCGATATTGACCAATCCATCTTGGAAATTGCTAAGTTAAATGCTAACAATGCTGGTGTATTACAAGATATTTACTTTAAGCAAGTTGCTGTTAAAGATTTAGCAACCGATTTAAAAAATGGGGTAATTATTGCTAATCCTCCATATGGGAAACGGTTAAAAGATAAACAATCGGCTGAGGCCTTATACACCCAAATGGGGTCAAACTTACTAAAATATGATAGTTTTAGTCAATATTATTTAGTTGGTGATCCCAATTTCGAAAGTTTTTTTGGCAAAAAAGCAACTAAGAAACGTAAGTTATTTAATGGCAACTTACGTGTTGATTTTTATCAATATTGGGCAAAAAATGATTACAAATAAACTAAATACTGAATTTTGGGTGATTACTGATACCCATTTAATTGCTAATCAACTTCATGATAATGGACCTGCCTTCAAGCAAATTCAAAGTACTAGCCAAGGCAAAGATTTGGTATATCAAGAGATTGCTCTTAGAGCTTTTTGCAAATTTGCAAACGAAAAAAAACCAGCAGCAATTATTGTCACTGGCGATGTCACTTTTAATGGCGAATTATTATCAGCACAAAGATTTCAAAAAATTTTTAGTAGCTTAACTGACACCAAACTATTTTTATTACCAGGAAATCATGATATTTTTGATGGCTGGGCGCGATCTTTTAGCAATGACCAGCAACTTTATACAAAACAAATTAGTCCCACTGATTGGCGCAATATTTTTCATGAATCTTATGATCATGCTTGGGCAACAGATTCTTCTTCATTAGCATACAGCATTCAGTTAAATCCACAATACTTGTTGTTAATGCTTGACACTAATATATATGGTCAAAAAGAAGCTTTGAGGTCACCAGTAACGGCTGGTTTTATAGGCGAAATGCAGTTGGCTTGGCTTGAAAAACAGCTAAAATTTGCCCAAAAGCATAATTTATATCCGCTCTTATTTATGCATCATAATTTATACGTTCATAATCCTGCAGTTAATCGTGGATTTGTTATCGATAATGCTAGTTCATTAAGTCGGCTTTGCCAAAAATATGATGTTAAGTTAGCTTTTTCTGGACATATTCATGCACAAAATATTGTAAAACCACAGCCAAATATTCCAACTACTGAAATAGTTACATCTAGTTTTTGTTCTTTTGATCAAGCTTATGGTCTTGTAAAAGTCAAAAAAAATCAAATTAGATATCAGCGCCAAACTTTTAATATGCGACCATACTTATCTGCAGAAGAACAAAAGAGTTATACTTTAACCCATTTTCATAATTATCTTAAAGATATACAATTAAAAAATTTAACCCATAATATGACGCAAAAAGATAAAAATTCTGGGCAAAAAATAAATAAATTTTTTATTGAGTTAAATTATAATTATTTTACCGGACACAATCATATCAATGAAAAAAAGTTAATTCAGCTTTATAACTCCGAGGAATATCGGCTATTGACTAAATATCAACCAAAACTGGGTCGATATTTGCAGACATTATTTGATACAACTGATCACAGTAATCTAAATATACAAATTAATTTTAAAGAGAAGCAAAATGAATAAAAAACATTTTATTATTTTAGGTAACGTTGGGATTATTTACTATAGTTGGTTACTTATTGTTCTTTTTTTGAGTTTAATTATTACCTACGAGGGCACTAAAACTATCAACTGGTCAGCAATTGCTTGGGGAATTTTATTTATTTTTCTTGTTATCTATACATTTTTGACTTCCTATTGGAAGGGGAATATTTTCAAATTACCATTTAGGGTGAAAACTCAGCTAGAATCAGTGCCACAAATTAATAATAAATGGCATTATTTTTCAATTTATGTAGTCAAAATAGATAATTTTAAAAAATATCATCTTTTGCGCATTGAACGAAGGTAAAGTAGAATTTCACAGTTAATTAATAATTAAGATACACAAGCTTATATTTTTGCTATAATTAATTTATTAAGTCAAAGGGGGAACCTAAATTCTAATCTCGAAGATGCAATTAAGTAACAGGACAAATAATTTTTTATAGAAAGAAGTATGCCCAATGACATCAGATATTCAAATTGCGCAAGAATCACATTCACTACCTATTGACGAAATAGCAACTAAAATTGGTTTAAATTCAGCAGATATAGAATTATATGGCTCAAATAAAGCTAAGATAAAATGGTCTGCCATTAACAGAAGTATGGCTCAAGATCATTTAGGAAAGTTGATTTTAGTTACATCGATTTCGCCTACACCAGCTGGTGAGGGTAAATCAACTATGACAATTGGCTTAGGAGATGCAATTAATAATCAACTCCATCAAAAAACTTTAATTGCACTTAGAGAACCTTCAATGGGACCAGTTTTTGGTCTAAAAGGTGGAGCAACCGGAGGCGGTCGTGCACAAGTGATTCCAATGGAGGATATAAATCTTCATTTTACTGGCGATATGCATGCGTTAACTGCGGCAATTGATACCTTAGCTGCATTAGTTGATAATTATATATATCAAGGAAATGAACTTAATCTTGACCCAGAAAGAATCTTGTTAAAACGAGGCATTGATGTAAATGATCGTAGTTTGCGTAACATAACTGTTGGTCAGGGGTCTAAGTTTAATGGTATAGAACACAAATCAAGCTTTGCCATTACAGTTGCCAATGAATTAATGGCCATCTTATGTTTAGCTACTGATATTGATGATTTGAAAAAGCGAATTGGTTTAATGCTAGTTGGCTATACCAAAACAGACCAACCTGTTTATGTAAAAGAATTAGGTTTTGAAGGGGCTATTGCGGCTCTATTGGCTAATGCACTTAAACCTAATTTAGTACAAACTATTGAACATACTCCAGCCTTAGTTCACGGTGGTCCCTTTGCCAATATCGCTCACGGAGCTAACTCCGTTATTGCTTCTAATTTAGCTTTGCATTTAAGTGATTATGTATTAACGGAAGCTGGATTTGGTAGTGATTTAGGTGGGCAAAAGTTTATGGACTTTGTTTCAAATAATCTTGCTAAAAAGCCTGATGCCTGCGTTGTTGTTGCTACCGTTCGTGCACTTAAATACCAAGCAGAAGGAACCACAGATCATTTGAATGATGAAAACCTCACAGCATTAGAAGCTGGATTTAAAAATTTAGAGCGTCATATGAATAATATGCGTAATTATGGTGTGCCAGTAATAGTTTTAATTAATCATTTTGCAACTGATACCCCTGCAGAACTCAATTTATTACAAAAGTTGGTAGCTGAACAGGGGATTAAAGCTCTCGTTGTTGATTATCATGAACAAGGATCAAAAGGTGGAATTGCAGCTGCTCAAGCAGTCGTTGATTTAGCTAACTCCAATCAGTCTAATTTCGTGTCAACTTATGAAAAAGACGATTCAGTTAAGACAAAAATTGAAAAGATAGCTACTAAAATTTATCATGCTAGCAAAGTTGAATACTCTGAAAGAGCCGAAAATGATATTCGGGAATTAGAAAAGCTTGGTAAAGATAAATTGCCAGTAATTATTGCTAAAACTCAATATTCATTTACTGATAACCAAAAATTATTAGGAGCACCAACCGATTTCACTTTGCATGTTAAGGGCGCAAGTCTCAAAAATGGTGCCGGTTTTATTGTAATTACCACTGGTCATGTTTTAGACATGCCAGGTTTACCAAAGCATCCTGCAGCACTAGATATTGATGTTGATAATAATGGTAAAATTAGTGGCTTATTCTAAAAAACATATAAAATTTGTTTATTTAATAATTTCGTTATTAATTGTTGTTGCTGATCAAACTCTAAAAGGTTTTGTTGCCCACAATTTTTCAATTGGGGAAGTACGTCCAGTTTTAACTAATGTTATTTCATTAACTTACCTTCAAAATAATGGGGCTGCTTGGAACATTCTTACTGGTCAAATGTGGCTTTTCTATATTATTAGTGTGATAGCTATTCTAATCTGTCTATATTATATTTTTCAAAGACGGAATCAAAGTAAACTAATGAAATTGGGCCTAGCAATAGTTCTGGGAGGAATTATCGGCAATTTAATTGATCGGATTCATTTAAAATATGTAATCGATATGATTCAACTCGATTTTATTAATTTTAATATATTTAATATTGCTGATTCTGCTATAACAGTCGGGATAGTTTTGGTATTTATTTATCTACTATTTCTTGATGAAAGTGAAAAAGAGCATGGAAAAAAGTTATGAACTCAAGGTTAATACAGAACAGGGCCGATTAGATAAATTTATTGCAAGTAAAATTAGTTCGTTATCACGGACTCGAATTAAAGAGCTGATTCATGATGAACGAATTACGGTCAATCATAAAAAAGAAAAAGTATCATATAAAATTCAAACAGGAGATCAAATATCAGTCACTGTACCACAATTAACCCCTTTAGCAGTAACTGCAGAAAATATTACACTGGACATTATTTATGAAGATAAAGATGTAATTGTAGTTAACAAACCACAAGGTATGGTAGTTCATCCTGCTGCCGGTCATCCCAATCATACTTTAGTAAATGCACTTTTATATCATACAAAAGATTTAGCAAGTAGTCCTGAAGGTTTTCGTCCAGGGATTGTTCATCGCATTGATAAGGATACTTCGGGCTTATTAATGGTTGCCAAAAATCAAAAGGCACGAATTAGTTTAGAAAAACAACTTGCTAGTAAAAGTAACAAAAGATTGTATTTAGCAATTGTCCATGGCAACTTTAACGAGCAATCTGGCTTAATTGATGCGCCTATTGGACGTGATCGACTTAATCGTAAAAAAATGGCTGTAGTTGATAATGGTAAGCCAGCTATAACACATTTTGCAGTTCTAGAACAATTTAAGGGCTATAGCTTAGTAAGTTGTCAACTAGAAACTGGGCGGACACACCAAATTAGAGTCCATCTAGCATATATTGGTCATCCTGTAGCTGGTGACCCATTATATGGTCCAAAGAATACCTTACAAGGAAACGGTCAATTTTTACATGCGCAAGTTTTGGGGTTCATGCAACCCAGCACTGATAAATGGTTAGAGTTTAAAGTTGCTCCGCCAACCATCTTTACGGAAAGATTAGCCGAGCTAAAAGAAAAAATGTGATGAGATGAAGCGATATTTAATCCTTGAAGATGGCAGTTCACTAGCTGGTGAAGGTCTTGGTTCTTCAATTATTTCAACTGGCGAGTTAGCCATTGAAACTAGTAATTTCGGCTATCAAGAAGCGCTTACAGATCCTACAAATGCTGGAAAAATTCTGGTTTTTACTACACCTATGATTGGTGGTAATGGAATTAACGCCATTGATTATGAAAGCATTAATCCTACTGTTAAGGGCATAATTGCTAACGATGTTGCTCTAAATATTTCAGATAATGAAAACTTTCAAGACCTCGATTCTTTTTTAAAAGAAAAAAATATTCCAGCAATTTATAATATTGATACACGGGCTTTAGTTCATCGATTGACAAAAGCTAAAACGATTAAAGCATCTATTATGGATACTAATGACGAACATGCCTTTGATCAAATTAAAGCACTAGTTTTGCCAAAAAATAGGTCTGCGTCTGTCTCAACTAAAAATGCATATGCTGTACCAAATGTTGGTAAAAGTGTAGCCATTATTGATTTGGGTCTTAAACATTCAATGCTTCGAGAATTATCATTAAGAAAGATTAACGCAACTGTTTTGCCTTATAACACTGCTGTACCAGATATCAAAAATTTGCGCCCTGAGGGTATTATTATCTCTGGTGGGCCTGGTAAAGTTAAAGAAGTTCAAGGTGAGCTTAAACCCATCTTAGATAATTTTTATGGCGAATATCCCATATGGGGAATTGGACTTGGTTTTCTTGTACTTAGTGATTACTTAAATTTTCAATTAGTGGAATTACCTAAAGCATATAATGGCACAAATTATCCAATAATTAATGATTTAACAAAGCAAATTTGGCAAGTAGCGCTGAATATTGATTGCTTAGTTTTGCCAAATAGTGTCCAGCTTGAATTAGACCAAAAATACTATGATTTACATAGTCAACTACTAGCTGGTTTCAGCACTAAAAACAAAGCAATTGCTACAGCCTTTAATGCTGAAGGTGCTCCGGGTAGTTTAGATGCACTACAAATTTTTGACGATTTTGTAAAGATGATGGGGTAAAGCATGCCTTTAGAAAATGATTTAGATAAAATTTTAATTATTGGGTCAGGTCCTACATTAATTGGTAGTGTGTCGGAAACAGATATCCTAATGTCCGATGCAATTTGTGCACTTTTAGAAGAAGATATTAACGTTATTCTAGTTAATCCCAATCCTGCAACCGTTTCTACTGATAAACAACCAGGTGTAACCGTTTATTTGGAGCCAATGACAATCGATTTTCTTAAAAGAATAATTAGGATGGAAGAGCCTGATGCGATTATTTCAGCTTATGGTTCATCAACTGGACTTAAAGTGACACGTGAATTAGTTCATGATGGTATTCTTAAGCAAATGGGGGTACGTTTGCTCGCCTTGAATGAACAGGCTTTAAAGCTCAATTCCCAACAGGATATGACATCTTTTTTAGAAAGAAATAAAATTACTGCAAGTCAATACTGGGAGATGACTGATTTTGCATTTGATAAACTAGAACAACAATTAAAGGAACAAGTTACTTTTCCAGTATTATTAATTAAAGATAATTCGTATTTACATAATAAACATATTATTTTAAAAAATTCCTTAGAAGTGAGTGATTATTTAAAAAAAGAGCGCCAAAATGAAGCTGCTTCACATGATAATTATCGCTTAATTGAAGACCTTTCCTCATGGGAAGAGGTTATTGTTAATGTAATACGTGATAATCGAGGTAATATTTTATTTACTAGTCTAGCTGATACAATTGAACCAGTTGCTGTCAATTTAGGTGATTCAACTGCTGTAATGCCAGCTTTAACCTTAAATAATGACCAAGTCCAAAGAATTCGACTAATTGCCAAAAAAATTGCTAATTGCTTACAAATTATTGGTATTTTAAATATTCACTTTGCGGTAAAGCATCAAGGCAATGAATTTACAGTAAAGATTTTAACCATTAAACCCCGGCTAACGCGGAGTGCATTATGGTCACAAAAAACTTGTCTTTATAGTATTGGTTATATTGTTTGTAAAATAGCAGTGGGTTATAATCTAAACGAGATTATTGATCCAATGACCGGTCTAAATGCTGCTATTGAGCCAATACAAGATAAAGTGACTGTAAGAATGCCATTTTGGTCACTAACACAGTCGGGCAGTAATCATTATGATTTAAGTAATAAAACTCAAGCTAGTGGTGAAACAATCGGTATCGGGCGAAATTTTGAATCTGCCTTTTTAAAGGGACTAGCTTCATCTATTAATAGTGAAATGGCTTTAAAAGTTTTTGAAGCTGAAAAAATTAAAGACAAAGCTGAAATTATTTTTGACCTAAATCATCCAAATGAATTGCATATAATCAAGCTTTTAGCGGCAATTTATCAAGGCTTTACTTATCAAGAACTGCAACATATTGTATATATTCATCCTGTTTATTACCAAAAATTAGAGCATATCGTTCAGATTGGCCAACAATTAGCTGAAGATGAAATTACTGATAATTTATTGCTTACGGCAAAAAAATATGGTTTTGGTAATGCCTTAATTTCTAATTTGACGCAAATAAAGGAAAGTGTGTTATACAAGCATTTTAAAAAAATTCATTTAAAACCGGTCTATTTGCAAATTGATGGTTCAGCTGGTGTCGATAAACCTAGAGTTCATGCATATTATAGTGCCTACAACATCCAAGATGAGTCGCAGCCTCTGAATGCCGATAAAAAAGTATTAGTAATTGGTATGTTACCATCTCAAGTATCCGTAACTAGTGAATTTGACTATATGATTAGTCATGCCATCAAAGCTTTACATAATAATAATTATGCTATAGTTTTAATTTCAAATAACGATGAATCTGTCTCAGCTAGTTATAAAAATGCTGATAAAATTTACTTTGAGCCGATTACACTAGAAAATATTCTGAATATTGCAGAAAAAGAGGCCATAAAGGATGTTCTGCTACAATTTTCTGGAAAAGAAGTTAGTGCATTAAGCAAAAAATTAACCAAATATGGCCTAAATGTGTTGGGTAATCATACCCTCGATCCAAAAGAAAAAATTAATAGTATTTTGCAAACACCTTTAAAATCATTAAAGCAGAATCAATTATTAACTACTTTTGATAAACAAGAAGCAGCTGATTTTATTAAAGAGCAGAACTTTCCGATTTTAATAGGTGGCTATAATAATGAAGGTATCAAGCAAAAGTCAGCTGTTGTTTATGATCTGCCTGCCTTAGAAAAATATTTGCAAGAAAATAAATTAGCTAAAATTACCTTGTCACACTTTATTGAAGGAAACAAATATGAAGTTACAGCCATTTCAGATGGCAAAGATGTGACAATTCCAGGCATTATTGAGCATTTAGAACAAACAGGCTCTCATGCATCAGACTCGATTGCAGTTTTTAAGCCTCAAAATCTGGCCAAAATTAGCAAAAAACTTCTTATTGAGTACACAATTAATTTGATCAAACGACTACAAATGCGTGGTATTTTCACACTACATTTCTTAATCGTTAATAAAGATATTTATTTACTTCAAATTAAACCATATGCTGGACATAATATAGCATTTTTGTCTAAGGCATTGGATAAAGATATTACAGCTTGTGCAACTGAAGTATTATGTGGTCATAATCTGCCGGAATTAGCTTATAAAAATAAAATATGGTCGTCTAATAATTTCATTTATGTTAAGATGCCGGTTTTTTCTTATATTAATTACTCAAGCAATAATACTTTTGACTCTAAGATGAAATCTTCTGGTTCAGTAATGGGTAGAGACACGCAATTAGCAAAAGCTCTATATAAAGGCTACGAGGCAAGTGGGCTACGCATTCCTAGTTACGGTACCATCTTTATCTCAGTAAGAGATCAAGATAAGAAAAAAATGACTGAATTAGCTAAACGATTCTATAAACTTGGATTTAAAATCGTTGCTACTGAAGGAACAGCTAATAATTTTGCTGAAGCAGGAATCACAACAGGTGTAATCACTAAAGTATATAGCAACGAAAATAATTTGTTAGATAAAATAAATCAACATAAAATAGTAATGATTATTAATATTACTGATTTATCTGACACAGCAAGTGGTGACGCAATTAGAATTCGTGATGCTGCTCTAAATATTCATATTCCGGTTTTTTCAAGTATTGAAACTACAGAATTGATTTTGGAAGTTTTAGAATCATTATCCTTGACTACTTTGCCTATATAGCAAATATTTCCGTCTTCAAAGTTAAAGCTCTTAAAGAAGAAGCAAAAAGTTGATAAATCTTGTTATAAAACAGTGATTTATCAACTTTTTTTCTTTAATAAATATTAGTCTATTCTTTTACTTAAAACTCTATCTTTTTGCGGCGTAACTTCAATCGAATTTTGGCCAGTATATATAACAAATCCTGGTTTTGCACCATTGGGCTTTTTAACCCGTTGATCTTTAACAAAATCAACTTGTACATGAGCAGAGTTTTTCGCTTTAGAAAAATAGGCTGCAATTTCAGCTGTCTCTATGATATCAGCTTCTGAGGGCTGAGAATCCTGTAAAATCACATGCGAACCGGGTATGTTTTTTACATGAAACCATATATCTTGCTTATTAGCTTTTTTAAATGTTAACCAATCATTTTGATAATTATTTTTACCCACTAAAACAAGTTTGCCCGAAGAGAGTTTGAATTTATTCAAGCTCTGTTCTATTATCTTTTTACGCCGCTTTTTCGTCGATATTGGTTTAATATACCCTTGACTAGTTAATTCATCAATAATTTGATCAATATCTTGTGGTTCAGCATTATCAATTGCTGTTTGAACTGAATCAAAATAAAGTAAGTTATTTTGTGCTATTTGGATTTGCTCTTTGACATGCTTAATTGAGTCACGCATTTTTTTATAGCGTGTAAAATATTTCTGCGCATTACGGGCAGGAGACAATGCAACATCAAGTGTAATTGAAATCAAATTATTATTATCATAATAATTGGGTAGTTTAATTTTGGTCATTCCTGGCTTTACTTGGGCTAAATTAGCATTTAAAATTTCGCCTCGGATTCGGTAGCCTTCAGAGTTTTCAGCCAATTCAAGTTGATTGCGTAATTTAACTATTTTTTTTGTTAATTTTTTTTGCTCATTCTTTATAATTCGTTCGACCTGCGTTGACTTTTGTCTAACCCAGTCATGATTTGATTGGTAGCGATAAAATTCATCAAGTGCATGATTAAAGTCATCATCAGTAGTTTCTTTAAGCAAATCAAGATGATAAGGAAGATAGGGGAAAATTTTTCGTTTATTATTTTTAGTTGTTAAAATATATGCTCTGCCCTTATCAAATTGACTTATAAAAGTCATAAACGAAGAATAAGAATAATCGTCTGTCAAATAACCCAGTAATTCATTACGATCATCACGATCAAGTCCATTAACCTTTGGCACAAATTCAGTTGGTGCTACCTTATTAATTTCTGCCTTAAATTCAGCTGATGTTATCTCAAAGCCGTTTATCCCTGGATTAAGTGGCGGTAATACATACTTAGCTTTAGGTAAGAGTAAACGCACCCGATTTTCTTCTGGATTTATCCGTTTAAGTAAATCAATAATCCGTCCACTTGTTTGATTATATAAAATAACATTACTATGCTTACCCATTAATTCAACTGATAAAACAAGTTGTACTTGATCGCCTAATTCGTTGCGATTACTAAAATAAAAATTGACGATTCGATCAACACCAACTTGTTTAATTGATTGTAAAATGGAGCCTTCAAGATATTTTCTTAGCACCATTACGAAAGTAGGGGCTTTATCTGGGTTGTTAATCGATTGGTCAGTTATATAAAATCTGGGATATTGCGCATTTGCCGAAATAAGCAGTTGGCGATTTTTTCTTTCTTTTCTAAAAATTAAAATTAAATCATGCTCAAATGGTTGATAAATTTTCGATAAACGTCCACCAACCAAAAGCTTTCTTACATTACCTAACAAACTATGAATGAATAAGCCATCATATGCCATAAGTATCACCTCAAAATACGATATTAATTATATCAATTATACCGCAATAAGTATAAGGATTATTATCTGAAAATAAGTTACTTTTGTGCATATATAACTGTTTTGCAATTTTTGCCAAGCATTATTTCAAAAAAGCTGGTATACTGATTTTAGATTTTTAGAATATTAATCGATAAACTATAATCATTCACTAATAGGTTATTTGATAATGTTTCACAAATAATCAAAAGTTGTATAAATTGTTTTTATTATTGATTTAAAAAGAAAAGGTAGGTTTATATGGACATTTTATCTTTCGATTTGATTTCCGAAACTATTAAAAAGGAGATTAAACACAGGTGTGGTCTTAACCTTTCTCAGACTCGTTTATTGCTTTATTTTGCTCACAATAACAATAAAGAACAAAAAATGGGCGATTTGGCTAAAAAGCTTAAAATTTCTTTATCAACTTTAAGCCGACAACTACAACAGAAAAAGACATTAAGCCTTATTACAATTACTCGGTCGGAAAGCGATTCAAGTAAAACTGTCCATTTAAATGAGCATGGCATTAAAAAAATTGCTGAGTTAAGAAGTACTGTCAAGAATATAGAAGAATTTTTCCTAACTGGATTTTCTGAAAATGAAATTGACACGTTTAACCAGGTGTTTACTAAATTAATTCAAAAAACAAAAGGTTCAAAATGATTTTAACTATTAGTCGTAACCTCATTATTTTTATGCTATAATCTTCTATATTGTATATACAGCGAAAGGTTAATTAGATGAAGATTGCATTAGTTACTGATAGTACTAGCGTTATAACTAAACAAGAAGCAAAGGATAATAACATTATTGTTTTGCCAATACCCATTATTATTGGTAATAAAGAATATTTAGAAAATATTGACATTACGTCTGAACAACTTTTTGAAATGCAAAAGAATGGGGCAGATTTTCCCAAAACGTCTCAACCGAGTATGGGTTATTTAATTAGTCTTTTTGAGAGACTACATAATGATGGATACGAAGCAATTATTGCAATTACTTTATCCAGTGGAATTTCTGGATTCTATCATACTCTGTGTAACATTTCAAAAAATAATCCCAAATACAACTTACATGCAATTGATACTAAAATGACGGTCCGTCTTCAAGGAGAACTTACTTTAGCTGCCGCAAAAATGATAAAAAATGGGGTCGACTTAGATACAATACTTAAACGACTTGAAGAGATTAGGGCCACAATTGATGAAATTTTTGTACCAAACGATTTGCAGAACCTTAAAAGAGGTGGTCGCTTAAGTAATGCTGAAGCATTTATTGGTTCAATGCTTAATATAAAGCCACTTTTAACTTTTAAAGACGGAAACATTGTGGCTTTTGATAAAATTAGATCAATGAAACGTGCTTTTACGAAAATGCAGCAATTAATTTTAAGCAAAATTGCTACACTTCCATACAAAGATAAAATCAAATTATTTATTATTGATTCAAATGATAGTAGTCAAGTAGAGGAAGCAAAAGTCTTTTTGAAAGAAAACTTTCCTGAGCAAAACATTTCAATTACTAAATTTAGTCCAGGAATTGCAACTCACTTAGGCGAAAAATCATTTGCAATTGGCTGGATGATTGATATTGATAAAATTGATTTAACTAAATAAAAAATATTTTAAGGATTAAAAATGGACAATGCAGATAAATTTTTAAATTGGACCTTAAAATTACAAAATATTGCCCAAAATGGGTTAGAATATGGCAATGATTGTTTTGATATAGAACGGTATGCACAAATTAGATTAATTGCTACCGAAATGATGGCTGCCAAAACCGGATTACCACTGAAACAAGTAAAAGAAATTTTCAGTAGTGAAGATGGCTATCAAACATCTAAATTAGCCACACGAGCAGCAATTTTTAAAAATAAGCAGATTTTGTTGGTTAAAGAAACCACAGACAACTTTTGGTCCCTGCCTGGAGGATGGTGTGAACCTAATCTTTCGGTAAAAGATAACTGCATTAAAGAAGCAAAAGAAGAAGCCGGATGTGATATTGCAATTGATTATCTAATTGCAATTAATGATAGTCAAACTACCATTCATGATAAAAAGCGTATTAAAAGGCTAGTTAACGTGTGTAATGTTATTTTTCTGTGTCGCGAATTAAGTTCAAATTTCACACCCAATATTGAAACAAGCGAAAGTGCTTACTTCAATTTAAATAATCTTCCTCCACTTTCACAAAATAAAACTAATGAAGATGAAATCAAAATGTGTTTCAATGCTGCGCAGGCTGGTTCTAGTTGGCAAGTAAGATTTTAATAACGATAATAAAAAGAGCTAGTTATGATTACTAGCTCTTTTTATTATTTGAATTATTACTTCGGGCGATTTTATTTAGGGCTTCACGTTGCTTATGTTGGTCAACGTGTGTATATAAATCTGTTGCTGATGTACCTTTTTGACCTAATTGCTGTGCAACTAAAACTTGATCTTTAGTAACTCCATAAAGTTCTGAAGCAAGAGTATGACGCAGCTTATGTGGGGTGAGTGGGTGTCCAAATGAAGCCGAGTACTTATTAACCATTTTTTCAATTGCGCTAGTTGTCATTCGACGCGTTTGATGGTGCCACCTAGTAAGAAAAAACGCTGTTTCTTTTTTGGTTGCTTTATAACGTTGGCTACGTATTTTTTGATATTTAACTAGATAAGTTAACGTCCATTCGGCTATTGGCACACTATCTTTTTGACCGCCTTTTCTAGTAACGTCTAAAGTTGCTTTCTTTAAATTTAAATCGGATATATTAATACCCGCACATTCTGAAACTCTGATTCCTGTCCCTAAAATTACGGCAATAATTGCCATATCCCTCTCCTTGTTAAGCTTAAAGGAGGGGAGGGCATGAGGATTACAGTGCTTTTCAAAGTTGTTCTCAATATAATTCAAAAATTGATATTTTAAGTCTCCAATATACATATGAGATTCAAGAATATGTGCACGATAATTAAGGGTCTTAGTATTATTAAGGGAGTCAATTTTCAGCATTACATTTCGCTCAAAATAAGGTTGGCCGTCATTATTATCTGCAGTAATGGTCAAAAACTTGAAAAGTGAGCGTAGGGCGTTAATCGAGCGATTGATTGTTGTAGGTGAATTTAAATGACCTTGTTGATTTTTAACATGACCTAGATAATTGATATAAAGCATAATGTCATTACGATGTAAATTAGCTAAAGTAATAGTTGTAATATCACTATTTTTTTGAGCAGAAGAAATTCCTTCTTTACGTAGCCAATCAAAGAATCTGCGAATTTCTGTTAAATATTGATAGGTAGTTGCTAAGGAATGGTTAGTACCAAAATTGTATTCCTGGACAAAGTCAGGCATTTTTGTTAATTCATCTTCAATTAAGTCCAAATATTTTTTTGTTTCCAATATTATTTTCTCCTAAATAAATTTATCTTAGTTAAATTATAAAGCAAAATAAGAATGTCTGTTTGGATTTTGAAAACATTTATATATAAAATTATTCTCATTAGGTAGAAAAGTAAAAACCCTTATTGCTGTTGTCTTTTACCTTTCATTAAAATTATAGTTTTAATGATTGCAAATCGAGAAAACATTGTGGTAACAACAAAAACAATAATCAAAAAATATTTGCTGGTTTCAACACTTTCTTTGCGTGTGTAATATACACTAAAATCAGATCAGCTTACACGCATTTTCTAGCTGCAACTTTACCAATTAATTCTAAAGTGAATTTTGCATGAACTTAATTAATTGGCTTATTTAGATTTTAATAACTCACTAACAGCTTGCTTAAAAGCGTTAGAAGTTAATATTTATTTCTTAGTTATTCTCTTTACCGATTTTAGTTTTTGGCACTGCACCCAAAACTCATGTTCTTAAAAACTATAATCTTGCTTGTAATATTACCTTGATATGATTACTGGGAACAAGTCTTTTTCATTGTTGTAAGAGGAGTGATCTTTTGCTACTTTTAGAAACTGGCAAAACAAGAAAAGTTTATTTGCTACTTTTGATTGATTATTCAGTTAAACCGGCTTACTGATTACTGTGTTAAGTTTTAGCACTGCCTTTTTAATTAATTAGTGTATTTCCGTTTAATGTTTGAAATTTTGTTTTTTACTTTACATAATATATATTATACGAAGTATTACCAGATTAGTAAACTTAACTTACAAATTAGCTACAACTATTCCCCTGTACAAATTCATATAGATGCTTAAATATTAAATTTGCTTAGCCATTATTTAAAATAGCTAACTTAAAATAAATTCCACTAAAATAGTTTAAAGAATTTTATTTATAGACCTTAAAATATTGCTTTTTGATTTTTTTTATTATTTTTTATTATCAATTACTTTTAGATAGTATTTTATCTAAAAATGTTTGCTACCAGTTTTCTTATATTTTCTTAAATAAGTATATGTAAAGCGGTTTCTATATCGAATTTATATATTATCATTAGTTGCAAAACTGGTTTTTATAATTTGAACTTTTTAGCTATAGTATCAAAGGAAATTCAGACTTGAAATAATATTTTAAAACTTATATTTTTTCATTTTAAGTTTAATTATTTAGAGCTTTATTATTTATATTTTTTAGGGTTTGTCTTATAATACTATCTGGAGTATAGATTAAAACTATTATTTCAACAATCGACTTTGATGTTTTAAAGATTTGTTGAAATTAATTGTTTTTATTTATAATTTTTTTGTTTTATTGTTTAATTCTATAATTAATCTGTTATTATGGAATATGGAATTATATTTTTTGAAAGGGTTGAATTTATTCCATGAGTATAAATTTAGGAAAAGAAATATGCCGTCGTCGACGTGAACAGAAGTTGACGCAGGAGGACCTGGCAGAGTTGAGTGATTTGTCTGTAAACTTTATTTCTCGTCTTGAGCGTACCAAAAATCAAAACATCAGTATTCAAAAACTTGATTCTATTGCTAGAGCATTGAATACTACTACACCTGATATCATAATGAACGCATATAGATTTAAAGAAGTTAAGGTTGAGAACCATCAGGATAATACACCTGTATTTATCAAAAAAGTTCTCAATGAATTAAGAAAAATGTCTTCAGAAAAGGCTGAAAGAGTGTGTAAATCTTTTATTATTCTGGCTAAAGAAATTAACAAAGAATAATTTATTTAAATTTAGAAACGTAAATAAAAACACGAGCGGGATTACTTCCCTACTCGTGTTTTTTTAATCTTTAAAATTTGAAATAATTATTAACTAAATGCATTTGTAAGTGGTGGTACAACTTGTTTTTTACGTGAAACTACACCTGGTAAACTGATTTCCGAATCAATAATTTGTCCAAATGCCTTTTCAAATAACTGCTGTGCTTCACTAGATCCTGCTACTATTGCAGTTGAGTCAGAATCCAATACATTCGTAATAAGTAACATAAATAGATCATAATGATCGGTGGCTATTGCAGACTCCATTGCCTTTAGAAAAGCAGCTTTACGTCCCATTGCTTCAGGCAAATCAACTACATTAATTTGAGCTACCCTAACTTTTTTATCTTTCAATTCAAAAGTTTTCGCATCTAACTTAATTAAATCATCTTCTAACTTATTTGCAATATTTGTGCCTGCTTTTAATTCTGCAAGTCCGTAATTTTCATAATCAACATTAGCAATTTTAGCCAACTCTTTTACTGCTTTACGATCATCTTCAGTTGTAGTCGGTGATTTTAAAAGTAAAGTATCAGAAATAATAGCAGAAAGCATAATTCCAGCAATATTTTGCGGAATAGCAATTGCGAAATGTCTATATAGCTTCCAAACAATTGTACTTGTACAGCCGACTGGCTCAGCAAGATAAAAAAGCGGTGAACTAGTATTAAAATTCATAATCCGATGGTGATCAACAACATGGGTAACTTTTACCTTATCAATATCAGAAACACTTTGTTGTGGTTCATTATGATCAACTAGCATTACTTTTTCAACTTCATTAGCAGCGGTCTTGATTACCCTAGGTGCCTGAAAACCAAACTTGTTTAATGCAAACATAGTTTCGTCATTAGGCTCACCTAATGCCACTGCTTCAGTATTATAACCCAGTTTATTTTGTAAAAATGAATAAGCAATAGCTGTACCAATAGCATCTGTATCTGGACTTTGATGACCAAAAACTAGCTCTTTTTCCATTAATTTTCCTCTTTTTCTATAAATTATTGTACATAATTAGTTTACCTAATAACTCCTATTCAATAAAGCCTATTTAGGTAAGAATTGCTTAAATTCGGCTAAAATATTGGCGACTCGAGGAACGTCTTTTTTACCCTTTCGATAAACTATTGAAGTAAGGAACTTCTTGTCATCTTTTAAAAAGACTGGAGTTAAATTAATGTCATTTTTGTGAGCTTGATAATACGAATGACTAACAAATGTATCGTAGTTTGTTGCTATAGCTGTTGCTACTAGCTGCTCTGTTGATGAAAAGCTCATAGAAATATCCAATTTCTTTTTTATATTAACTCTACTTCCAAATTTTTCTTTCATTAGTTGAGTTAAAAAAAATCCATCTGGATATGCTACCCATTTTTGTTTAGTAAACGTAGAAATTGGGTATGCTTCACCAGCTTCTAAATTAGTGAGATGCGTCAAAATTATTAAGCGTTCATCATTAATTTTCATTTGTTCATATTGATTATTCAAGCTAGCCTGACTTTTTTTAGCAACATCTGGAATATATAAAATTGCCAAATCAATCAAATTATTATCCAAGTTATACCACAAATCCTTACGATTAAAGCAACTAAGATTAATAGTAATATCAGGGTATTTCTGGTTAAACTTAATTAAGAACCTTTGTAACCACTCACAATTAACACTTTCTAAAACTCCAATTGAAATATTCCCTCGATCAGCTTGGGTAAACTCCTGAATATCATTTACGACAGAGTTCATAGTTCCCAAAAGTTTAATTGCTCCAACTTGTAATTGCTTTCCTGCTTCAGTAAGATATAGTTTTTTACCCATTTGTCCAAACAAAGGAGTCCCAATTGCATGTTCAATTTTTTTGATTTGCTGCGTTAATGCTGGTTGAGTAATTCCCAAAATTTGTGCTGCTTGAGTATAATTCATTGTATCTATTAACTGTAAAAAATAGTGTAGAGATTTACTTGAGAGAATAGCATCCATTTTAGGCATATAAATTATTCCTTCTATCTTAACAATAATATGGCTTACATTTATATGCTATTATCAATCAAAAATGGCTCTGTGTCAAAGTATATTTTATAAATAATTAAATAACTTGTGTAAAATAATAAATATATATAAATAGAATCATAAATAAAAAACTATTTAACTATAATTCAAAGGCCTACCTAATTTCAAACTTATTGGTACTCCATCGCTTGTAGTATCAACAACAAAAGATCCATTAGAATACCGATCACTTAATGGAAACTCATTGGTTTTTACCATAATTTGTCTTTTACTACTTGTAGTTATTACTAATACATGTTCTTGTCCATATGAGACCAAAGAAGCTATTTTATGCGGGTGCGACTTAAGTTCTCTAAGTACAAGTACGCCCCTTTTAGCTCTAGAAATTTTATTAATTAAATCAGCCTTAATTTGTTTAAAGGCACCACGCTGCGTAACTATACCTATTCGAACTAAATTAATGTAATTAGAAGGAATTAGTGTATACGAAACAATAAAGTCATCGGCTTTTAGGTTAACTGATTTAACGCCTAACGCTTTTGCCCCCAATTCTGGTACCTCATTGAGATCATATCTAACAGCGTAAGCATCATGAGTAAATAAAATGACTTCAAATTTTTCATTTGGTTTAACTAAGTCAACCCTTACTATGGTACTGGTATCACCTTTCATTTTCATTGCAACCATTGCACGTGAACGGTAGGTCCTAGTTGGTGGTAGACTCTTTAATTTTACTTGCTTAATGTAGCCATCTGTACTAGCTAACACAAAATTTACGTCTTCATCTAATTTGCTAAATGAAAACACCCGAATAATTACTTCGTCACTACTCAAGCCTATTTCTTGTGATAAATGCTGACCGGTTTCTTTCCACTTTGCTTCAACAAGTTCATTTACTGGACGATAAATCACATTACCACGGTTAGTAAACAAGTATAAATTATCTAAAGTTGACACTGTCTTTTCATACACAACTTGATCGCCATCTGGTAATCCATTATCTTCATCATCACTTGATTGCCAAGATCGTAAAGAGGATCGTTTTAAATAACCATCACGACTAATTAAAATTCGTACTTGTTCATCAGCCAGAAGTGCCTTTTCATCAATTTTAATTTGAGCTGTTTCTGTAGAAATTTCTGTTCTTCGGGGATTTCCGAATTCTTTTTTAACAGTTGATAATTCTTTAATAATTTCTTTTTGTAAAATTTTGTCATCTGACAGTAGTGCACGATAACGGGAAATTTTATCTTTTAAATCATTTTGCTCTGCAACTAATGCATTTACATCGGTATTAGTTAAACGATATAGTTGTAATGAGACAATTGCTTCTGCTTGTCTTGAAGTGAAAGCAAATTTAGCAGTTAAATTTTTCTTAGCTTCGGCCTTATTTTTAGATGCACGAATTGCTTTTATTACTTCATCCAAGATATCCATCGCATGGATTAAGCCTTGAATTATTTCTAAACGTGTTTCAGCTTTATTTAAGTCATACTTAGTACGCTTGATAACAACATCTTTTTCATGCTCTAAATATGACGTCAAAATATGTTTCAGACCAACTTGTACCGGTGTCATATGATCAATTGCCACCATATTGAAGTTATAGGAAACTTGTAGTTCTGTATTTTTGAATAAGTAATTTAAAATATTTTGAGCATCTGTACCCTTTTTAAGTTCAATTACGATTGATAGTCCATGACGATCTGTTTCATCACGAACTTCAGCAATACCATCTATTTCTTTATTTAGCCGAATTTCATCAATTTTTTTAACTAATAGAGCCTTATTAACTGCAAAGGGTATCTCAGTGATCACAATTTCTTCCCGATGACCGCGAATTTCTTGAATCACTGATTTTGCTCGAACTTGAATTCGACCGCGTCCAGTCTGATATGCTTCTTGAAGTCCCTTTTGCCCCATGACAATTGCCCCTGTAGGAAAGTCTGGGCCTTTAACAAATTGCATTAATTCATCCAAACTAGCATTAGGATGTTTCAATAAATAAATTGTAGCATCAATTACTTCGCTTAAATTATGTGGGGGTATTTCAGTAGCATAACCTGATGAAATTCCGGTAGATCCATTAACTAATAAATTAGGAAAACGAACTGGAAGAACAGTTGGCTCATATTCTGTATCGTCAAAATTAAGTACCATATTGACAGTATCTTTGTCAATATCCTGTAAAAGCATATTAGAAATCTTATTCAAACGTGATTCTGTATAACGCATAGCTGCCGGACCATCACCATCCATTGAGCCATTATTACCATGCATTTCAATCAGAGTCTCACGCATTTTCCAGTCTTGGGATAAATGAACTAAAGCACCATATATTGAACTATCACCATGAGGATGAAAATTACCCATGATATTACCTACAGCTTTAGCAGCCTTTTTAAACGGTTTATCATAAGTATTATTGTCCAGATACATAGCATAAAGGATTCTCCTTTGTACTGGTTTTAAGCCATCACGAATATCTGGTAATGCTCTTTCTTGAATGATATATTTCGAATATCGTCCGAAACGTTCACCCATAACCTGCTCAAGCGGCATTTCACGAATTCGTTCATTTGTAGCCATTAATCAAAAACCTCTTTATTTCTACTCATTTTCTTCTAAAATTGATGCACTTTCGCCCATTCTAAACTTAACATTCTCTTCAATCCACTTGCGCCGAGCATCAACCTTGTCACCCATTAAAGTAGTTACGCGGCGTTCAGCTAATGCCGCATCGTCAATCTTAACTCGAATTAACATTCTAGATTCAGGATTCATCGTTGTCTGCCATAACTGTTCAGCGTTCATTTCACCCAATCCCTTGAATCTCTGCAGAGTATAGCCACGGCCAATTTTTTCCTCATCAATTGCTAATTCTTCATCCGTCCAAGAATACTTAACCTGTCTAGTTTTACCGCGCCCTTTTTGTAAGCGATATAAAGGTGGTAAAGCAATATATACTTTGCCATGTTCAATCATTGGCCTCATATACCGATAGAAAAAAGTCAATAGCAAAATTTGAATATGAGCACCATCATCATCAGCGTCCGTCATAATAATTACTTTATCGTAATTAGAATCGTCAACTTTAAATTCAGCTCCCACACCTGCACCGATAGTATAGATCATAGTATTAATTTCTTCATTTTTAAAAATATCTTGCAATTTAGCCTTCTGCGTATTTAATACTTTACCGCGCAAAGGTAATATTGCCTGAAATCTACGATCACGCCCCTGTTTAGCGGAACCACCAGCAGAATCACCTTCGACAAGAAATAACTCGTTTTTTTTCGGATTACGAGATTGGGCGGGGGTTAATTTACCTGATAATACTTCTTTTTTACGTCTTTTTTTACCATTTCGACTTTCATTACGTGCTTTTTTTGCAGCTTCGCGAGCATCCCTTGCACGCTGGGCCTTTTTAACTAATTCTTGAGCCAGCTCACCATTTTCCATTAAATAGTAAGACATTTTTTCATAAACAATTGCATCAACTACTGATCTAGCTTGTGGGGTACCCAGTTTTCCCTTAGTCTGGCCCTCAAATTCCAAAAGCTCTTCAGGTATTTTTACTGACAATACTGCACTTAGACCTTCACGATAGTCCGAGCCATCCAAGTTTTTATCTTTTTTACCAAGTAATCCTTGCTTTTTAGCATAATCATTGAATGCTCGCGTAAAGCCACTTCGTGCACCAACTTCATGTGTTCCACCATCAGCTGTACGCACGTTATTTACAAAAGAAACAAGACTTTCAGAATAACTATCACTATATTGACCACTAAATTCGACTTCAATTTCATCTTGTTTTCCATCAAAGTAAAAGACATTATTTAATGTATCCTTGCCTTCGTTAAGGTATGATACAAAAGATTCAATTCCGTTATCATACTTGAAGTCATCATGATGTATAGGTTCACGTTCATCCTTTAAAACAAAACGAACGCCCTTTAGTAAAAAAGCAGACTCCCGAATTCGCTCTTGAATAGCTTCATACTTATATTTTGTGGTCGAAAAAATTGTTTCGTCTGGCTTAAAAGTTATAGTAGTACCTGTTGGTTCCTTAGTTTTACCAAGACGCTTTAAACTGCCAACAGGATGACCACCATTAGTAAATTCCTCTTCATACAATATGCCATCACGCACTACTTTTACACACATATAACTAGAAAGAGCATTGACAACAGATGATCCTACACCGTGGAGTCCACCAGAAGTTTTATAGTTCTGCTCGGTAAACTTCCCACCGGCATGTAAAACAGTCAATATCACTTCAATCGTCGGCTTACCAGACTTGTGCATGCCAGTAGGCATCCCCCGTCCGAAATCACGTACAGTCACACTGTTATCACCGTGAATGGTTACATCAATTTCTTGGCCAAAACCAGCCATAGCTTCGTCAACTGAATTATCAACGATTTCATAAACTAACTGGTTTAAACCGTGAATGTCAGTCGATCCAATATACATTCCTGGTCTTTTACGTACAGCTTCTAAACCATGAAGAATCTGGATTGACGAATCATCATATGAATTTATATTTTTATTTGTTTTAGCCAAATAAACTCCTCCAGTTTTTTTAATCATTTATTTTTGTTCTGTTCTCACACTAAACAATCTTTGATAGAATAAGATTAGAAATTAAGAGAGTAGGATATAAATGATAAATCTAAAATTAATACTGGTATTTATTTTAGCATACTTACTAGGATCATTTCCGACCGGGGTTGTTATCGGAAAAATATTTTTCGCAGAAGATATACGTAAATATGGTTCAGGTAACATAGGAACAACTAATTCTTTTAGAGTTTTTGGACCATTAGCTGGTAGCTTTGTGTTAATCATTGATGTACTTAAAGGAACCTTAGCAACTAATCTGCCAAGATTATTGCAAATTTCTGGTCCAAAGTATCTTCTTCTAATTTGTGGTTGCTTAGCAATTTTAGGACATACTTTTTCTATTTTCCTTAAATTTAAGGGGGGAAAAGCTGTTGCAACTAGTGCCGGACTTTTCTTAGGCTACGATTTGAAGTTTTTCAGCATTTGTGCCTTGATTTTTTTGCCCCTTGTGTTTATTACTTCTTATGTAAGCTTATCAAGTTTAATCGCTGTTGTTTTGATTTTTATTACTACCTTTTTCTTTCATGATCTTTTCTTAGAGATCATCGTTGGCTGCATTATGATTATCCTTTTTAATCGCCATCGCAGTAATATAAATCGACTTATTCACCACCAAGAAAATATTATTCCCTTCGGCTTATGGTACTGGTATAAAAAAAAGCACCATAAGTTATAAACTAAAATAAATACAACCAGAAAAACTGGCTGTTATAATTATAAATCATCAGAACAAAAGTTCGCAATAAAATAATTAATAAAAAAATAGTATCAATAATTAACTGAGGTTCCCCTCTAGAATGGACCAAAAATCCAGCTGGAGGGTTTTATTATGGTTAAATTTACTAAACTATCCTAATTTTGGGGTTCACATTAATATTCAAACCGCGCATTGGGTCTTTTATAATAATAAAATGTCTAAGCTTTTAGTTAAACTTAAACTTCCGAGTTTATATTAAATTTTCTAAATAGCTATGTTGGCAATGATATTCGCCTTGATTTTGTTATTGTTTCTAAAAAAATGAAGTTCGTAATCAAAAAGTTGTTTCATTTCTGGATTTAAATTATGCGCAATGAAGATTACACTGGCATCAGTCGCCATAATTTTACGTAAGATTTTTATAGTTGCCTGTTCATCAATCGCACTTGTTCCCTCATCAACCAGAATGATTCTACTTTGATGAATTAGTGCACGTGCCAAAACTATTTTTTGTCTTTGACCACCTGAAATAGAAGGTTGATTTGCCTACACCTGACTCACCCGTTAACAATATTTTTTGGCCAGGTTTAACTTTAATATCGGGTAATTGTAAACTTTCACCATTCGGGAAAGCCATTTGCAAATCAGCTGTGATAATTTCATCTACTTCTTCTAAACCTACATTGGCTTCTTCCTGCTTAATAACTGGTATGACTAAATCTTCAATCTGCCTATTAAGATCAGTAACTCCAATCATGGCTCCACGAGCCTCTGTGATCATCTCAATACCACTAGTTAAATAATATTTGAGATCACTAACTACTGAAATCACCCCAAAAGCTATTTGCTTGGTAATAATTAAATAGCCAGTTACAGCATATAGCAACAGTAACATAACTTGAGAGGAGACTTCGTTAACAAACTTAAGATATTGCTTTATTCCAGTTTCTTTGACATTAGCGTTCTCTAATTTTTGTGAAGATTTGCTTAATACTACAAAAAGGTGATTACCAGCAAAATATCTTTGTAACTCTTCTATTCCGGTCAACCAACTTCTTATTGTATCAAGATAGTTTTTGTTACTAGCAGAAATAGTCATCATAGCTTTTTGTAACGGCCTTGCTATTAACTTGGGTAAAAGTAATGATACAATTACCATCAAGGAAATAACGATTAACATGGCCCAATGGATAGTAAATAACAATACTAAAGCAGAAACAAAATAGCCGATGCCACTAACCAATTTGAAAAAAGCATCAAGATAGTTTTCCTCACTTTGAATTAGGTCGTTTGTTAAAAAATTCTGTATTTGAGCAATTGCATATTCTTGCTTGGTATAACAGAGATGGCTAACTATTTTTGCTCTTATAATTTTTTTATATCGTTCTTTTTGTTTGGCTAAAATATAATCAAATAGATATTCTATTAAGTAACTAACTACTAGCAAAACAAAGGAAAGCGCCGTTAGTTTTAAAAACTTGGGTAAACTAACCTGTTGAATAGCATCAACCTGGTATATTCCAACCTGTGTGTTTAGCAGCGCCAAAGCAGGCGCTAGTAGCTTAACTATTATCGTACAAATAAAAACAACAGGATTCACCTGCCAAAAATCTTTGATTTTCATAATCTTTCCTTACTTCTATCTGCTTAAGTTAATACGATAATCAAATAATTTTTGCACTTCCGGTCGCAAATTATGACCAATCATGATAATGGTTTGATTACTTGCTAGCAGTGATTTGATAATCTTAGTACTAGTTTTACTGTCGATTGCACTAGTTGGCTCGTCTAGTAGCAAAAAATTTTGTCTTTTTAATTTGGCCCGCGCTAAGATGATTTTTTGTTGCTGACCACCAGATACGTTGAGATTATCGAGATTGATTGTCGTGTTTACACCTTGGGGAAACTTGGTCAGATTGTCAGTTAATTCAACCGAATCAATCACTTTATTTAACTGACTTTCTGGATAATGTTGAAACATTGTCATATTATTTGCAATTGTATCAGGAAAAAGAACGCCGTCCTGGGCTACATAGCCGATCTGTCTGTAGTTAGGCGTAATCAATTCACCTTTTTTATTGTAATATTCAATTGAGCCTGCCGTAGGCTGCAACTTGCCCAAGATAGCTTTAAGCAGAGTTGACTTCCCAGTGCCCGGGTCTCCGCTAAGCAAGACCTTGTCGCAAGCCTTAATTGCAAAATCTGGATACCTTATCTGGTGGCCCTCGTAAGTTATCACTAGCCCTTTTACACTGATAGCAGCAGGAGAAGCGTCCACTTCAGTATCTGTTTCAGTATCCTGAGTCAACGTGTGCAATTCGGTGCGCAGGTCTTTAGTGGCCTTTATCTGCGTAATGGAGTCAATTATGTCCCATAATTCATCAAAAATAGAACTAACAAAGTTACTAGCAACAAGCAAACCACCGATGTCTAATTGGTGGTGAAAGAAAAGTAGACCACCCCAGAGGATAATACCAACTTGACCAATTGAATTACCTACCCCATTTAGTCCATCAGCAGTACTCAATGCTTTTTGTTTTTTTTCATTTGCATCAGCAAGCCTACCACTACTTTGGTTAAGCACATTTTGCAATCGGTTAATTGCATGGTAGCGCCGTAATACATTTAATCCACTAAACCAGTCAGCAACTGTCTTTAAAAAGACGGCGTTTTTCTGGGAAGCTGCCTTAGTTGCACGCGTGGTAATTTTTTGGGTTAATTGAGGCAGAGCAAGTACTATGACACAAGTGAGGACTGTAGCTATGACCAGCGTCCAATGCATAGAAAACAACACACCGATAGACATCAAAAGCATTAAGCTGCTGCTTAAGATAAGAATCCAAGGTCTGGCATATTCATCTGCTAAAGTTTTCATATTATTATTTAAAATATTTTGAATTTCAGCAACTTTGGTATTGTTATTTTGATAATAATGATGAATGATCTTGTCCCTGATAGCATGGATATACTGCTGTATTTGCTTATTAAATAAGTAGGTTCCATAAGCTAAAAGCAGGCTACTTACCATAGCAATAAGTATCTCTGCAATGCACCAATAAATAAAGTTCGATAAGCTTTTATTGATTAAGGAGTTTAAAGCATATCGAAAAAGAAATGCAGAGATTGTTCCTGCATACGAGTACGCAAGATAAATAATAACCAACAAACCTGCTCGGAAAGTGTTGATTTTAAAAAGACTTCTAAGCGACATTGTAATTCTCTTTCAATTGTATAAAAAAACTATTGCTATATTTTACCATATAGCAATAGAATAAAATAAAAAAATATGTTATTTTTAAAGTCAATGTTAATATTCTTTCATAGAATGCTTATAAATGAGTTATTACCTGAAAGACTTACCGTTAAGCCAGCAATTTATAGTATTAGTAAACTCAAGCTTGCAATGGCAGAAGTTAGAAATAGATTCTACATTCTTAGATTTACCTATATCTTTTGGAAAACAGATTGTCTATTAAAGTGAATCAAATACTACACTAAAACTAGAATTAAGTATAAGTTAAAAGGCCGCACCCCGATTGAATATCGGAATACGGCCTTATAAAATGAAATAATATTAACTTCTAATTCTAGGGGTTAGTTTCAGTCAATAATTAACACTAAGCTTTTTACCTTAATCATGAAAAGCCATACTAAAACCAGCAGTAAAAGTTTTTCCTGTTTCAAGGTGATTCATTCCAAATTTTTCTTCTAACTTCCCAGTCGAATCTGCTCGATCAGCAATTCCCCACCAAGGTTCAATACAAACATAATCAGCCATTTGGGGATACTGTGACCAAATCCCTACAAAAGGTGCATCCCGCAGCCATACATTAACATGATAATTACTAGTATCAGTTTTCAACGATATGCGATTATCATGGCCATGTAATTCAAAAACCAGGGCATCATTTTTAAATAAATGTTCGCTTAAGGTAATCAAACTATTAGTCGATGCTAGAGAGCGATTAGACCAGTCTAGAAGACCATTACTTTTTATTGGAATTTGCACACGAGTAAGTGAAGGTTTAGTACTAAAATAAAAATCAGACTTGCTAATAACCGAACTTGTTGGAATATTAAATCCCGGATGACCGCCAATTCCAAAAATCATTTCATAATCTGATTTATTGGTAATACTAAAGTTTTCTTCAAGTAAATTGTTTAATAAATTATAGTTAACCCGCAGTTCAAACTTAAAGGGATAAATTTCTCTTGTCTGAGCTGTATCTGTTAGCAAAAAAGTAATACTCTCAGCGGTATGTTGCTCAACCTCAAATGCCATATCGCGGGCAAAACCGTGCTGGGCCATTTGATAGGTCTTACCTTGAAAAGTATATTGATTATTTTTCAATTTACCTACGATAGGAAACAGAATTGGTGCATGCCGTTGCCATACATCTGGATTTGCCTGCCAAATATATTCATAGTTACTATGCAGACTTTTAACACTGTGAATCTCGGCACCTATATTTGAAATAACAACTTGTAAAATACTATTTTTAATAGTGTAATCCATGATCATTCATCGCCTTTATTAAAGAATAAACTTGGTTAAATCTTTATTTGTTATTATATCACTAAGTTTTTCATTAACATATGCTTCAGTAATCGTTATTTCACCCATGGCCATATCTGGTCCTTCATAAAGCACATCTTCAAGCAATTTTTCTAAAATAGTCGACAATCTTCTTGCACCAATATTATCAGTTCCCTGATTGACATCATAAGCAATTTGTGCAATTCGACTTATAGCTTCTTGTGTAAAAATCAATTTAACACCATCTGCTTTCATCAAAGCAACGTACTGTTCTAACAGAGAATCGGCTGGATCCTTTAAAATTTTCACAAAATCATTCTTTGTCAACGCATTAAGTTCCACTCTAATTGGAAAACGTCCCTGTAATTCAGGAATTAAATCACTAGGTTTAGATTCAGAGAAGGCACCGGCTGCAATAAACAAAATATGGTCTGTTTCAACTGGACCGTATTTTGTCTGCACGGTCGATCCCTCAACAATTGGTAAAATATCGCGCTGTACCCCTTCACGTGATACTTCCCCAGAAGTTTTTTTATTACCAGCAGCAATTTTATCAATTTCATCAATAAAAATGATGCCATTATTAGCCGTCCGTTCAATCGCTTTTTGATAAATTGAATCATAGTCAACCATCTTATGTGATTCTTCTTGAATTAAAATTTCACGTGCTTCTCGAACTGGTAAGGTGCGCTTAATTTTCTTTTTAGGTGCTAGCCCATTAAGTATTGAACTCATATCAATACCCATTTGCCCCATCATATCACCCATCGGGTTAACTTTAGGTGCCTGTTCAACGTTAATTGTAACATCTCGATTTTCTAGTAAGCCTTTGTTTAATTGTTCAGCGACAGTCAAACGCTCATTACGGATAGCATCAGTTACTTCTTCTTCATTTGAATTAGCGTCTGCCTGAGTACCTGAAGTCATCGCCGACATCATCTGTTGCCATTCTTCCATCATATTCTTTTGCTTTTCACGTTTAATACCAGGAACTAGCAAGCGTACTAAAGCTTTATTAGCTTCTTTAGTTGCCTGTAAACGAACTTGATCAAATTGTTCTTTTTCTTCCATACGAACTGCTTCATTAACCAAGTCACGTACCATTGATTCCACATCACGACCGACATAGCCAACTTCTGTAAATTTAGTTGCTTCTACTTTAACAAAAGGTGCCTTAACGATTGTGGCTAACCTTCTAGCAATTTCTGTCTTACCCACACCCGTTGGTCCTGCCATCAGCATATTTTTAGGAGTTATTGCTGCCTGCATTTTACTGGATAATTGCATGCGCCGATAACGATTATAAAGGGCAACTGCAACTGCCTTTTTAGCATTATCTTGACCAATAATATATTCGTTTAGCAAACTAACAATTTGCTTAGGAGTCTTTGTTTCCATGAGTTTCACCTGCTTTTAAAGTTCATCTGTATTAATTTGGTCATCGGTAAAAATATCAATACCAGCAGCAATTTCAACTGCTTCATGTGCAATTTCACTCGCTGTCATATTCGAAGAATGCCTAATCATCGCAATTGCCGCCGCTTGAGCAAAATTGCCACCTGAACCAATCGCAACAACATTCTCATCTGGCTCTAAAACCTCTCCATTACCAGAAATAAGCAATAGGTCATGATCATTAAAAGCAATAATCATGGCTTCCAATTTCTGTAAAGTTGCATCTTTACGCCATGCTTGCGCCATTTCAACAGCTGCTCGGCGCAAATCTCCACCAAATGCCTCTAACTTTCCTTCAAGCATGTCTTGCAGACTAACAGCATCCGCAACCCCACCTGCAAAACCGATTACTACTTGATTATGATATATCCGGCGAATTTTTTTAGCAGTTGACTTAGCAATTACTTTTTCACCTAAAGTAACCTGTCCATCACCTGCAATTGCAGTCTTACCATTATATTTTACTGAACATATTGTTGTCATTATTTTGCCTCGTCTTTCTTATCATTGCGGGAAAAAAATCTTTTATAATTTGCTTGTAGATGGCTCATAGTCACATGCGTATATATCTGGGTGGTTGAAAGATTAACGTGACCAAGTAATTCTTGAACGCTACGCAAATCAGCACCATTATTGAGCATAGCCGTCGCAAAGGAGTGCCGTAACTCATGTGGATGCACTTTACCGTTAATTCCTGCATTGTTAAACACTTTTTGCATAACATACTCAATGCCACGCGAGGTTAATGATCGTCCCCGACTATTTAAAAAAACATGATCTGTATCTTTTGCATTGGCTAAAAGTTGCTTGCGCGCACTTTCTAAATAATCTACTAATACAACTTTAGTTTGATCATCAAAAGCTACATAACGATCCTTATTCCCCTTACCATGGACTAAGATAATCTTTAAATCAAAATCTATTGCCTTAATTTTTAATCCACTAACCTCACTAACCCTCATACCAGTTGTATAAAACAATGCAAACATCGCTAGATTACGCATTGTTAATGGATCTTTACTACTTAGTGAAGTTATAACTTGATCAATTTCTGGTGGATAAAAAAATTGCGGTAGTTTTCGTTCTTTAGCTCTCAAGACAATAGTCTGAGTCGGATTAACTTTAATCATTTTTCGTTTAAACAAAAAATGATAAAAAGAACGTAAACTTGACATTTTTCGCGCTTGAGTAGTACGTGCAAGCTTACGTTGAGCCAAATTTTGTAAAAAAATCTCCACATCCCTGGGTACTACTTTTTCCCAACCAGTAAAGCCACCATTTTCTTGCCAAAACATTTTTGCTTCAAGCAAATCAGTTTGATAAGACCTAATAGTTGCCTTGCTATATTGACGCTCATTTTGTAAATACGAAATAAAAAGTTGCAAAAAATTACTTTCTTCCGCTACCATTTTAGTCTATCACTTCTTGCTTGAACTTTGCTAGCGTTTCCAAGCTACGCTCACTAATTTTTTCATGCCGTTCACGCTTATTACGAATTTTTTTACCTTCAAGACCAGGTATCAAAGCAAAACTAGCATTCATTGGTTGAAAGTGCTTAACATTAGCTGTAGTCACATAATTAGCCATTGAACCCATTGCAGTAATTTTCGGAAAAATAATTGTATCTTGTCCGCTCGCTTTTCTGGCTGCATTAATTCCAGCAACTAAGCCACTGGCTGCACTCTCAACATATCCTTCTACACCTGTCATTTGACCAGCAAAAAAGAGGCCAGCACATTTTTTAGCTTCATAACTTGCCGTTAGTACTTCAGGTGAGGCCATATAAGTATTACGATGCATTTTACCATAACGAATAAAACGTGCATTGGCTAGTCCTGGTATCATTGAAAAAACTCGCTTTTGGGCCCCATACTTCAAATGAGTCTGAAAGCCAACTATATTATACATTGAGGCAACCGCATTATCTTGCCGCAATTGGACTACTGCATACGGCTGTTTCCCAGTATGTGGATCTTCTAACCCTACTGGCTTTAGTGGACCAAATAACATAGTCTTTTCACCACGAGCAGCCATAACTTCAATCGGCATGCAACCTTCAAATACATCTTCTTTTTCAAAACTATGCACTTGGGCTGTTTCTGCACTCACCAATTCACGGGCAAAATTTTCATATTCTTCTTGCGTCATTGGACAATTTAAATATGCCGCCTCACCCTTATCATAGCGTGACTTCTTATAAACAATATCCATATCAATTGAATCAGCAGCAATAATTGGTGCAGCAGCATCAAAAAAATGTAAACTTTCAGTTCCAGAAAATTTTTGAATTTGTGTAGCTAATGCATCACTAGTTAAAGGACCTGTAGCAATAACATTTATTCCTTCAGTTGGCAAAATTTTTATTTCTTCATCATGAAAAGTAATCTTCGGCATTGCGTGCAACTTAGCGGTAACATAGTCACTAAAATCATCCCGATCCACAGCTAGTGCTCCACCAGCTGGAACTTGTGTCTTATCTGCTGCAGCAATAATAAGTGAATCTAACTGACGCATTTCTTCTTTTATCAATCCTACCGCATTTGATAGTTGATTCGACCGCATTGAATTGGTACAAACAAGTTCAGCTAACTGCCCTGTTTTATGTGCAGATGTCATTTTTTGCGGTCGCATTTCATAAAGATCAACTGGAATTCCTCGTTTAGCCAATTGCCAAGCAGCTTCACTTCCAGCTAAGCCACCACCTACTACAGTTACTTTTTTAGGCATATCAATATTCCTTTACTAAAAATATTATTTATGTAAAAGAATATCATCAAATCAGATTGATTTGATGATATTTACATAAATTTAACTTTATTGGTTTTCTTTTTCTTCTTCCCTTGGTTCTTCGCTGTAATCACCATTAGGGCATAAAACAACTAAATTGTGTTTACTTCTTTTTTCAACTAGGAAGTGACCATCATTAGGGCATTGGCGACTAATCGGCTTATCCCATGAAACAAAATCACATTCTGGGTAACGAGAGCAGCCATAAAATTTACGGTTACGTTTGGATTTCTTTTCAACCACATCACCTTTACCACATTTGGGACACAAAACACCTATTTTTTTAACAATTGCTTTCGTATTACGACATTCCGGAAAGCGCGAACAAGCATAAAATTTGCCATAGCGGCCCATTTTAATGACCATGGGGGCACCACAGATATCACAATTAAAACCAGCTGGTTCATCTTTAATCTGAACTTTTTTTATGTCGGCATCAGCCTTATCTAGTTCCTTTTTAAAGGGATGATAATATTCATCTACCACCTTTACCCAATTCTTCTGGCCCGCTTCAATGCTATCTAAGTCATTTTCTAATTGAGCTGTAAAATCAATATTAACAATGTCTGGGAAAAATTTTTCAATTAAATCGTCAACAATTTCACCCAATTCTGTCGGTACAATAGATTTAGCTTCTAATTTAACATAATAACGCCGCTGCAGTGTATCAATTGTCGGAGCATAGGTTGAAGGCCGACCAACACCATTTTCTTCTAGAGCATGAACTAAACTGGCTTCAGTATATCGAGCTGGTGGTAAAGTGAAATGCTGCTTATTATCAGATTTTGCTAATTTAACAATATCACCATTTTCCAATTCAGGTAATTCACTACTTTTTTCTTGTTGATTGTCATATACCTTAGTAAAGCCAGCAAATTTCATTTTTGAACCTGTAGTTCTAAAAATCACCCCATTTTGTTCAGCATCTGCTCTAACTGTGTCATAAACAGCTGGTGTCATTTCACTGGCTAAAAAGCGTGACCAAATCAACTTGTATAAACGATATTGCTCAGTAGTTAACACTGCTTTAAGTGACTCCGGTGTACGATAAACGCTAGTTGGCCGAATTGCTTCATGAGCATCTTGGGCATCTTCTTGATTTTTAAAATGCCGCGCCCCTTTAGCTGCATATTGGGCACCATATTTTTCATTCAAAAATTTAGATGCTTCAGCCTGGGCTATTGGAGATATTCGTTTGGAGTCTGTTCTCATATATGTAATTAAGCCGACCGTACCTTCTTTACCTAAGCTAATTCCCTCATATAACTGCTGGGCAATGCTCATAGTTCTTCTAGTACGATAACTTAACCGCTTATTGGCTTCTTGTTGCATTGTTGAAGTTGTAAACGGAGCAGCTGGTTGGCGCCGACGTTCACGTTTAACAACATTATTAATATTAAATTCTTGCTTTTTATCAATTTTAGCTAAAACATTTTTGACAGCGTCATTATTGGGTAAGTCCTTTTTTTTACCATTGATTCCCCAAAACTGGGCTTTAAATATTTTAGTTTTTTTCTTAAATTCAGCGTCAATTGTCCAGTATTCTTCAGGCTTAAAATTATTTATTGCTTTTTCACGATCAATCACAAGCTTAAGCGCAACAGATTGAACACGCCCAGCACTCAAACCTTTTTTTACTTTATCCCATAAAATAGGTGATAAAGAATAACCGACTATTCGATCTAAAATTCGGCGAGCTTGTTGGGCATTAACTGTATCCATATTAATTGCCCGTGGATGCTTGAAACTGTTTTTGACAGCATCCTTAGTAACCTCATTAAAAGTAACTCTATTCTTAGCTGTATCATCCAAATTTAAGGCATGGGCCACATGCCAAGCAATAGCTTCTCCTTCACGATCGGGGTCAGAAGCCAAATATACTTCTTTAGCCTTTTTGGCTTCTGCCTTCAATTCCTTAATTGTGTCACCTTTACCACGAATTGAAATATATTTAGGCTCGTAGTGATTTTCAAAATCAATCCCCATTTGTGATTTAGGCAGGTCACGAATGTGTCCCTTAGAAGCAATCACACGATAGTTACGTCCTAAATATTTTTCAATTGTTTTAGCTTTAGCCGGTGATTCAACTATTACTAATGTTTTTTTACGCTTTTTTGGCTTTGACTTAGTAGGCATCAAAAGCCTCCTCATTAATTTTCTTAATTTTAGTACTAGACTGAGAATAGAATATTTATTGGCTAATTGTCAAATCTTTAAAGTTGAAATTCAAAATCCGTAATTGGACAAGCCCCAGCTGCAATTAACTTGTTAGGTCCTGCAGAAAGGAGACTAGTAATTGGCCCCGGGATGGCAAAGATATCACGATTTTCTTGTAAAGCTAAGTTAGCTGTTATCAATGAGCCAGACTTTTCCTTAGCTTCAGTTACAATCACACTTTGTGCAATGCCAGCTAAAATACGATTACGCTCTGGAAATCGAAAGGGTCTTGGTGGAGTATCAGGTAGGTACTCACTTAAAATTAGACCAGATTTAGCAATTTGCTCTTGAACCTGATAATTACTCATGGGATAAAAATGATTAAGTCCATTCCCCACTACAGCAATAGTCTTACCTTTATTTTTTAAGGTTGCTTTGTGCGCCATGACGTCTACCCCTTTGGCTAGACCACTGGCAATTACTATCTTATTTTTGATTAAATTAGGTACCAACTTATCCAACACTACTTGACTATAATTAGTAGCCTGCCTAGCGCCAACGATTGTTACTATTTTATTTTTTAATAAACTCAGATCTCCTTGAGTAAATAAAACTAAAGGTGGCCGATAAATTTGACGCAAGGCGTCTGGATATTCATTATCAAAAAAACTAATGGGGTAACACTGTTTCTTAATACGAATAATAATTTTTTCTATCCCTGTATCATTATACGCAGCTAAGCATGACTGATTTAAATTATCAGGCAAATTCATATTCTTAATAGTCTGAATACTGATATCATTGCTAGTGATTTGACTAGCAATTCGTAACATTTTAACATAACCAATATTTTTTTGTAGTTTTAGACGTAAAAGAAAATCTGTTATTTTCATAAAAAATCCTCCCATTTGTATAATACGCAGAAAAGGAGGCAGATTTTTTATTTTACTTATAAAAATCACTTACTGGAGCAAAAGTTTTACGGTGAATCGGCGTCGGACCATATTTTTGTAATGCTGCAATATGATCCTTAGTGCCATAACCAGCATTACAATTAAAATGATATTCGGGATAAATATCATGATAATCTTCCATTAACTGATCACGAAAAACTTTCGCAATAATCGAAGCTGCTGCAATCGAATTAGATTTAGCATCCCCTCTAATCAAGCGCTCTTGCGGCAAGTTAATTGGCACATTCATCGCATCAACTAATAATGCATCTGGTTTTAAGTCCAATCCTTTTACCGCATCAGCCATTGCTAAACGATCAGCCTCATAAATGTTAATTTGATCGATTACTTGGGCACTCTTTATTCCTATAGCTACACTAACTGCCTTTTGTAAAATTAATGGATAGAGCTCTAAACGTTTAGTTCCACTTAATTTTTTAGAATCATTGACTTCAATAAGATCAAAACTATCGTCTAAAATAACTGCCGCAGTAACTATCGGACCAACAAGCGGTCCACGCCCTACTTCATCTACTCCAGCTACAATCTTTTTTTTCGACCAATATTTTTTTTCATAAAAAAAACGATTATTAAAGGCAAGTTTTTTTTCGGCAAACTTTGCTTTACGTTTATAATAGCTTGCTAATAATTTTTGGACGCCAACTCTTGAATCTAACGAAAGCATTGTTAAATCTGACTCACTAACATTATCTTCAGTTAATAACTGTTTTATTTCAGTAATCTTCATGGACGATCAAGCGTAATCCTTCCTACCTTACCTTTACGAAGCCGTTGTAGTAAATACAAAGAGAAACGGTCATAATCATCGCGCATGCCATATTCTTCAGTAAGTGCTAATAACAAATCAGTATTATTAATCTTCTCTACTCGATCTTTTGTCGAACGAGTAAATCTCACCAAATCAGCTAAATAATTTTTGCGCAAACTTGCAAGCAAAAATAAAGCAACATCATCTGCGCTAAAAATTGTATCTTTAATTGCTCCAAATGCAGCTAACTTATAACCAACATCTTGATCTTCAAATTTAGGCCACAAAATCCCTGGTGTATCAAGGATCTGAATATTAGACTGCGTTTTTAGCCAAGTTTGTCCCTTAGTAACGCCTGGCTTATTACCAACTACTGCTACATTACGTCCAACTAAACGATTAATAATTGTCGATTTTCCGCAATTAGGTACACCAGCTACGGCAATTCTAATTATAGGATTAGTAGCCCCTTTGGCTTCACGCTGTTTAATTTTTTCATTGGCGGCATTTTTAATCATACGAACTAAAACTTGCATATTATTACTATGCAAGGAGTCCATTGCCATAACAAATTTACCTTTGCCAGTTAATTTTTTTTGCCAAAGCTTGGTCATTGTGGGATCTGCTAAATCTGCTTTATTTAAAATAATTAAATGCGGTTTATCTCCAACCAAGTCTTCAATCATTGGATTTCTTGATGATTGTGGAATTCGTGCATCTAATACTTCAACTAATACATCAATTAAGCTCATCTTATCTTCAAGTTGATTACGAGCTTTATTCATATGACCTGGATACCACTGAATTTTAGCCATTACTATCTTGCCTTCTTTACACTAAAAGGTCTATGTGACCATATATAATTAATATGACATCTTTTCGCGGTACATTTGATATGCTTCATCAAAAATACTCATATTTGGTAAATAACCTGCATTTAATTCCAAATAATTAGACAATTCTTCATAACTTTGCTCTTGTTTAGGAAAAGTTTGATCATTTTGAGCATTATTTGCAAATTGTGCTACATCATCTTTTGCATCTGCACTACACTGGGTCATTAAATAACGATAAAAGCTCTCTCGATATGACAATATGTTTACTCCGTATAATATAAAATGGCATACGCATCCATACCAGCATGGGTGGCAATAATAGGACTAGTTTCACGTACCAATACATTAATATTTGAATTAATATCTTTTATTTTTTGAGCCAAATCAAGTAATTTTTCTGGTACTCCACCAGTTGAAACATAAGAAATGCCCACTTCCTTAATACTATCTTTGTTAGCCGCTATATCAGCTAAAACACGTTGATCAAAGGCAAGCGAGAACTTTTTACCACGGCCCTTTTTAGCAATTTTTAATTCTCCACCTGGCATCTGTAATTCAATTCTAATATTAAGTAAATTAGCAATCTTCCCAGAGATGGGGCCTAAACGTCCACCTTTAATAACATTTTCTAGGTTCACAATCATCATCCGCAAACGCTGCGTTTTTTTAATGTTTTCAATATGCTCTAAAATTTGGTTAACTGTTTTGTTAGATGCAACATCACGTGCAGCAGCTAAAACTTGTAGTCCCTCAGCTCGATCTGTTAATTCTGAATCTACAATATGAACAGCATCAGGCTTATCAGCCATATTGGCTGCTTGCCTTGCTGCATCAATCGTACCACTTAATGCTTTGGCTAAAAATATACCGATGACTTCACTACCATCTGCTGTCAAATCATTAATTGCTTTTATGATAGTCCCGATTGGTGGTTGACTTGTTTTGGGTAATTCTTTTGCAATAACCATTTCATCAACAAATTGTTGTCTAGTGATTTCTACCCCATCTAAATAGGTTTTACCTCCAACGGTTACCGATAACGGTACAACCGTAATATTATATTTTTCTATTTCTTCTGGCGTCAATTGTGCCGAAGAATCTGTCAAAATTTTAATTTCTGACAACTTTACTCGCCCTCAATTCTGAATTGCTGTCACATTTTTATGATAGAATATTAATATCAATTATCTGTATTATATCAAAAAAATAAACAAAAAGAAGAAAGTGAATGGCTTGATTCATTATGAAATTAAAAGAATTTTGGCAAGAGCCGCAAAAAAGAACAAAAAGATACTATATTATTGACAATACGCTGAGTGCTATTACGCATGGCATCGGCTTTTGTCTCGCTATAGCGGGGTTGATTTTATTGATTATTAAAGCTGTTTCAACCCATAGTACAGTAAGAATTATTACCTTCAGTGTTTATGGAATTTGCTTGTTGCTACTATACCTTTTTTCAACCCTTTTTCATAGTTTAATATTTACAAAAGCACGAAATATATTTCAAATTTTTGATCATTCCTCAATTTTTCTTTTAATTGCTGGTACCTATACGCCTTATTCATTAGTAGTCATTGGCGGTAGATGGGGTTGGTTCTTGTTTAGTTTAGTTTGGCTATTAGCAATTTTGGGCATACTTTACTACATTTTCAATCGGGGCAAACATCGTATTTTAGATACCATAATATATGTTGGTATGGGCTGGTTAGTAATTTTAGTCGCCCAACAGCTATATGTTCGTCTGAGCCCAACTGGATTTTGGTTACTAGCTAGTGGAGGAGTAGCATATACTGTCGGAGCATTTTTTTATACCATGAGACGCATTCCTTATATACACGTTATTTGGCACCTTTTTGTTATTTTAGCATCTGCTTTAATGTATTTTTCAGTTTTATTCTACGTTTAAAAAGGCCGCAATTGCTTCTGGGCTATTTTCTAATTCACCTGCAACAACTGCTTTTTTGATTGTTAGCAATAAATTGCCTAACTCCGGCCCTGGTTTAATTCCCAAGTTAATCAAAAAACGACCATCAACCGCTAAATCAGCGGCTTTTTTTATTGGTAAAGCCCGATATCGGTTAACCAGGATTTCTGAACTAATTGGTTGTCCTAAAATACGTGCAACATCAATTGTATTCATTAAAGTTTCCTCACCAGCCTCAAATAATTCAAAATCTGTTGGCACATGAGCAGAAATCACATCAAATAAGGTAATAATTTTTTCTACCTTATTAGTCATTAAATTAGAATTTTTCCAACTGCGCATAAAGTTCGCTATTTGGCGGTTAGGAATCTTAAGTAAAATAGCAATCACACTCCAGAGACTCGTTTCTAAGTGGGGATTAAACTTTAAATTGGGATAAACCGCTAGCAAGTTTTTTTTACCAGCAAAATTTGGAACTTCTTCACTAAGATGGGTATTCAAAAATACTGCAAAAGCCCTTCTAGAATCATTCCCTAATCCCATTTTTACAAATTCATCTCGAATCCGTTCAACTGAAATTTTGGCTAGCAACGGATGCAACTCTTTTAGTGCTGTTGCTGTTTGTTTTTCCAATCTGAAACCTAGTTGACTCATAAATCGAACCGCACGCATCATTCTTAAAGCATCTTCATGAAATCGTTCTAGCGGATTGCCAACTGCTTTAATTAAATGCTTATGTAAATCACTTAATCCATCAAATAAATCAATGATATCTCCACTAGTATTCATTGCCAGAGCATTTATAGTAAAATCGCGTCGTTTAAGGTCCTCAGCTAAACTACGTACAAACGTCACTTTATCAGGGCGACGAAAATCTTGATAGCCTGATTCAGTCCTAAAGGTTGTTATCTCATAACTTTCCCCATTATGTAAAACTGTTACTGTACCATGTTTAATTCCGGTATCAATTGTTTTAGGAAAAAGCTTCTTAACCTCTTCAGGATAAGCGCTTGTTGCGATATCAATATCATGTATTGGCCGCTTTAGCAGCAAATCACGAATTGATCCTCCAACAAAATACGCTTCATATCCAGCTTGTTCTAATATTTTCAGCACTGGTAGTGCCGATAAAAAAATTGAAGGTAATTTATCTATTTTCATTCTTAATCAACTCATTTAACTTAGTATTTTTATTTTCAAAAGACTTTATTTCTGGTATGTTTAAGGGGCTATATTTAAGAACTTAAAAGAAAGATTTATATTATGTCAAAATTTAATAAACACAATCTTTTAGAATTGTTAATGATTATGCTAGGCTGCGCTATTTATGGTATTAGTCTAGATATGATCTCAGCTCCCAATAATTTAACTGACGGTGGTATAAGTGGTATCTCACTACTTTTACGTCATTTTTGGGGAATTAATATGGGACTATCATCCCTTTTATTAAATATTCCCTTAATTATTTTAGGTTATCGTTACATGGGAAAGCGTCTTTTAGCCTATACAATTTGGGGGACACTTTGGTTATCCTTCTTCTTATGGTTTTGGCGCTTGGTACCTATTATATCGCAATTAAATCTAGAACACGACCTCTTCTTATCTTCAATAATGGCCGGTGCTTTGTCAGGAATTGGACTAGGACTAGTTTTTCGCTACAACGGTACTTCTGGCGGCACAGATATTATTGCCCGTATTTTACAAATGAATTATGGTATTTCTTCTGGTAAGGTTTTGCTAATCTGTGATGCACTAGTACTCTTTGCCTCACTTTCATATTTGGATATTAAACATATTATGTATACTTTAGTTGCTTCTTTTATTTTATCCCGGGTAATGGATGCCGTTCAGCAAGGAACAACATCAGCTAGAGGTCTATTAATTATTTCCAATAAATATCAAGAAATTGCTAAAATGATTGACTTGAAATTGGACCGCGGCTTTACTTATTTAGAAGCACAAGGAGGCTATAGTAAGCATAAGCGCCCCGTCATTTATTTAGTTGTGTCGCCAAGAGAATTGCCTGCTATTAAAGATTTAATAGCTGCAGAAGATCCTAAGGCATTCGTTAGCGTAATCAAAGTCCATGAAGCTGTTGGTGAAGGCTTCACCTATAAGCAAAAACAACGGCACTTTTTTATCCGAAAATAGTCTTTAATTAAAAAAACTGTTGGAATTTCCAACAGTTTTTTGTTTAATTATAAATCAGCATACATTTCTTGCATTTCAAAATCTTCAGGTTCTAATTTTAAGTATCTTTGTAGTAACTGCTTCACAATATCAGTTGAGTGCGCCTGAGTTTTAAAAAAGCGAATCATCTGTTTTAAAAAGGCAGCGTTATTTTTGAATTCAGGATAAACCAATAGATACTCACTTTTAGCCTTATCGGCTTGTTCTAAATTTTGATATGACATAGCCATATTCCAATGTGCTCGCGGCTCAATTTCACCTTCAGCAACATTTTTGAATAATTGCAGATTTTCTGTATCCTTGCCTTCACGAAGGTATAAGTTAGATAACTGCAAGCGTAAATCTTCACTTTCAGGAATATTCTTCAAGCCCTTTTTAAGCAATTCCTCAGCCGTTTTATTATTGTTAAGTTTAACCGCCGCTAAGGCGCCTTCTACATACAAAACAGGATCAAATTCGTTGTATTCAATACCAGTTTGGGCCATATATAAAATTTGCTCATTATCATTCTTATGTTTATAAGCAGTAACTAACAAGCGATAAGCATTAGCATAGTCTGGACTCTGTCCAATAACTTCATTCAAATACTTAATTGCCAAATCATCTTCATTGACTGTTAATAACACTAATCCGGCTTGATATTTACTATCAATGTCTAATAACGAACTATTATTACTTTTAATTACTTGGCTAGCTTCTTCATACCGACCTAATTTTGCTAAAGTTTGAAAAAGTCGGTCATTTAAACTAATTTCACCAAAACTTTCTTGTCGCTTTAATAAATCCTTATATAACTCAAGTGCATTCTCATATCGACCACTAAGATAATCTATCTCAGCTAAGCCAAATTTTATAACATCTTCATTGAGAGCAAGCTGAGATGCCTCCTTCAATTTACTATAAGCTGTTTCTAAAAAGCCATTGGTCTGATAATAATCTGCTTGTACTAAAAGACTATCAAGATAAGCTGGTGATGCATTAGAAATATTGTAAAGTAAAGATAAGCCATCGTCATCTTTGCCATCATTTAATAAAATTTCAGCTAAATAAATTTTAAAAATATCTTCCTTGGGAAATTGAGCGATAAGACTACGATAGACTTGTTTAGCTAAATCAGTAAAACCAATATTAGTTAAACTTTCAGCTAATGATGCTAAAATTTCTGGTTGGTCGCTCTCTAATGCTTTCTTTAATAAAATATTTGCTTGAGAAAAATCTTGTTCTTCAATTGAATCAAGTAATTGTTCTGAATAGCTCATATTATTCCTCCACTTAATCAGATTACATCCAGGTGTCTATTATAGCTCTTTTATAAATTTTTTTAAGTAAAAAAAATGATGGCCAAAAATGCCATCATCTTTTTATTAAAAACTATTTAACTGCCTCTTTAAGAGCCTTACCTGGTCTAAAAGCAGGAACAACACTTGCTGGTATCTCGATTTCATCACCAGTTTGTGGATTACGACCTTTACGAGCTGCACGTTGACGCACTTCAAAAGTACCAAAACCAATTAATTGAACTTTTTCATTTTTAGCAAGATCATCTTGAATTGAGCTAAAAATTGCATCAATAGCTGCAGCAATTTGCTTTTTAGTTAAATCGGTTTTTGATGCTACCTCATTAACTATATCAGCTTTATTTGCCATCTGGAATTCACCTCCCAAAATAAAATCTCCATCTAGAGATTCTCAACTTATCCTTCAAAAAAGAATAAGGAATAAATGATTATTTAAATCATCATTTCTCTGTTCTTAAAATAGCACAAAACCCTTAGTACAACAAGCAATTTAATCAAAATTTGTGTTTTTTATTATTTGCTAAATACAAACTATTTTCTTTTACGTGCAATAATCTTAACTGGAGTTCCAGAAAGATTGAAATTATTACGCAACTGATTGATTAAAAAGCGTTGATATGAAAAGTGCATTAATTCTGGATCATTCACAAATACCACAAATGTAGGTGGTGCTGTAGCAACCTGAGTCATATAATATAATCTAAGTCGCTTACCCTTTATCATTGGTGCAGGGGCTAATTTACTTGCGTCAAGTAATAAATCATTTAAAATACTTGATTGGATACGTTGAGTTTGATTTTGATGCACCAATTTAACTAGTTTTGCTATTTGATCAAGATTTTGTCCAGTTTTGGCCGAAACAAATAAAATTGGCGCATAATCTAAGTACTGAAATTCCTCTCTGATTACTTGTTCAAATTCTTTACCACTATTACTAGTTTTTTTGGGCAAGTCCCATTTATTGACTACAATAATGATACCGCAACCAGCTTCATGAGCATAACCTGCAACATGCTTATCTTGCTCACGAATACCAGTACTTGCATCTAATACAAGACAAACTACGTCAGAATGTTCAATTGCACTCATTGCTCGCATGACAGAATATTTTTCAGTTTTTTCGTAAACTTTACCACGACGCCTAATTCCAGCTGTATCGACAATTCGAAACTTAGTGCCTTCTTCATCAATAAATGGAGTATCTACAGCATCTCGTGTTGTGCCTTCTTCATTATTAACAATTACCCGCTTTTCACCAACTAGTTTATTAACAATTGACGACTTACCAACATTGGGACGACCAATCACGCTAAAACGTATTTGATCATCATTTTGTTGGTCTAGGTCTTTAGGTAGTTCACTCACTATACAATCAAGTAAATCTCCAATTCCAGTCCCATGAACACTTGAAATTGGAATTGGTGTTCCTAATCCTAAACTATAAAAATCATAAATATCCATTCTTTGTTCAGGATTATCGGCCTTATTTACAGCAAGAACAATTGGCTTTTTAGTTTGATAAAGCATCTGTGCAATCCGTTCATCTAAGTCAGTTAAATGATTAGTAACACTTGTCAGAATGACAATAACATCCGCTTCTTCAATTGCAATCTCTGCTTGCGCTCTTATTTCATCTTCAATTCGACTATTTTCCCAGGTTATTCCACCTGTATCAATCAAATCAAATTTATGCCCCATCCACTCAGCTTGAGCATAATTACGATCACGAGTAACACCAGGCTTATCTTCAACGATTGCTAAACGCTCATTGATTATCCGGTTGAAAAGAGTAGATTTACCAACATTGGGTTGTCCTACAATTGCAACTACAGGTAAAACCATATTTCCAGCCTCCCTTAAAAATAAAAATGCCGACTTTAAGTTAAGTCGGCATTTTTTATTAAAACTAACGACGATCTTTTAATTGGTCACCTATAATGTCACCTAAAGCAAAGCCACTGTCATCGCTATTCATATACTTTTTATTAACTGCACTTCTATTGTAAGAATTGTGTGAACGTGTACTTTCACTATCTGAACTCTTAGCTTCAGTAGCTTTCATTGAAAGTGAAATTCGACGATCATTAGGGTCAATGTTAAGTACTTTAACTTTAACTGTTTCGCCGACTTTTAAAACATCACTTGGTTTATCTACATGCTTATATGATATTTCAGAAACATGAACCAAACCTTGAATTCCATCAGCTACTTCAACAAAAGCACCAAAATTAGTTAAAGACTTAACTTCACCTTCAAAAATATCACCTTCATGAAGTTCTGCTGTGGCTTGTTCAAATGGGGATGGTTCAGTTTGCTTAATTGAAAGGGAGATGCGATGTCTGTCATCATCAATACCAATTACTTTAACTTTAACCTCTTGACCAGATTTTAAAACATCACTTGGTTTATCTACATGCTTGTATGATATTTCGGAAATATGAACTAATCCGTCAACTCCACCAACATCAACAAAAGCACCAAAGTTAGTCAAACGAGATACCTTACCTTCAACGATGTCTCCCACAACTAATTGTGATGCAACACTGTCAAAAGCTTCTTCACGCTCTTCTTCAATTAAATCTTTGTGTGAAAGAATCAGACGATTCTTACTTGGGTCAATCTCTGTAATCTTAAGTTTCATTGTTTTACCAATATATGGCTTAAGATCCGAAACGTAACGATTTGAGATAAGTGAAGCTGGTAAAAATCCTCTAGTACCAACGTCAACTAGTAAACCTCCACGAACTGAAGAAGTTACAGTACCCTCAATTGGATTGCCTGCTTCAAAATCTTTTCTTAGTTCTTCGTATGCTTCTCTTTCCTTTAAGCGAGTAACTGAGAAGAAAAATTCACCGTTTTCTTTATCGCCACCAGCTTTTCTTAAAACTAAAGCCTTAAAGTTATCACCTGGCTTAACAGCATCACGTAGATCGACGTTGCGATCTGAAGTGTATTCACGACGAGGAATTACACCTTCAACACCGGCATTTACAACACCGACATCGATTTGGCCTTCTTCAACATCCAACACTTCAACATCTACAATATCTCCGACCTCAACCCCTTGCATTTGCTTTAATGCATCTAAAAATTGATTACTATTTTCTGACATTATTTACCTCCCGATATCATAACCTAATTTTAAATGAAAGTTAGATATTTTTCTACTGTTTTATCCCCTTTTTTCTAGTTTTTTTTGACTTTTTTTAATTTCTGTCAAAATTGCATCAACTACTTGGGCAATTGTCATATTTGTTGTATCAATTTCAATTGCACTGGCAGCTTTTCTTAAAGGAGAGATTTTGCGGTGAGAATCTTTATAATCACGAGCGGTAATATCTGCTTCAATTTCTTCAATTGTTTGGGAATTTTTGATACCACGTTCTTTAAAATCTAACATTCGCCTTTTGGCACGAGAATAAGCTGAAGCAATTAAAAATATCTTCACCTGAGCATTAGGCAAAACAGTAGTTCCAATATCACGTCCATCCATTACCACGTCCATTTTTCCAGCCATTTGTCTTTGAAGATCGACCATTTTTGCACGAATTCCAGCTAAAGCTGAAACTTGTGAAACATTAGCTGAAATTTCGGGAGTCCTAATTTCTTGTGAAACATCCTGCTTACCAACATAAACTCTTTGCTCATTATTAATAGTTTGAAATTCTATTCCTTCTGCTTCAACTGCTTTTAAAATTTCTGCTTCATTACTATAATCTATACCATGCTTCTGGGCAATTATCGTACATGCACGATACATTGCTCCAGTATCAATATAAATAAAATTTAATTTTTGTGCGATAAGTTTTGCCACTGTACTTTTTCCAGCTGAAGCTGGACCATCAATTGCTACTTGCATTCCAATAAAAAAGGGACATTCAGTCCCTATCCTTTCTATATTTATTTCACTTTAAGTATTTGATTAACTTTAACTTGGCTATCTACATTAAGCTGATTTAGACTTGCGAGCTCTTCAATACTTAAATTAAATTTTTCGGCAATACTTGATAATGAATCTCCACTTTTTGCTACATACTGTGTAGGCTTAGTTTGCACTTTTGGGGGTTGCCTTTTTTTCTTTTGTTCAGCTTTTGGCTGAAGCCGGTTTTGAGGTACAACCGATTTTTTTAGCTTGTCATGCTTTTTTACCGATTTTTTTAATTCAACTACTCGTTCATTAATTGACCCATTTGTAGCTAAGTGATGAACAACCGGTACAAGTGCAATAATACTAAGAATCAGAATAGCCATCCACACAATCCACCCTCTTGATGTTGCTTTATGGATCACTGTTCTAGATTCATTCGGACGCTCGTAATGTAAATACGGTCCCTTGGGTTTATGGCTCATCTAAAAACCTCCTTCACTTAGCTTGTTTTATTTTAGCATATTTAATTATTATTTTGGATAAAAAAATCGACCTCATATGTGGTCGATTAAAATCTAGTAAAAAATTAATTTTTCAAATTAAAATAGCGCTGTACAAACGGCTTTAAACTACCCAAAACTGTTTCAAAAAGTAAATAAACTACTGTGCCGTTAATGGCACCCTTAATTAAATTAAAGGGAACAATAATTCCTGCAATATAGCTACTCATTGACGGAATATGAAGCAATTGCCCTAAGTAAACTTTTTCTGTAAAACTTAATAAACCTGAATAACCATCAATTTTTGGTAAATTGGGCACAGTTGTTACAGCATAAACAGGGGTCAAAACTAATGCATTGAGTACAGACAAAACCAAAGTCATTGCAACAATTCCTAAAATAACTCCTAAAATTGGCTGCAGATGTCTTTTTACCATACTTTTTTCATGAACATCAATTTTTTTAGTGAAAAAATAAAAAGGTAATGCAAATGAAATTGTTGCCACAAAAGCTGCTAATTGACCTACTATACTTGGCAAGGAAAAACCTTTATAAATTAAAGAAATAAACATTCTAATAAAAGCAATAAATATTCCTGGACCAGAACCAAATAAGAACATCCCAATAGTAACAATTACATCTGAAAAGTCAAACTTTAAAAAACTTGCTACTGGTAGTGGAAATGCAATAAACATCAAAATAAATGCAATTGTACCAATCAATGCATAAGCAATAATATTGGCCAAATTACTTCCATTCTTTGTTTTCAATGAACTTACCTCCAAAAAAATAATTGGTCTGTTGCTTCTAGCAACAGACCAATTAAAAGTAAGCATCATCTTGGCTCTTAGCTTAGTCTGTCTTCTTTCATCTAGACTTTAACTATCGGTATCTTAAACGATTCCACCACTTACGTGGGTCGTGGACTTTCACCACCGGTCGGGATTTTCACCCTGCCATGAAGACAACAAACTCGATATTTAACTACAATTATAATACTAATCTACCTGCTTTAATCTGTCAACCTCAGCATGACTTAATTCACGGTACTTACCAGAGATTAATGAATCTAAGGTTAAAAAGGAATATTTTTCACGTGAAAGTTTTCTTACTTGATGATTAACAGCTTTAAACATCCGCTTCACTTGGTGATAATGACCTTCGTGAATCGTTAATTGAACTATTTGCATATTTTTCTTTTTATCCGTCCGAATAATTTTAACTTTTGCTGGAGCACATTTTTGATGGTCAATCATTATTCCCCGTTTAAGCAGACTTATTTCTTCAGGCAGTAGCTGGCCACTAATTTTTGCTACATAGACCTTTGCTACTTCACTGCGTGGGTGCATTAGTAAATTGGCTAACTGACCATCATTTGTCATTAACAATAACCCAGATGTATCATAGTCAAGCCTACCTATGGGGTATAAACGATACGGTAAATCTTCGAAATAATCAGCTACCGTTTTTCTGCCTTTATCATCACTTACGGTTGAAACTACACCTCGCGGCTTATAAAAAAGATACGTATGCAAACTCTCACGTTCAATTGGTTCACCGTCAACCGTTATATTACTGAAGGTATCTACTTTGGTACCGAGTTGAGTAATAATCGCGCCATCAACTGTTACCCTACCTTCTTCAATCATTTTTTCGGCTTTGCGGCGCGAGGCAATTCCAGCTTCGGCAATTACTTTTTGTAAACGTTCTAAAACCATTGTTATTCTCCTTTTGGCAATTTCGCCAAATTTTTATCTGCTTGTCCTTTAGTGGTAAATAAGTCAATTTCTCCGTCAGCATTAATTTCGTTAACTTCAAAATCTTCAATTAACGGTAAATCAGTTAAACTTTGATATCCAAAATATTGCAAAAAATAATCACTAGTAACATATAAATTGGGGTGGCCAGCAACATCCTTTTTACCTTGAACTTTAATTAATCCGCGCCAAATTAACGTTTGTAATGCGCCTGATGAATTAACTCCCCGAATTTGATCAACTTCAATACGCGTGATAGGCTGTCTATATGCAATAATAGCTAATATTTCAAGCGCTGATTGACTCAAAGTTTTAGTTAAATCTCTTTGAAAAAAGCTAGTAACAGTTTTACTAACTTCAGGTCTAGTAGTTAGCTTATAATTATGATTAACATGTAGTACTTGTAATCCAGAATCAACGTTTGATTTAAGCTGGCTAGTCAATTTGGTAGCCATTTCACGTAAGGCAGATTGCTCCACATGTAATAACTCACAAAGATTTTCACTCTCAATCCCGTTATCACCAGCAAGATACAATAATGCTTCTAGTTGAGCTATTTTACTTACCATTATTATCAATTCTTTCTAATTTTAAATCACCAAAAGTACAAGCTTGTTTAACCTTAATCTCCTTCTTCTTGCAAAGTTCAAGTAATGCCAAAAATAAACCAATAAAATCAGATAGATTTTGTAACTGATCTGTACAAGAAAAAAAACTAATAACTTTATTCTCAGCGAGTTTTTCTCGCAAAAAATCAATCATTTGCGTTATAGATTTTTCATTTACTTTGACTGAAGCAAGATTAGGCTGGCGTAATTTTAAACGTTGTAAAACTACAATAAAAGTATTAGCTAAGTCAGATGAAGTTATTTGTCCTAAAGGCAGAGGTTGAATTTCTTTAGTTTGGGGCACACTCTCTTCTTTAGATGCTGTAATTGGTACTTTTTCATTACGTTCTTTAAAGTATGCCGAAATTTTTTTAAAAACAGAGTATTGAACTAATTGCTGAACTAATTCTTCTCTAGGGTCTTCTTCTGGTTCATCTTCATTGACAAAATCATTTTGTGGCAAAAGTGATTGTGATTTTATCCGCAATAATATAGAAGACATCACAAAATATTCACCAGCAATTTTCAAATTTAGTCGTTGCATTTCATGGAGATATGCCAAATATTGGCTAGTAATTTGAGCAATCGGAATATCATAAATATCGATTTTTTGTGATTTAATCAAATGTAACAGTAGGTCAAGTGGACCTTCAAAATTTGGTAATTCTAAAGTTAGATTATTACTCATAATTCCTTATTTTTAAAATATTCAACTAATTTAGTAAATTCAGGCAGTGCCGTAATCCGTTTATCAGGATTATTGCATGCCAGTTCATGTATAATTTTACCTTTATACCTAAGTTGGCGGTAGTTGGGAGACAATGAAAGATACCGAATGACAATAAAATCTTTATAATTTTGAATGCCGATTACACCAATAAAATTTGAATTTAACTCACGATACAAATAAAGCTGAAACTCGCTACTATTTTTATTTAGTTCAATTTCTTCTTTTAAAACATTAATATTTTTAAAATCATCTAAATAAGACAAAAGTCCCATAGCAATTTTTTCATTGTCATTCTTACATTCAATTAGCATATAATTACCTAAATTCGCGGATGCGTCTTTGAATATACTTCTAAAATGTGCTTTTGTGACAAATTAGTATAAATTTGTGTAGTACTAATGTCAGTGTGTCCTAATATTTCTTGAACCACACGCAAATCGGCCCCATTTTCTAACAAATGAGTAGCAAAAGTATGGCGCAAAGTATGCGGTGTTACATTTTTTGGAATTTGGGCTGTTTGACAATAATGCTTTATTATTTGCCAGACAGCCTGTCTAGTTAACGATCCACCACGGTTATTAAGAAAAATGTAATCATTATATTTGCCAACACGCAAAAGCAGTCCATCACGCACCTCTTTTTGGTATTTTTCAATCCAGGAGATAGCCACCTCACTGATTGGAATTAAACGTTCCTTTGATCCCTTTCCAAATACCTTTAACAATCCTAAATCAGCATGTAAGTCGGTAAATTTTAAATTAATCAATTCACTAACCCTAATACCAGTTGCATATAGCGTTTCTAATAAAGCACGGTCACGTATGCCCAATTTTTTATTTATATCTGGTTGTTCTAAAAGGGTAGTTACCTCTTTGACACTTAAAGCGACTGGTAATAAGTGTTGCTTTTTAGGTGAATCAATTTCTTGCATCGGATTTAACTTTTGAATATGCTGGCGTACAAGCCATTGATAAAATTTGCGCAAACTAGATATCATACGACTAATCGAACTGGTTGCTTTATTTTCATCCCGTAATTCAGCCAAAAATGCATCAATATCAATTGCACTAGTTGGCCAAGAAGTCATCTTCTCTTTTTTTAGAAATATTAAAAAATCAGTTAAATCCTGCCGATAAGCAATACAAGTATTATTACTTAAGCCCCGTTCAATTTGACAATGTCGCAAATAATCATCAACATTTTCCTGTAAATTATTCATTTTCAATTGCTTTAGGATCTTTAATTAACGTGATTGTTCCAGCTACCTTATCTTCTGTAATATATTTTGCTTTAAGCAAATGACCTACTGCCCGTTTAAAAGAAGACTTAGATATACCAAAATAATTCTTAATTTCTTGAGCATCTGATTTATCGTAAAAAGGCAAAGTTAAATCACCTTTTCGGCGCAAACTCATTAAAATCATCTCAGCATCTTCATCAATTTCTTCAAAGGCTCGTGGTAAACTGCTTAAATTTAAACGGCCGTATTGACTCACTCCAATTACGCGACCCTTGAACTGTTCCCCTAAACGTAATGGTCTTCCCATTTGGGAAGAATGAACAAAGCCAAGATAATAATCGCTAGTAATAACAAAGGCCCCTACCTCGCGGCTTGAATAAACGGTGCCAAAAATATCTTTATTTTCCATATTATTGGGAAAATGCGTCGATAGCTGATTAAAAATATCTTCGTCAGCTAATTTGGCCCAAATACGATCTTTATGATCTGTTTCTAAATGAACCAAAAGTTGGTCATCTTTATGGGGCCAATGGCTTTTATCAAAGGGCAAGTCATCCACTGATACCACTACATCTTTATCAGGTAATCCTATATCAACAAAAACCCCCAAATCATATTTCACCTCAGTTACTTTACTCCAACCATATTGATCAGCTTGAACAAAGGGCAAAAACTGAGTCATTTGGCGATTATGTTGTTTATCATCATATAAAAAACCTTGAATTTGATCACCCAAATTAGGTCTTTCGTCTTGTGTAAGTTCTTTTTGCTTTAATTCATAAGTTATTCCTTCAACTTGAACATAAAATGAGTTCTCATTTTGGTCAATTATCTTACCTGTTGCAACCGTGCCCAGCATTATCTGCACTCCCCTAAAATATAATATTTCTTTTCATTAAGTATAACATTTTAGAATAGTAAAGTGATATAAGTCAATATTAATTAAGGGCGAATACTTGATTAAAATTAAAATAGCCAGCCAATCGGCTGACTATTTTAATTATTTATTACTGCTAATTAAAGGTTAGCAATTTCACCTTGATAAATGGCACCACGACGTGCATCAACAGTAATAGTTATATTACTTGCAATTCTTTCAGTTGCTTCAGTTACCCCAACTACAACAGGAATTCCAAGCGATAATCCTACAATTGCTGCATGAGAAGTCAATCCCGAAGCTTCAACTACTAAACCAGAAGCTTTTTTAATTGCAGGCAAGTAATCAGGATCAGTGGTCTTAGCAACAAGAATATCGCCTTCTTTAATTTGGCTATTCGCTTCTTCGGCACTGTTAACTACTAATGTTTTTCCTACAACGGAACCGTTACCAACACCCAATCCTTGAGCTAGTTTGCTACCGATAATTTGCAACTTCATTAAGTTAGTTGTACCTGAATCACCAACCGGTACACCAGCAACGATAATTACTAAATCACCATCTTTAACATAACCTTGTTCCTTAGCAACCTTAGCAGCTACTTCAAACATATCATCAGTTGATGAAGGCTTGTCAGTAAGTAGTGCTTGTACACCCCAAGTAATTCCCAATGAACGTTGAATCTTTTCATCAAAAGTCAAAGCCAAAATATTTGCATTTGGACGATACTTAGAAATCATTCTTGCAGTATAACCAGAATTAGTAGCAGTAATAATTGTTTTAACTCCTAATTCTTGAGCTGTCCGAACTACTGATTCACCAATTGCTTCAGTAACATTAGAACCCTTGTACTCTTCAAATCTTTGCAAAGCCAAAGTATTACGCTTAAGCAATTCATCTTCAGTTCTTTCATCGATCTCGGCCATCGCTTTAACAGCATTAATTGGGTAAAGACCATTAGCTGATTCACCAGATAACATTGTAGCATCTGTTCCGTCTAAAACTGCATTAGCAACATCAGAGACTTCAGCACGAGTTGGACGTGGATTTTCTTGCATTGAATCAAGCATTTGTGTGGCTGTGATAACTGGCTTACCCAGAGCATTAGCACGCTTGATTAAATCCTTTTGCACAAATGGGACATCGATAAATGGAATTTCTACTCCCATGTCACCACGAGCAACCATTAAACCATCTGAAACTTGTAAAATTTCATCAGCATTATTGATACCTTCTTGTGATTCAATCTTAGGATAAATCTTAACGTAATCACAACCAGCATCCTCGCAAAGCTTGCGAATATCTAAAATATCCTGTGCCTTACGGGCAAATGAGGCAAAAATAAAGTTAATTCCATGTTCAAGACCAAATTTAATATCATCAGCATCTTTTTCAGTAATTCCTGGAAGACGAATTTCAACTCCAGGTGCATTAACACCCTTCTTTGATCCAATGACACCAGTATTTTGAGCTTCACAAACTAATTCTTTGTTAGAATCATCTTTTTCCTTGATTAACAAGTCGACCAAACCATCATCGATTAAAACGTGTCCCCCAACATGAGTGTCATCGTATAATCCTTCATAAGTGACATGAATTTTATCTTTGTTACCTGCTTGTGAATCATCCATTGAAACACGAATTTCATCACCAGTATTAATAGTAAACTTGCCACCTTCTTGGTCAGTAGTTCTAATTTCAGCCCCTTTAGTATCTAATGCAATACCTAGAACTAAACCAGTTTCCTTTTCAACTTGGCGAACCATATTCATCCGTGAAAGGTGTTCAGCATGGTCCCCGTGTGAGAAGTTAAAACGAAATACATTTGCACCAGCCTTAGCTAAAGCTGTAATAGTTGCAACATCATTGGAAGCTGGTCCTAACGTACTAACAATTTTAGTTTTCTTCATTATCTAAAAATCTCCTCAAATTGACTATTTAGTCATTTCTTTATTAATATCTATTAATGTTTCATCACTGTCATGTTTTCCATCAAATAAATCAAGGATATCATGAGTTTCAAGCTTTCCATTCTCCATACCGACAGCTAAACCGCCTTTACCATCAAGAAGTAACTTAACCGCATAATTTCCCATCTTTGTAGCATTGATTCTATCCAAAACAGATGGTGAACCACCACGTTGCATATGACCTAAGATATTAGCTCGGGCATCAAAATCACCATACTTTAAAAGCTCGTTTCTAAAGTCATCGGCAGTCATCACACCTTCAGCCAATACGATAATACCATTATCCTTGCCATCTGCAAAGCCGCGTTTCAATGTTTCAGCAATTTCTTTAATATCATATGATTGCTCAGGAACAACAATTGCATCAGCACCACTTGCTAAACCTACCCGCATGGCAATATCACCACAATTGCGGCCCATCACATTAACAATGAACACGCGATGATGGCTACTTGCCGTATCACGAATTTTATCAATAGCTTGCATGGCTGTTTGGCATGCAGTATCTAATCCAATTGTATATTCAGTATATGGAATATCATTGTCAATAGTACCTGGCAAGCCAATTGAATTAATGCCCAAGCGAGTTAAAGCAAGTGCACCATGATAAGATCCATCACCGCCAATTACGATAACAGTATCAATATCGTGCTTCTTTAATTGCTCCACACCTTTTTCTTGCACATCTTTTTGTGCAAATTCTGGATAACGAGCACTATAAAGAAATGTACCACCTAAATTAATCAAGTGGTCAACATTTTCAGCAGTTAGTGTAACAAAATCTCCTGCAACTAACCCGGCAAAACCATAACGAATACCAACAACACCAAGTCCATGATGAATAGCAGTTTTAGTAACAGCTCTAATAGCTGCATTCATACCGGGAGCATCCCCGCCACTTGTTAAAATACCAATTCGTTTCATGAATTCACCTCATCAAGATTTTATTGTGTAATTTCTCACATCAGTTAAATTCTAACATTAATTTATAAAAAAATCTCAAAAAAATTATATATTATCCCGTTTTAGCTAACTTTTAATGTGTTAGCGTTAACAGTTATAAGTTGCCATTTGATACCCTAACTTTTAAAATTAACAATTTTTAATTTATTTAATAAATATTGTTTTTGGCTTGTATCATAGCGATCATTTTGAACTTTTATTTCTAATAAATAAATAGTGCCAACCTTTAAGTTTGCTTTAAACTGGTCATAAACACCAGGAAAGATAACAATATCTTGGCGACTAGTTGAATCAGCAAACACACTAAAAGCCATTGTTGCTCCCTTTTTAGTCTTAATTAATTTTAAAGTCATTAATTTTCCAACAGCGATACCAGTTTCATTTATGTTAAATTGACTCAAAGGCTTGGCATTAAATTTTACTGCATATTTTTGTACAGCAATTAATGGCGACGTAAGCGTTGAAAAGCCTAAGGTTTCTTCTTCCATTTGCGCTTTTTCTTGTTTCGAAGGCATGGAAGCTTGTTTAAGTGGTACACCCCCTAGACTTTCTGAAAGAGCAATATTTTTACCTGTTAGTTCAACATTTTCAATGATTTCTTGACTATTTTCTAATAATTCATTGCGATTGGAATCCAGCCGATCAAAACAACCTGCTTTAATTAGCGTTTGAATCACTTTGGGTTGAATGAATTTAGGATCAATCTGCCGTAAAAAATCACTAAAAGATGTAAATTTACTTTTTGCTCGAACTTCAATTATTTGCTTTAAAAAATCAAGACGGATATTTTTAATGGCACGTAAGCCAACAATTATTTTCCCATTTTTAATTTCATAATCTAAGCCGCTTTGATTAATATCTGGCGGTAAAATTTTCACCCCCAATTCTTGAGCTTGCATTACTAAATCATTTGTCTTCAACTGATTGGCACTTGTGGAATTCAACATTGCTGTATAAAATTCAGTCGAATAATGAACCTGTAAGAAAGCCAGCCAAAAGGCCAATTTGGTATAAGCAACCGCATGTGAGCGGTTAAAGCCATAATTAGCAAATTCTGCAATATAATTATAAACTTTTTCAGCTACGTCTTTAGAACGGCCTTTCTTTATTGCACCAGCTATAAATTTACTACGTTCTTGTTCAATGACAACTTGATTTTTCTTCGACATTGCACGCCGTAAGATATCGGCTTCTCCTAGAGAAAAGCCAGCTAAAACTTGTGCGGTTTGCATAACTTGTTCTTGATAAACCAAGATACCATATGTTGGCGCTAGTATTTTCTTTAAACTAGCATCTGGATAAGTTACTTTCTCTTTTCCCTGTTTTCGAGCAATAAAAGATGAAATATTTTGCATTGGTCCGGGACGATAAAGCGCATTCACCGCCACTAAGTCTTCAAAATTATCTGGATGAAGCCGGCGTAACACCTCTTTGATACCACTTGATTCAAACTGAAAAATCAACCCTGTATTACCTGTTTGAAATAACCTGATGGTTTCAAAATCATCAAGTGGAATTTGATTGGCATTAAATTTCTTCCCTTGAGCATGAATTAATTCCTCAGTTTCGCCTAAAATAGTTAAATTACGCAACCCTAAAAAATCAATTTTTAGTAGTCCTAAAGCTTCAACATATGCCTTAGTTTGCTGAGTAACAGGTATCCCGAGTTGACCTGCTTGCAAGCCACTAATTGCTGCAATTGAATTATCACTAATAACTAATCCTGCAGCATGAATGGAATAGTGCCGCGGTAAGCCTTCTAATTCTTGCGCTGTTTTAAATAACAGCTTATTTTTTTCATTTACATTTACCAAGAGTTTCATTTCAGGAGAAGATTCATATGCTTGTTTTAGGGTAATCTTCCCTTTAGAAAAAGGAACACTATTTGACCATTTACTCAATTCGGCCTCACTTAGACCAAAAACTCTTCCAGTATCACGTAAAACTTGCTTTGCTGCTAAAGTACCAAAAGTAAGAATTTGAGCAGCGTGGTCCATGCCATACTTTTCATACATATACTTAATTACAGCATCACGCCGATTATCTGGAATATCCAAATCAATATCTGGCATTTCATGCCGCGCAGGATTCAAAAAGCGTTCAAACAATAAATTATATTGAATTGGATCTACTTCAGTAATTTTCAAAACATACGAGACAAGTGAACCACAAGCTGAACCACGTCCAGGGCCCATAGCAATATTCACACGGTGACAATAGCTAACAACATCCCATACAATTAAAAAGTAATCATTAAAATCCATTTCATCAATCACTTTTAACTCGTAGTCTAATTGATGCTGATATTGCATTGGAACAGTTTGTCCACTGAAACGCTGTTTCAATCCCTGTTGCGCTAACTCATTAAGATATTCTTTAGAAGTTTGAAACTTATTCTGTTTATACTTAGGTAAAACTGGCAATTGAAAGGTAATTTGTGCTGTACATTTATTAGCTATTTCCCATGTATTGCTGACCGCTTGATCAAGGTCTAAACTATGGTAGCGCTCACTTATTTCCTCAGTTGAAGGTAAATAGTGCGAGCCACTTTGCTTTGCTAAAGATTGAACATCGGGTAATACACTACCATTTTTAACAGATTTTAAAGTATGCCGTAGGAATTGATTTTCGGGCTTTAAATAACGTGTATCTTCAACGCAAACTAAGGGTAGTTTAAATTGTTTAGCTAGCATTTTGACATATGAAATATAAACTTTTTGTTTTGGTGACCCGTAAACTCCTAAATACAATTCACTTGATTTGGGTATAATCCCAATTAGTTTTCGTACAAAATCATTGCCCAATCGTTCGTCTTGTCCTTGCAAATTCAAAAGTTCACTATAAGGATTTGCTGGAACAATTAAAATTAAATTGGTCAAATCTTTAGTTAGCTCTGTCAAAGTCAAAACTTTTTTATTAGTTCCGTTATCAGTTTTTAGGTTGATTCTGCTTGATAAGCGTAAAAGATTACGATAACCAGCATCATTTTTTGCTAGGACAATCAAATCATATTGATTAAACGTATCAATTAAGCCATTCACTCGAATTTGCATTCCTAAAAGTGGTTTAATACCTACTTCTTGAGCTAATTCGAAAAAATTTACTAACCCATAAGTAACATTAATATCTGTTAGGCTGATTGCCTCATAACCTTGTTTTTTGGCAGCTAGCAACAAGTCTTTAATTTTTGTTGGACTTTCTAACAATGTAAATGCACTAATATTCTGCAGCGCAGCCATTTTCATTTTTCATGCCACCTTTCTTCCTAATATAAGTATACCAAAAACCACCTTTAAGATTTGAAATCAAACGCTAACTTTGTTAAAATTCATCTATGAAAGAGGGAACTTTTATGGGGCGATATATTGTAACTATTGGTTGGAGTATTGTTTATATGTTAATCGTTGGTTTTATTGCTGCACCTTTAACACAGAACGTATTTAATTTTGGTGAAGCTATAGTTGTGGGTATCATTTTTGGACTACTATTTGCAGCAACTATCCCAACAATTACAGCTCATTCAACTAAAGATAAAAGTAAGTATTCAAATTTAAAATAAAAAAAGCAGACGGCAATACCGCCTGCTTTTTTATTTGAAAGAATAATTTTTAACTAAATCAACCTTCGGCTTAATCTGAGTTAAAAATTCTTGAAACATTTGTATATAATCCTTGTCATATATCTCTTCAATTTTGTCTAAATTATAGACGGGATAAAAACCGCCACCCATTGCGCGATAATTATTGACTGCCAAACGGTAGATTTGCCCATCTGCAATTTCTTGTCCATCAAGTTCTAATCTGGTTAGCCTTTGCCCAATGGGACGATCAATTTCAGCTTGATAATTTATAGGATAGAACGTATCAAAATTAAAAAGTAGATTTTGATACTTAGGAGCAAATTCAATTTTACCTTGATCATTTTTAATTAAAAATGAAAGACTATGTTCAATAATTTGTCTTAATTCTTTTCCAGTTAATTTTACACGGCATAACTGATTAGCATACGGATAGTTAAGCAAAATATCACGCATTGTTACTTTTTGCTCGAATCCTTTTGCGGTTTCACTCATTACTGCAGTTGCCGAGATATCCGCCTGAGTATAATATAGCTGCATTTGTTGTAAAAGATTGACAAAAGGGGCTCCTTGAAGTCTAGCTTTTTGAGCGTTATCTATTTTGGCTGGAGCATTTAAATGAGCAATTGGTTGATCAAGCCAGTTTTCAGTTTGCTTATTTAAATCTGAACATAAAGAAATTATTTCTTTATCAGGGCAATAATCTTTTGTATCAATTAAACTTGCAGTTGTTGATTGGATTTTTTTAGTGTCTTCATCTATTTCAACGACAACCTTACCAACAGCTTCTCCGCGATATCCAGGTTGAACAATTGCCGTATCAAAAGCTTCTAAACTCATTTTTTGGTGTTGATGACCTGTCAAAAAAACATCAATTTCTGGAATTTCTTTTAAAATTCGATATCCCTCGTTTTCACCAGTTTTTGGTTCTGTTGCTTGACCAGTATGTATATCGGCTTCAAAGCCGCCATGGTAAATAACTGCCAAGATATCAACTTCAGCTCGTATAATTTGTGTATAATATCTAACTTGATCAAAAGCAGACAAAAATTTCAAGCCTGTAACATTCTCTGCTGGTTCCCATGCAGGAACTCGTTTAGTTGTTACTCCAATTATGCCTATCTTGATGCCATTTTTAGTAATTATACAGTAGCCTTGACCAAAAGCCGGTTGAGCAGTCTTCTTTGCTAAAATATTGGCATTTAACAAAGTTGAGTGATTGTAATTAATGTATTGTCTTAAATAAGTTAGGCCAAAATTAAAATCATGATTTCCTAAACAGCGTACATCATAGCCAATAGCATTATATAAGTCAGTATATTGTTTTAGGGCAGTCTCATCTGCTGTATGAACATATGCGGCTAAAGGAGAGCCTTGTAAGCAATCTCCTGTATCTGCTACAACAACGTTATTAGCGCCATATTTTGCTCGCTCTGACTTAATTACACTACTTACTCGACTTAAACCAAAAGAAACATCTTCAGTTCCGAAATTTTGATAATCAGTCGGTAATATATAGCCATGAATGTCACTTGAACTCAAAAATACTATTTCCATCATTTTCCTCTTACTCAACAGATTCTTTTAGGTAAAAAAAAACACCAATAATCGGTGTTTTTTTCATATTATTGGTTGTCACTGCTATTAGCTTCTGTAGCAACTTGACGACCTTTGTAATAACCTTTAGGTGAAACGCGGTGGCTCAAACGGTATTCACCAGTAGTTGCATCGTAATGCATTGCTGGAACAGTTAATTTGATATGACCACGACGTGAACGTTTCTTTTGCTTAGAAGTATGTCTCTTAGGAACTGCCATTTAATTGATCTCCTTTATTGTAAATTAGGTTTTCCGGTCACTATTAATAAGGGCCTTAAACACTTCACGTTTGTTAATGATACTATTGTATCCCAAATAAATCAAGATATATTAGTTATTCTTATCATGATTATGTCCATTTGAACCCCAAAACCAGCCGATTAAAACGCCAATAATTAGCATTAAAACTAAAATAATAATTAAGGGCAAATTGAGTTTAAATAAACCAAAATTGATTGCCACATTGCCAGTATTAATAACTACAAAAATTACCGATAACAAGCTAAGAATTAAAGTTAAAATTAATTTTAACTGATCAATTTTATTTTTCATTGGTTGAACTACTTTCTGGAAGCATACTTAATAGATAATTTGTCACCTATACTTGGAAACAAATTATACAGTTTCGCATACACAGCAAGACTAATCGGAATATTTAGTTCGCGCTTATTGCTACCAAAATAATGTACCACTTGCCAAGAAACATCATCAGGGTCAAGCATATATCCTTGAATATTTTCAACATAATGTCCAGTTTTATCAGCAATATTAAAAAAGTTAGTATAAACTGGACCAGGATTAACAGTCATCACCTTAACGCCAAAGGGTTTTAATTCTAAGCGCAAGACATTAGAAAATTGAATAACAGCTGCTTTTGATGCGCTGTATGCCGCAGATTTAACTGTTGGAATTTTGCCAGCAATTGAACCAAAGTTTATAATTTGCCCTGCCTTTTGGTCCATCATCACTCGACCAATTAGTCTCGTAAAATACATTAAACCCAATACATTGACTTGAAACATGGCAGTTATTTCGCGCCGATTCATCTCGACAAAGTTACCAAATTTTCCAAATCCGGCGCAATTGACTAAATAATCAATATGATTAGTTACCTTAATTATATTTTTAAAAGTAGCATCAATTGCGTCGCTCTCCCCCATATCAGTGACAAATGCGTAAGCTGGAGCACCAGAAAGTTCATGTGCCTCAGCTGCAAGATGATCAAGTTCATCTTCTCTTCTTGCAATTAAAACAACTGTAGCACCACGACCAGCACTCTCTAAGGCAATTGAATGACCTATACCACTTGAAGCTCCTGTAATAACAACCACTTTATCTCTTAATGAATCGCTCATTTTTCTTCACCTTTCATTGGAATTATAACTCGATCAAAATCATTAGCCAATTTAGTATTGGGGAATATCTTCTCCGCTTGTTGCACTAATTTTTTTGCTTTTGCACCTAAGTATCTAGCTGAAATATGGTTTAAATACAAACGCTTTACCCCATTAGCTTGCGCAACCTTAGCCGCTTCTACCGCAGTCGAATGATAATAAGAATACGCTAAATCTGCTTCGTTACCAGCAAAAGTAGACTCATGAATCAAGACATCAGCATTTTTAGCTAGCTGTGCAATTGTTGCCGTTGAACGGGTATCATAAATAATTGAAATTATCCGACCAGCCTTAGATGGACCTAAAAAATCGTGTCCATCCAAAATCGTATTATCATCCAAAACGATTTTCTCCCCATTTTTTAGTTTACCAAGTAATGGTCCATTAGGTATATTATATTGCGCTAATTTATCCATTAAAAGTTCACCTTGATGAGGATCTTCAACTACGCGATAGCCAAAACTAGGCACTCGATGTTCTAATTTTTCTGCGAAAACTCTAAATCCATTGCCTTGAAAAATCAGTCCACCCTTTTCTAGCGGTACAAACCTAATTGGATAGGAAATTTTTGTTCTTGATACTTTTAAAGAAGTTCTAACAAATTGTTCTAAGCCTGGGGGACCATAAATTGTTATTGGACCAACATCGCCTTGAAATGATCTAGTTGCCAAAAAGCCAGGCAGGCCAAAAATATGATCGCCATGATTATGTGAAATGAATATTTTTGTTATCTTGCGCATTCGAATATTAGTCCGCAAAATTTGATGTTGCGTAGCTTCACCTACATCAAATAACCAAATCTCATTTAATTCATCAAGCATTTTAAGGGCAATGCTTGATACGTTGCGTTGCTTTGATGGTTGCCCTGCTCCTGTACCTAAAAATTGTAACTCCATAAATTTCCCATTCTAAAATTTTGCATGCTTAACGATTGCTTTGACAACAAAAGCGCTATAATATTTTGAGCCGATTGGTGTAGGATGAGTATGATCATCATAAAACCAATTGGGATGACTTTTTGCATAGTTGCACCAATCAATAATATTTAAATTATGATAACGTCTAGCCGCTTTAGTTAAAGATTGATTGACCTGATTTTGCCACGGTCTATTGGGCACATAAGTATTAATCCAAAAAACTTGCCGCTTAGATCCTATTAGTTGCATTAGTTGATTTAAGTCAGACATTGGAAAAGCTCCATTTGTTCCTAAAGCAATTAATACATTGTCAGCTAAGACATGCTGAGACTTGTAATGGTCAAGTAACCCAAAAGATGCGTTTACTTGTCTAGAAACAGCCGCGTCAATAATAGATTTAGGCATTAACCGCGTTAAATCGTTACTAGAACTTGCCATAACAGAATCACCAATTGCCGTTAATTGAACTTTATGTGCTAATTGTAAATCAAGTTGTGAAATTCCATATTTTTTATATAACCGATTGACTGGGTGGCTCTTTGCAGTCTTATTAGCTACTTTAATTAGTTTAGCTCTTTTTTGATCTTTTTTCTTACTTTTTTTTATTTTGGCAATTGCCAGTTGATTATCTTTTTTTTGCTGCCGACAATTCTTTCGAATTCTTACAGCTAACTGCGACTGATTATAATCTTGAGCTTTAACCATTGGTGAAACAATGATAGCAATACTACCGCAAATAAAAATTAAACTTATTACTAAAGCCTGGATTTTAGAACCGTAATTTTTTGTCTTAAAATTTAAAACTTTTTTTAGGTATTTTTTGATGGAAGATAGACTAATTTTACTCAATGGCTTTTCAATAAAGCGATATGACAATTCGCTTAAGACAAGAATTATCGCAATTTCAAATAAATGGTATAAAAAAGCATATTCAGCTAGATTAGCTACTTTATCTTCGAAAAAGATCATAACTGGAAATTGATATAAATATATACCATAGCTTCTAGAACCGAGCCAATTAAAAACCGGATTGGTCATCCATCTATTCCAGTGACTACATGGATGAGCAATAACAGCCACAAAGATAGTTGTTGCTATCGTAAATAACACCATCCCACCATAATAAGGAAATGGCCCTTCAGCATTCATTGCTGGACTAAAAAACATCAATAAAATAATAAATAAGGCAACAAAACCCATGCCATCCAAAAAATAAGCTTCACTTTGCTTAATTTCGGTCTTCAATTTATTTATTGGCCATAATACGGCTAATACTGCTCCTATACCTAAAGCAAAAAAACGTGTGTCAGTACCGTAATAAATCCTATTAATATTAACACCAATTCGATACATAATTGCCATTTCAAGAGCAGAAAGTAGAGAAAGACCTGAAAGCATTTTGACCATTACTTTTCTATTCTTTGCATACTTGACAAGTAGATAAACGACCAATGGCCATAAAAGATAGAATTGCCCATTAATTGACATTGTCCAAAGATGGACAAAAGGTGACTCATTAGCAGCAAATCGTTCAAAGTAACTTTGCCCATTAAATATTTGCCAAAAGTTATAAACACTTAGTACATTAGAAACTACGATTTGCCATAAATTAGCAAGTAAATTGCGCTGAAATAATAATATATACGCCGAAGAAAGCCATAAGACCGAAAGTAATGATGGATATAATTTTTTAATTCTACTCCAATAAAAATTTACGTTATCAAAAAAACCATCTTTTTCATATGACTTTAACATTTGACAAGTAACTAAATACCCTGATAAGACAAAAAATATCGGTACACCAAGATAGCCACCAATAAAAGTATCGGGATTAAGATGATATAAAATCACCCCAATAACTGCCAATGCTCTGAGTCCAGAATATCCTGTAATAAACCGATTTTTTTCCATATTTTCAAACTTTTCTATTAAATTTATTGAACAAATTCAAAATTAAATGTGCCAATAACAACGTCATCACCGTCAACAGCCCCACTTTTACGTAGTGCTTCATCTACACCTAAGTTCTTTAATTGCCGAGCTAAACGAATAATACTATCTTGATAATCCAGGTTGGTTCTTGCAACTAATTTTTCTAAACCTTCACCCTTAATTTCAAATAAATGATCTTCAAGCTTTTCGATCGTGAATTCATCTTTCTTAGATTTTTCGTATCGATATTCCTTAATAACTTGGCTAACCTTTATGTTTTCTTTAGCCTGTTCCTGTTCGACTTGCTCTATTAAAATGGCTGTATTATTAAGCAACTGCTCAATACCCTGATGAGTAACACTTGAAATTGGATAAACCGGTTCATTAATAGCAGCTTGTTTTAAATCCTGCTTAAATTTAGCTAGCTTGTCAGCAGCTTGAGGTAAGTCCATTTGCGTGGCTACAATTATTTCACGTCTTTTTCCTAGATTTTGGTCATAAGACAACAATTCCTTACGAATTTTTTGATAATCCTCAATTGCGCTACGACCATTATCTGGATCCATTGATACAAAATGCAAAATCACTTTAGTTCTTTCAATATGACGTAAAAACTGAATACCAAGACCAACGCCTTGACTGGCGCCTTCGATTAATCCAGGTAAATCAGCTATTGAAAAATCACGACCATCAGGAAGAATGACTATTCCTAAATTAGGAGTAAGTGTAGTAAAATCATAGGCCCCAATCTTAGGTTTTGCTTTTGTTACTACTGATAATAAAGTCGATTTACCTACTGATGGAAAGCCTACTAAACCAACATCGGCTAGTACTTTAAGTTCTAAGCGTAGAACTCGATCTTCACCAGGTTCACCATTTTCAGCAATTTCTGGAGCAGTATTAACACTATTAGCAAAATGAATATTTCCACGACCACCACGACCACCATGAGCAACAATTAACTCTTGCTTATTTTCGGTTAGATCTCCGATTTCTTCATTAGTGTTAAAGTCGTATACAGTTGTACCAAGCGGTACTCGTAAATAGAGATCTTTAGCGCCACGACCATATTGTGATTTTATACGACCGTTTTCACCATTCTCGGCCTTAAATTTGCGCCGATAACGGAAATCCATCAAGGTCCTTAACCCACTATCAGCAACAAAAATAATACTTCCACCGCGACCACCATCACCTCCGGCTGGTCCGCCATTTGGTACATATTTTTCATGGCGAAAGGCAACGATACCATCTCCACCTTTACCAGCTTGAACTTCAATCTTAGTTTGATCGACAAATGTTGGCATGTATTTTTCCTCCCAATTGCACTAACCTTAATACTATACCACAAAAATTCTGGCACATTCGATAAAATTAGCGTCACAACGTTAATTTAACAGTTTGCGCCTGTGGTAAAGTTAATCCCGCTGAACATAATTCTGCAATACTTGCTTCCTTTATTTTCTTTAAAGATCCAAATTGTCTTAAAAGCTTATTTCTACTTTTTGGACCAATTCCCTTAATTGAATCAAGCTTACTTGATAAGGCATTTTTTGCATGTGTACGCCGATGAAAAGTAATGGCAAATCGGTGTACTTCATCCTGAATCCTAGTCATTAGATAAAATCCTTGTGATTTAGGATCAAGTGGAATCAATTTCATGGGTATGCCATTAATTGGGTCGCCATAAAGCAGATGATTTGTTCGGTGCTTATTATCCTTAACCATACCAGCAACCGGTATTTTTAAATCCAATTCATTACGCAAAATATCCTGGCAAGCATCAATTTGAATTTGTCCACCGTCCATTAAGATGAGATCAGGCATTTTTTTATGTTCACGTAAAAGGCGACTATATCGGCGACGAACAACTTCACGCGTATTACGAACTTCATCACCCCCGTTTTGATGTTCAACTTCACCTTTTAATTTATACTTTCGATATGAATTTTTATCAGGTTCTCCGTCTTTAAAAACCACTAGTGCTGAAACTGGATCTGTTCCTTGAATGTGGGAGTGATCAAAGCTTTCAATTACATGTCCATAGGGCAGAGTCAAAGCATCAAAGATTTCTTTTTGTGCCCCCTTAGTCTTACGGTTATCAAGTTCTAACAATCTAAACTTATCATCCAATTTAAGTTTAGCATTTTCCTTTGCCATTTTTAATAATGCTTTCTTTTGTCCTCTGATGGGAGTTCTAACTTGAACTTGTAAAACTTCACCTAAGGCTTCATTATCAATTCCAGTTGGTACTAAGACTTCTCTTGGTAATACTCTATTTTTTTGACCATAAAATTGCACAATAAATGAAGTAAATGCATCTTCGGGGTCACTTTCATCAGTTAAGGGATACATTCTTGTTTCGCTTCTAAGTAACTTAGCCTGTCTTAAAAAGAAAATTTGAATCGCAATCCATGATTTATCTACATAAAAATTAAAAATATCACGCTGAGTATTGTCATTAGAAATTATTTTTTGCTTTTCGACTGTTTCTTCAATATATGCGAGTTGATCACGAATTTCTGCTGCTCGTTCAAATTCTAAATTTTCAGCAGCTTTACCCATTCTCTTATTTAAATCTTGTTTAACTGCTGTTATGTCTCCATTTAAAAAACTTTTGATTTTTTTAATTTGTGCTCTGTATTCTTCTTTGGGAACTTCCTTAAAGCAAGCCCCTAAGCACTGCCCCATATGATAATATAAACATGGTCTTTTCTGTTTACCATTGCACCTTCTTAAAGGAAAAAGCTTTTGAATAAATTTTAATGTTGCTTGTGCCGCATAAACATTAGGATATGGACCAAAGTAATATCCACCATCCTTACGCACAATACTAGTTAACTTAGTTTGAGGATCGCGTTCATTAGTGATTTCAATATAAGGATAACCTGTTCCTTGTTTCAACTGTACATTATAGTAGGGTTGATATTTTTTAATTAAGGTAACTTCTAATAGAAATGCTTCTTTATCCGTTGATACAGTGATAATGTCATAATCTCGAATTTCACGCACTAATTCAGCCCTACGTCCAACCTGTTTACTCTTAAAATACGACCGAACGCGGCTCTTCAGATTTTTTGACTTACCAACATAAATAACCTTACCGTTTATATCTTTCATCAAATAACAGCCTGGCTTAGCAGGCAAAAGCTTTAATTTATTTTCAATTAATTTTGTTGCCAAAAACTCACTTCCTTATTTGCTGAATCAATTTTATCACAAACTTTCTTTCTGGGAGCCTGGATAGGGTTTTAAATTAGCAATTACTTTACATAATAATAATTATTTCTAATAATAAGTTAGCACTAGCCGAATCTTTCTTTTTTTATTATAATAAGACAAACGAAAGGAAGATAATTATGGGATTAACTTTTAAAAAGCAAGACAATTTAGAAAGATTATTTGATAAGTTTGCTACAGTTCCTGAAGATAAAAAAAAGAAAAGCAATAAAGATAAAAAAAAGGCAAAATAAAAATGGCTCATTAATGGGCCATTTTTATTTACTTTAGTCTTACAAATATTGTTCAATCCAAGTCCATACTTCTTTAACATGCGTTTTTTGCACAGAGCTATAAGTTAATACACTAACATTAGCATGAGCTAAATCAAAATTTTTCTTTAGATTGGATATAACTTTATTTTGCTGACTTTTCTTTACTTTATCAATTTTTGTACAAACTACCAAAATTGGCAATTCAAGAACTAAGGCATAGTTATACATCGCAACATCGTTTTTAGTAGGTTCATGCCTTGAATCAACTAAAATAATCAATCCCTTTAAGTTTTCTCTAGTTTCAAGGTAATCTTGAATCATTTCGCCAAATTTTTCTCGTTGTGCCTGAGAAACTTTCGCATAGCCATATCCTGGAACATCTACTAAATAAAAATCTTGATTAACAATATAAAAATTTAAAGTTTGTGTTTTCCCAGGTTGTGAAGATGTTCTAGCTAAATTTTTGCGTCCTAATAATGAATTAATCAAACTGGACTTTCCAACATTAGAACGACCCGCTAAAGCAATCTCACTTAAATTATCTTGAGGATACTGTTCTTCTTTAACTGCACTAATTGCATAGTCACTACTCTTAATGATCATTTACAACCTTAATTTCTTCTTTAAGTGGCTTACCACTTTCTTTTTTTCTAACAACTCGAGGTTCAGCTTGCTTAGTAATCACATCTTCAGTTATTTCAACTCTTTCAATATCTGTCTCACTAGGTATTTCATACATAATGCTCATCATTGCATTTTCAATAATTGTTCTTAAACCACGCGCACCCATATTACGTTCAATTGCCAAATCAGCAATTGCTGTTAAAGCACTATCTGTAAATTCTAGTTCAACATCATCAAGAGAAAATAATTTTTTATATTGTTTTACCAAAGCATTTTTGGGTTCTGTTAAAATACGAACTAAATCTTTATTATCTAATTTATTTAGGGTAGCTACAATCGGTATACGTCCAATAAATTCTGGAATTAAACCAAATTTAACTAAATCACCAGTCGTCAAGTGCTCTGTCCATTCTTCATCTTGTATTGAATTTAACTTACTTTCTGCACTAAAACCGATAACTTTTTTACCTAACCGACCTTTAACTATCTGTTCTATCCCATCAAATGCTCCACCAACAATAAATAAAATATTAGTGGTATCAATCTGAATCAATTCTTGTTGGGGATGTTTACGTCCACCTTGTGGTGGAACTGAGGCAATAGTGCCTTCTAAGATTTTTAAGAGCGATTGCTGCACTCCTTCACCAGATACGTCACGTGTAATCGATACATTTTCAGATTTTTTAGAAATTTTGTCAATTTCATCTATATACACAATTCCACGTTGCGCTCTTTCAATGTCGTAATCAGCATTTTGCAATAACTTTAGTAAAATATTTTCAACATCTTCACCAACATAACCAGCTTCTGTTAAAGTTGTTGCATCTGCTATGGCAAATGGAACATCCAGAATACGAGCCAAAGTTTGAGCTAAATAGGTCTTACCTGAACCAGTAGGCCCAATAAGAGCAATATTTGATTTTTGCAATTCTGTTGAAGAATCAATATCCATCTGGGTAATCCGTTTATAATGGTTATAAACAGATACTGACAAAATTTTCTTGGCTCTCTCTTGCCCAATAACATATTGATCAAGCTGCTTCTTGATTTCCATCGGCTTTGGTAAGTCTTTTGCCTCTTTTAATGAATCTGATTTCAATTCATCGTCGATAATTTTTTTAGATAAATTAACACATTCATTGCAAATATAAACACCATTACCAGCAATCATTTTTTTAACTTGATCTTGTGTTTTATCACAAAAGGAGCACTTAATTTCTTCTTGATCAGTAAATTGTGATGCCATTCTATTCCTCCTTATGTCTACAAGTTTAAGAGTATCATAAATATGTTAGGTACTTGAATTATTTGCTTGTAGAAAAATAAAAAGGTAGTTAAATAAACTACCTTTCTACTTTCGATTTAAGTTCTATTTGTTGTCTGAACTCTTATCGTCGTCATTAATCTTGGATTTAGCAACTTGTTTTGCATTGTCAGTGACAAGATCAATTGCCTTACGAATATTGATATCGTGTGAAAGCATGTCATCAGTTAAAGTATTACGGACAGTCTTTTCATCCATATTGTACTCTTTTGCAAGCTCTTTAATTTCGTTATCAATCTCTTCTTTTGAGGCTTTAATATCTTCTTTTTCAACGATTGCTTCAAGAACTAGGTTAGTCTTAACTCTTTCTTCTGCATCCTTGCTAAACTGTGAACGCAATTGTTCTTCAGTAGTTCCAGTTAATTTATAATAAGTTTCTGGATTAATGCCTTGACGTTGCATATTACCTAAATATTGATTCATTTGAGTATTAACATCTTCTTGAATCATCGTATCAGGTATTTCTTTAATCTTTGCATTGTTAACTGCTGCTTCAATTGCGGCTTGCTCAATCGCTGATTTAGCTTCTTCTTCTTTTTTAGCTTTTAAATCTTTCTTGATTTTTTCTTTTAATTCATCAAGCGTTTCAACAGAATCATCAATATCTTTAGCAAATTCATCGTCTAATTTAGGAAGTTGCTTTGATTTAACTTCATGAATCTTTGTAGCAAAATGTGCTTCCTTACCAGCTAAATCTTTTGCACCATAGTCTTCTGGGAATGTTACTACAACGTCTACATCATCACCAGCCTTATGACCAATTAGTTGATCTTCAAAGCCAGGAATAAAGGTATTTGAGCCAAGTTCAAGAGCGTAATCATTAGCTGTTCCTCCATCAAAGGCTGCGCCATCTACTGTACCCTTATAATCAATAGTTACAGTGTCACCTTTAGCAGAAGCATCTTTCTTAAGCACAAGTTCAGCATTCTTCTGGCGATCTTGCTCAAGTTCATTCTCAATATCCTTAGCATATACCCGCGTATTTTGTTTAGGAACTTCAATACCCTTGTAGTCACCTAATTCAACTTCAGGCTTAACATTGACAAGTGCTTTTACACTCCAGTCCTTACCCTTTTCCATTGAAACAGGGATAATTTGTGGTTGCCCTACTGCTTCAATGCCAACCTCTTTAACTGCAGTAGCATATGCAGTTGGAAGAACCATATTTAACGCATCTTCATATAATGCTTCTTCACCATAATATTGATTAAAAATTACTCGAGAAACATGTCCTTTTCTAAAACCAGGAACACGTAAATTATTTTTTACTCGCTTAAAAGCTGAGTCTAACCCACGCTTAACTTCAGCTTGGGGAATATCAAAAGTAAGTTCACCGTTATTTTCACCAGTTTTATTCCAATTTACAGACATTAATTAAATACCTCCAATGTCAAGTATCACTTCATCGTACATACTAAATTATCTTACATTAAACGATTGAAAAAAACAAATTTAGGCAAAAAAAGATGTACTTCTATGAAGAAGTACATCTTTTTAAACTGTCCTTTTATGAACTAGTCAAGGATTTCAGTAACCTGACCAGCACCAACAGTACGACCACCTTCACGGATAGTAAACTTAGTACCCTTTTCAATGGCTGCTGGTTTAATTAAGGTAACAGTAAATTCTGTGTTATCGCCAGGCATAACCATTTCAGTACCTTCTGGCAATTCGATTTCACCAGTAATATCAGTAGTGTGGAAATAGAATTGAGGACGGTAGTCTGAGAAGAATGGAGTATGACGTCCACCTTCTTCCTTCTTCAGGACATAAACTTGACCCTTGAACTTGTTGTGGGTTTGAATTGAGCCAGGTGCAGCTAAAACTTGTCCACGAACAACTTGGTCACGGTCAATACCACGAAGCAATACACCAACGTTATCACCGGCTTCACCAGAATCTAAAGTCTTGTGGAACATTTCCAAACCAGTAACAACTGACTTGATAACCTTTTCTACTAAACCAACGATTTCAACTTCATCGCCGACCTTAACAGTACCACGGTCAATACGACCTGAAGCAACAGTACCACGACCAGTAATTGTAAATACATCTTCAACTGGCATTAAGAAAGGCTTATCAGTTTGACGTTCTGGGGTTGGAATGTATTCATCAACAGTATCCATTAACTTCATAATAACGTCTTGTTGTTCCTTGTCACCTTGTAAAGCTTTCAAAGCTGAACCACGGATAACTGGAATGTCGTCACCTGGGTAATCATATTCTGATAACAAGTCACGAACTTCCATTTCAACCAAGTCAATCAATTCTGGATCATCAACTAAATCAGTCTTATTTAAGAAGACAACGATGTAGTTAACACCAACTTGACGAGCAAGTAAAATGTGTTCACGAGTTTGTGGCATTGGTCCATCAGTTGCAGCAACAACTAAAATGGCACCATCCATTTGAGCAGCACCAGTAATCATGTTCTTGATATAGTCGGCGTGTCCTGGAGCGTCCATGTGAGCATAGTGACGCTTTTCAGTTTCATACTCAACGTGAGCGGTATTGATAGTAATACCACGTTCTTTTTCTTCTGGTGCAGCATCGATTTCTGAATAATCTTCAGCTTTAGCCAAACCTTTTTCTGATAAAACTTTAGTAATAGCCGCTGTTAAAGTGGTCTTACCATGGTCAACGTGACCAATAGTACCAATGTTTACGTGTGGCTTCGTTCTAACGTAATGTTCTTTTTCTGCCATTAAAATGACCCTCCTGTAAATTTGCAAGAAGTCCGTTGAGATAATAACGGATAGTTCTCTGTTGAATATTGTACTACTTTCATGGGCAAATGCCTAGTATTTTAATGCATAGAGCCATGCCTAATGAAAACATCCTTTGCTATTATACTAAATGTTTTCAAAAAGTAAACCCCTTTGTTTAAATTATTTAGGCAAATTAAGTTCGATTGTTTCGAACAGCTTTTGATTACCCCTACCATCGTGGTTATCAATGTAAGAAGCAATATCGCTAGCGAAACTATCAGGCTCATCAACGTACTTATTTATCATAGGATAAAGACTACCTAAAATCAAGTTAACTTCAGCTAAAACTACTGGTAATTGACTTGGCCGATGATAATATTTTGCTCCTATGCCCGATATTACTTCACGATATATTGGCTCATCTTTTAATAAATTAGTATCAGCTGGAATAAATTTCACTAAATTACCTAGAATGACTACGCTAATCTTATCTTTCAAACCAAGCCGTACAAAATCTTCACAGAGTGCTATTCTTACTGCAAAGTTCAAAGTTGGATCAACTAACAAACTTTGTGCAAAAAATTTAAAATTAGCTAAGCTTAATTTAAATAGTTGCTGATAATCATATTGCGTAGGCTGTTGTAGTTGCTTAAACTTAAGCATCAATTCTTGTTGTTCAGTTATGCTTACTGGTTCAACAGAAATAGCTAGTTCTCCTTTGGTCAAATTAGTTACTTCAAAAGCTTCAATAGCAAAATGATTAGCCTTTAAAATTTTACTATATTCAGTAAAAATAGTTTTATCTGAAAAAAGATCTCTTTCTTCTTTAATCAAACTATATGCAGCATATTCCTGCTTATCTTTTAAATATAATTCACAAAGCATTAAAACTATTTCTTGACTTGAGCCATCACGTAGTGCTTCTTCCAAGTTTTGAATGGCTAGTGTCACATTGCCATCTAACTCATTTTTTCTTGCAAGCTGCAATAAATTTTTTTGACTTAATGTAGTCATAATTAATCTTTCTTAATAATTCGCTTGCCAGATTTATTTACATCAACTGAGTGGTAATCGTTATTTTTGCCGTTGCGTTTTTGTAAAGCTCGGTGTCGGTTTTGGTTAACTTCCATTACCACCGGTAAAACAACCGGTCGCCGATTAGTTTTTTTGTACAAAAACTTCTCTAAATCATTGCGTACATCCTGTTTGATTTCAGTCCAATCAAACTTTTTATGTTCAAAATTATTTTTAATTGTGCTTTTAATTAACTCAACACTATCCTGCATCAATTGTCGATTTGCTTTAATATAAACGAAACCTCTACTAGTAACTTGAGGTTGAGCTATAATTTTTTTCTTTCGGCGATCAATAGTTACTACTGCAATAAAAATCCCATCATCAGAAAGAACCTCCCGGTCACGTAGCACAATATTACCTACATCTCCAATACCAGAACCATCTATCATGATATCATCACCTGGAACCGGGTCAGTCAAATAAAATTTAGCTTGTTTAAAATCATAGTTTAAACAATCACCATTACGCGTAACTATTACATTTTCTTGACTTATTCCTGCTTTAACTGCTAAGTCTTTATGGGCTTCAAGTAAGCGATATTCACCAATAACTGGTATTACAAATTTAGGCTTGAGGATACTAATTAACATTTGTAAATCGGTCCCTGTAGCATGCCCACTCGTACTTTTAGCACGCCCTAATTCAATAACCCTTCCACCTGCTTGATAAACCATATCGCTGGTTTGTGCTACTGTTGTTTCAACTGCATGAGAAGGAGTAGTTGCAATAAAAACGAGATCTCCGGGATGAATGGTAATCATCGTATGGCGCTTCTTGGCCATATTCTGTAATGAATTAAGGGGCTCGCCCATTTGACCTGTTTCAAGGATAACCACTTTATTTTCTGGTATTTCCTTTAAGTCTTTAACACGTATCAAAAGCCCCTTCGGCACTTTTAAATAACCTAAGCCCATCGCTGTACGGACAATTTTGGCAACATCTCGGCCTGTTAACAACACTTTTTTACCAGTTCTATAAGCAGCATTTAATACTTCCTGTATACGAATCAAATTAGAAGCTTTGGCTGCAACAATCACTCTTCCCTTTGCATTACGGAAGACATTAGTCACATATTCGCCAATTTCTTGTTCCGAAACATTTGGTAAGGTGGCTTCAGCATTAGAAGAGTCACTTAACAAAGCCAAGACATTTTTTTGTGAAATTTCTGCCAATCTATCTAAATCAGTCCGATAATTTGGTGCTGCAGATAAATCAAATTTAAAATCACCGGTATAAACTATCTCACCCGCATTTGTATGAACATCAATTCCTAAGGAATCTGGAATTGAATGCGTGGTGTGAAAGAAAGAAATATTAGAATTTTTAAATTCAATTTCTGTATCTGCATCAATCACATGAAAAAGACTTGTCTTTAGACGCTTATTTTCACGTTTAACTTTTATTTTTGCTAATTCAATTGTGAGCTGCGAACCAAAAACCGGAATATCATACTTACGTAATATATATGGCAATGCCCCGATAGAATCAGCATGTCCATGTGTTAAAAAGATGCCAACTACCTGATCACTATACTGCTCAAAAAAATCAAGATCTGGGATAACCAAATCAATTCCAAACAAAGTACTATCAGGATATTTTAAACCAGCATCAAGAATATAAATTTCGTCATTTACTTGGACAGCAAACATGTCTTTTCCTTGCTCACGTACGCCGCCCAAAATCATTAGTTTAACTTGATCAGTCATCATATTTCCTTTTCTATTGCTATTCAATTGTTATTTTATGGATCATTACGATCACAACGTAAAAAAGTGTCTTTTTTCATTCTAGCATAAAAATTAATGATGAGAAAAATAAAAAGTCAGTTCCTAGTTCGAACTGACTTTTTATTTTATTAAATTAACGACGTAAACCAAGCTTCTTAATCAATTCACGGTAGCGATTAATATCATTATCTTGCAAATAACGAAGCAAGTTACGGCGATGACCGATCTTTTTCAATAAACCAACATATGAGTGGTGGTCATGCGAATGATTACGCATATGTTCAGTTAAATTGTTAATATCTGTTGTTAATATTGCAACTTGAACTTCTGTTGATCCAGTATCACCTTCATGAGTCGCAAACTTTTTAATAATTTCATCTTTTTCTGCTTTTGAAATTGCCATAATATTTCACCTTTCATTAAATAATTGCCGTTAACAACGTTAACCGTCAGGTGTGAGCGTGCAAACAGCGTTAACGGTTCACAACAATAGTATAATACAGATTATTTTTTTAAAAAGCAAGTATAAATTAGCTTGCATCTGCAATTATTCTTCAGTATAATTTACTAAGTGAATTTACGATTATTGGAGGTGAATTTTATGCCACAAATCAAGTCAGCTATTAAACGTGTTAAAACTCAAGACGCTACTAGAAAGCGCAATGCCGCTCAATTGAATCAATTAAGAACTGCTGTTAAGAAGTTCAAGGTTGCTCAAGCTGCTGGTGCTGAAAACGCCTCCGAATTACATGTTGCTGCTGCCCGTGCATTAGATAAGGCTGCTTCAAAGGGTCTTATTCATAAGAACAAGGCTAGTCGTGACAAGAGCCGCTTAGCTAAGTTAGCCAAATAAACTTGTATAACTAAATTAAAAAGCAAGAATGAGTTCATTCTTGCTTTTTATATGCTTAAAATAAATAATTTCAAAAAAACACTTTCCCGATATTGACCATTTTTATAATTGAAATCTAGCTCAATCGCCTGCTCAAGCAACTTTTCTATCTGAGTAACTGCAAATTTGTTGCTAAGGGCCACCTTTACCCGATAGGGATGTACCCCTAGTGTTTTAGCAATTTCCATTTCCGTTCTGCTTCGCTGCTGTAAAATTTTGACTACCAAAATTAATTCTAACTGATTTTCAAAAACAGCAAGTAGTTGGATGGGATTAGTTCCTTCACGCAACTGATTTTCTAATCGATCAATTGCTTCTTGATAATCATGTTTTAGTGCAGCTTCCAAAATTGCAAAAATATTTTGTGCCAAAGAAAGGTCAATATTTTTTTCAACTAATTCAGATGTAATTTTGCCATTATCTGCAACTAGCTTTAACTTATTAAAATTACTTAGTGCAGTATCTAAAACTTGATCACTTCGTTCAAGTAACAATTGTAATGCTGATCTTGAAATTTCATAACCCTGGGTATTCATAATTGCCTGAATTATTTTCCCAACTTCGTAACTTTTTACTGTGGTATCAACAACATTAAACTTATTTAAGACAGTTTTCGTTAACTTTTTGCGTCGATCAAGTTTGTCATACGAAGCAACTAGCACAACAATATCATCTAGCTGCTCAATATTAGTAAAAATTTTTTGTAGTTGGTCCGTTTGCTTTTTTAATTTTTGTGGAACCTTAGCCTTTAAAAAAAATGGATTTTTCACCAAAATTACCTTTTTCTGACTAAATAGACTTGATTCAGTTAAATCAGCTATCAACAAATCTAGCCCATCATTTTCACAATCAATAGTTAGATAGTCAAAGCCAGAAAAAGCTTCTTCATGTGTAAATGAGGCAGCCAAATAATCATTTAAAAAGGCATCATTTCCCGTAATCAGCGTTTGCGGATTATTCTTACTTGAATTTTTAAATAAAGAAAGTAAAGTCATCGCTACTCACCATTATCAAAACCTAAAATTTGGTATAAATCTAATTAATCATATCATAGTCTACTGTTGAAACCCACGCCTAATTTATGATGAAATAAAGTATATATTCAAAATCAGAATTTAGCCAAGTTAATAAAACGGCAATATTGCTAACTTATTTTTACTTTAGAAAACGATTAAATTTAGGTTTAGTAAACTTACCATATGTCCAAGAAATCATACCGCAATCCTGTGTTGAAACCCAGGGAATGCCTAATTTTTTAAGTGTAGCAATAGTTTCTACATGAGGATGTCCAAAGCGATTATTGCGACCAGCTGAAATAAAGACAATTTCTGGCGCTAATTTATGTAAAAAATCAGGATTAGACGAGGTTTTACTACCATGATGACCTAATTTGAAATAATTAGCCTGTAAATTATATTTAGCCATCAACTTTTGTTCACCTTCTTGGTCTAAATCGCCGGTAAATAACCAGCTTTTATTTGCAACTTTGAAAAAAATTGATAAGCAATCTTTATTTTCGCCTTGTCCCGGTTTAAAGGGATAAACGATATTAAATTTAATTTGTGGTTCCTTAATTTCTTGTCCCGCTAATAATTGCACTAACTGATTCAATTTTATGCGCTTTTCTATACGCTTTTTAAAAGAAGGATTAGCCATCAACCCTTGTGCAAAATATAATCTTTCGACTGGAATTTGACTCATAAGTGGTCCTAAATCTCCAATATGGTCAGTATCCTTATGCGTTACAAAAATGCCATTAAGTTTGCTAATTCCCTGAGCTTTTAAAAAGGGAAGCGTAATTTTATTGATTTGTGGTTGCACTTTTTGCTTACTAAAATTAAGCTTACCACCAGTATCTATCAGATAAGCTCTCCTAGGAAAAGGCGTTGTAATTAAAATGCTATCTCCTTGCCCAACATCAATAAAAGTTACTTGACCAGTTAACGGAAAATGAATTATTAAAAACAAAATCAGGTATAGCCACCCTATACTTTGAAAGAGCCACTTTCGTTGCAACCGATTAAAATATGGCTCATTCTGATCAGACAGTAAAATTATTGTTAAGCTAATTAGCAGTAGGCATTGCCACCAATTGATTTTACCAAAAGTTAATAGGCCAATTTTAGAAGCCGATAGGCTACCGATTTGTTGCTCTCCCAGCATTAAAATTTTTTCAAAAACCGTACTCATGCTAGGTACAAGGCTAAAAGTTAGTAAATTTATAAAAGTAAGTGGCAGTATAATGTAGTTAAAATAAGGCACAATCAACAAATTGAAAATTACAGTTAATAGATTTAACTGGAAAAAGAAGAGTAATAGCAAAGGGGCTAAAAAGATATTTAATAATAATGACTGTTTAAAATTAGGTAGCTTATCTGTAATAGCCAAGCCCAAACTAAGTACATAACTTAAAAGAGCCCCAGCTTGCATCATTAAACGTGGATCAATTAATAAATGGACTAAGCATGTCAGCCCTAGTAAGTCTAATTTAGTAATTGGAAAGCGATGAAATTTGAACATCTGGCTTAAAAAATAAGATAAGCTGGCCCGAATAAAGCCTGCTTGGTAATTACTAAAAAAAATTCCTCCTAATAAAAGTGGCACACAGCAAGCAAAAGTTTCAAATTCTGTTAATTTAAAATAGCAGCAGATAGTGCTAATAAGTATAGTATATATGCCTACATGTAACCCTGAAATACTCAAGATATGAATAACGCCAAGATCGCGATAATTATCTAGAATCGGCTGATTAGCTTGACTAGGATTTTCCCCTAATATCAACTCACTACTAAAAAAGCATAGTAATTGTGGCATTTTTTTAAAATAAGACTGTAAACAAAAGCGTAAATAATGTAAATAATTTATCATTCCAGCTACTCGAGTTTTAATATGACAACTCTTTAAATTAATCTGCTGCGTTATATTTTTTCCTAAGTAATATTTACGTAAATCGAATTGACCATAATTAGTTGCTTGATCAATTTTTTTAACTTCCCCATTAAGCTTAGTTAAAACTACTTGATAGCCACGCTCCAGTTGCTTTTTTTGCATATCCGTAATAGTTGCTGTTACTAAAACTGGGGTCCCTTTTACCTTACCTACCCCAGTAAGCCAATTATCCTTTAAGTTTACTTGATCAGGATAAAGTTCAATTGAAGAACTACTAGTAAGGGAAAAAGTTGGATGGTGCCTGTTTAAAGTTACACTTACAGCTGCTAAAATCAAAAATAATGCTAATACATTTTTTAAAGCTGAATATTTTTTTAATAATAAATAAATAAAATATAATCCGAATAAACTACAAACAATTGTTTGTTCTATTTTGAAACACTGATATATTAAAAAACTCAAGTCAATAAATAAGAGCGCAGTAAGTAAAAAAAATCCTGGCTGTAACTGCTGCCTAAATTTCCAGTTGATTTTTAAGTGCTGCAAAAGTTTTATCTCCAATACCTGAAACTTGCTTTAAATCTTCAATTCTTTTAAAAAGACCATTTTTTTGACGATAAGCAATTATTTGAGCTGCCTTTTTTTCACCAATTCCAGTTAGCTTTTGTAAATCCTGTTCGTTTGCAGTATTGATATTTACTTTCCCCGTAGCCGATTGATTAGAATTAGTAGCTGCTACTGCGGTCGCAGAGGTACTTGCTGCTTCACCTTGACTTGAATTTGCAGAAATAATTATTTCACTTATTTTGATTTTCTCACCTTTATATGGAATGTGAATCTTGTCTTGATCTTTTAAAATTAATGCTCGATTTACATTCTTTAGCTGGGCATTGCTTACAATTCCACCTGCTGCCGTTATTAGTTCCTGTAGCCTTGCACCATTTTTTAAAGTATAGACTCCTTGGTGCTTAATAGCACCTGAAATATCGCAAGTTATATCACTGTTTCTTGCTACAAATTGCGGCTTATCAACTTCATTCTTCTGCTGTTTTTGCTTATTTGAAGCACTCTTTTGAACATGTGTTTGTTTAATACCCAACTGGTCATCAACGGTTGGTGCACGATTTTCATATTTATTCCAAAATACAATAAAAATAAAAATTACCCCTATAATGACGTATTGCTTATGCTCAATGAGCCAATCCCTGATCTTTTCCCAATTCATTCCTCTTTCCTCCTTAAAGTTATATACGAAAAAAAAGCTCAGAATTTTTTCTGAGCTTTTTTTAATAATTATTTGTCAAATAGTTTATTGCATCATCGACTGTGTGCACTGGAACTATTTTCATTTTAGTCCCAATTTTTTGGGCAGTTTTTTTAGCAACTACATAATTACTTTCAGATTGTTTAACGACCGAAGTATCCGTTGGGGCAAAAAACACTTCCGCTCCAGCTTTATCAGCAGCCACAACTTTTTTGTCTACTCCACCAATGACACCAACTTTACCATCAGGTGCAACTGTACCAGTACCCGCTATCTTATGTCCCTTAGCTAATTTACCTTGAGTAAAAATTTCATAACTTGTTAACGTAAACATTAAGCCCGCTGATGGTCCGCCAATTTCACCAGCATCAATTTTAAGTTTAGGCTTAGTAGTTACTTTAATGTGTTCAACTAACTGAATGCCAATTCCGGCCTTGCCAGTGCCGGCAACTTTAACAATTTTCCCAGAAAAAGTATAGTACTTTTGGTTTCGTAAAACTTTAATTTTAACTTTTGTACCAATCTTTTTCTTTTGAAAGTATGACATCATTTCTGCAGTTGAGTGAAAATTATGCTGATCAGCGCCCAGGACTGTATCGCCAACTTTAAGTTTATTTTTAAAGCTAGAATTCTTTTGCACTTGCATCACATAGACGCCTTCATAATTTAACTTTGGCCTTAACTTAGCTCTTTTAGCGGCATAATAAATGGCATTCTGCTGACTAGTTTGCATATACCATTTTTGTAATTCTTGATATTGACTATTTGTAGCATTGCCTAATAGCTCATCTTTGGGTACTCTAGTAGCAAATTTTTGGGTGTAACTTAGCAGATATTCAAAAACTGATGCCGGTTGACTAGTTTCACTAACCGTAACTAGATAAAAATTTTGGGGTACTTTTTTTTGACTTTTAATAAAGTGATTAGTGGCCACAGCCTCACCAGGCATTTCAATATAATAATTGGTTGGCCAACTTAAGCCAATAATTATTGCCAATATTGCTAGAATTGAAAATAGCCATTTAATTGTAGATTGCTTACCTTTTTTATTTTGTTGCTTCGTATTACTCATTATTAGTTGACCTCATTTTTTTCTTCAATTCCCGAGCAGCAGTTGCTGGTAAAAATGATTCAACTTCTCCCTCAAACCGCGCAACTTCCTTAACGATACTTGAAGCAATAAAACTTTCTTGAGGTTGAGTAAATAATAAAATTGTCTCAATTTCTGGTGCCAACACTTTATTCATGGCTGCAATTTGCTGTTCATATAAGAAATCCTCTGTGTTTCGTACCCCGCGAACAATTACCGTCGCATCTAATTGACGTGCAACATTGACTGTTAGTTGGTCAGGTCTTTTGATAACTTGAACGTTGGATAAATTACTTATTGCATCTTCAACCAGATTTACTCGTTCATCAGGTGAAAAAAGATAATGTTTAGCAGTATTAGTCATTATTAATACATCTACTTGATCGAATAACTTAGCTGCCTGCTTAATTATTCCAACGTGTCCGTTAGTAACTGGATCAAAACTGCCAGGAAAGAGTGCTTTAGTCATTATTTTTCCTTTCGATAAAAGCTAACTATCGTTCGTCCTAGGTGATGTTGTTTTTCCAAACTAAAGCCACTAACTTCACCTAAATTACTTCCTTCATCTGTTTCTGCTACAACAACCGCTTGTTCAGCTAGCAAATCTAATCTAACCATTTTTTGCATATCAGCACTGATTTGCTGCTTAGCATAGGGGGGATCCAAGAAGACCAAATCAAATTTTTGTCCCTTAATAGAAAATTGCTTAAGTGCTAAATTACTTGACATTTTATACACATCAAATCGGTTTTCCTCACCAGTCAAGGCGACATTTTTCCGAATTATCGCGACTGCTTGATAGTTAATATCGACAATTGCTGCGTGACTATAGCCACGTGAGACTGCTTCTATTGCTAATGCGCCGCTACCGCCATATAAATCCAATACTTGCCCACCAGCAAAAAATTGGCCTAAACTGTTAAATAACGATTCTTTGACTTTATCACTTGTAGGCCTAGTTTTTTGACTCTTCAAAGTAAATAAATTTCGTTTTGCAAATTTACCAGAAATAATTCTCATCGCTAATTTTCCATATCTTTATTTTTTTCTAATTCTTCTCCAGCAGTCTTAGCCATTTCACTTATTTGTTGTTCAATATGCTTACTGTCTAGATTAATATTATCTGCCATAGTTTTTTCAATACAATTGACAAAATCCTGAGCCTCTAATATTGTAATTATCTTTTCCACATCATTTTGATTTACATATAGAATACAATAGCGCAATTTATTCGAAGAATAAACAATATCACCGAAACTACGTAACTTATATTGATTACTTATGGAATTAAGATAAACAATTAGTCCTTGTCTCGAAGTTAACTGGGTATTAGCCAGGTCTTGATTAACACTCATCTATTATCCATTTCCCTTCTTATCTTTTCGTTAGCAGCTATATTAAGAGCAAGTCCTATTGCCGTAGACAAAACAATTAAGGACGATCCCCCATATGAAATAAATGGCAATGTAACTCCTGTAATCGGTAATAGTCCAATAACTGCACCAACATTAAATAATGTTTCAGTAAATATAATTGTAGTAATTCCAAAACACACTAGCGCATTAAATTGTGACTTAGCCTTTATTCCAACTTCCATAATCCGCCACATTAAATAAAATAATATGCCTAATACCACCAAAGCACCAATAACACCTAGTTCTTCAGCTACGATAGATAAAATAAAGTCAGTATATGGTTCCGGTAAATAGCCTCTTTTTTGCATACTATTACCTAGACCAACACCAAACAAGCCACCATTGTGAATAGCATAATAGGAATTAACCAATTGAGCGCCACCCTTTTGCTCAAGTTCAAATGGATGCATAAAAGACATTAGTCGTTGATATTGATAATTATCTTGTAAGAATTTAGGATTCCAATGAATAATTAAAAAAACTAGTAAAGTAACAGTTGCAGCAATACTAAATAAAAAAATCAACGCATTTTTAACCGGGATTCCTGATAAAGAGAACATAACAATGACTATCATTGCTAAAATTGCCGTACCGCCTAAATCCGGTTCAATAACTACTAAAAACATCATAAATGCGGCTAAAATTGCAGGTCGATATAAGTTTTCAACAATATTACCCTTACTAAAACTGCCATCGTGTCGATCTAAAAAATAAGCCAAATAAATGACCAAGGCTAGTTTTGCAATTTCTAGTGGCTGTATTTTGATTACTTTTAGATCAATCCAGCCAACTGCCCCATTAACGGCAGCGTCAGAACCTTTAATAATCTTTAAAGCAATTAAATATAGTAATAAAATCAAGCTGATTTCTAAAAAGCAAATAACAAATTTGCGCTCTTTGAAAATTTCCAATTTTAAAAAGAAACTTAAGCTAGCAAAAACAAAAATAGCAATTATGGCATACCAAGCTTGCCGTATACCATAAAAACTTGGCTTAAAACCATTCACTAACATAATGTTTGAACTAGCAGAATATACCATAATTATCCCAAAAATAACTAGCAATAAATATGGTACCAAAATCGAAAAATCAAGATGATGTAATTTTTGGCGCACAAGTAGACCTCCTATTAAGTAAGTTGTCTCTGTAATTATAAAACAAAAAAGACACCACTTCATTAGTGAGTGCCTTTAATATTGTTACTTAATTACGATTACGCTTTTTATCAGCCTTTTGTCGTTCAGAAGTATTTAAAATCTTTTTACGAAGACGAATAGATTCTGGAGTTACTTCACAATATTCATCATCATTTAAAAATTCAATTGCTTCTTCTAAAGTCATATTCTTCGGTGTTCTAATTGCAGCCGCATGGTCCTTACCAGCTGCCCGCGTGTTAGTTAAATTCTTACCCTTAATAACGTTAACTGCAATGTCGCGATCACGTGAAGACTGACCAACAATCATTCCTTCATAGACTTCAACACCCGCGCCAATAAATAACTCACCACGTTGTTCAACGGTTTGTAAAGAATATGTAGTTGACTTACCTTGACTGATTGAAACTAGAGCGCCGTTTTTACGTCCAGGTTCCCAATTCTTTACCACAGGCTTATATGAATCAAAACTGTGGTTCATAATGCCATAACCACCTGTTTGCGACATGAATTCGTTGTTATAGCCGATTAATCCGCGCGATGGAACCAAGAAATCTAAACGAGTTTGGTTATTGCCGGTTGAAGCCATATTCTTCATTTCACCTTTTCTTTGGGAAAGAGAATCGATTACCGAACCAACATATTCATCAGGAGTATCAACTTGAACTGCTTCAAATGGCTCACACATCGTACCATCAATTTCACGGTAAATAACCTTTGGCCGGGATAATTGTAATTCGAAGCCTTCACGACGTAGCTCTTCAACTAAAATGGAAAGGTGTAATTCCCCACGTCCAGAAACAGTCCAGGCATTAATTTGATCTGTGGGCTCAACTTTCAATGAAACATCAGTCCGAGTCTGTTTAATTAGTCGATCTTCTAATTTCTTTGGGGTAACTTTATCACCTTCACGTCCAGCAAAAGGTGAATCACTAGCAACAAAATCCATTTGTAAGGTTGGTGGATCAATTTTAAGAAATGGCAATGCTTCAGGTTCTTCAGCTGAAGCAATTGTTTCTCCAACAAAAATATCATTAATACCACTAATCGCAATAATGTCACCAGCTTTGGCTTCAGTTATTTCATTACGCTTAAGCCCAAAGAAACCGAATAATTTAGTAACACGGAAATTCTGACTTGAACCATCGCGCTTCATAACTGTGATATTATCGCCTACTTTAACTTGACCGCGGTAGATACGACCTACACCAATACGGCCTACATAATCATCCCAATCAAGCATTGTAATCTGGAATTGTAATGGCTCATCAACATTATCAATAGGAGCTGGGATTGTCTTAATGATAGTTTCAAAAATTGGATCCATCGTTTCTTTTTGGGTTGAAAGATCTTCATCATAAGAAGAAGTACCATTTAAAGCTGAGGCATAAACAACTGGAAAGTCTAATTGCTCATCGTTAGCACCGAGTTCGATAAATAATTCAAGTACTTCATCTAATACCTCTTTCGGACGAGCTCCTGGACGATCAATTTTATTGATAACGACAACAGGTTTAACACCAGCTTCCAGTGCCTTCTTCAGAACGAAACGAGTTTGCGGCATTGTACCTTCATATGCATCAACTAAAAGTAAGGCACCATCAACCATATGCATAATTCGCTCAACTTCACCACCAAAATCAGCATGTCCTGGTGTATCCAAAATATTAATGGTAGTGTCACCAAATTTTACCGCAGTATTCTTAGATAAAATAGTAATACCACGCTCACGTTCAATATCATTTGAATCCATTGCTCGGTCTTCTATAGTCATGTGTTCAGACAGAGTATCAGATTGCTTCAACAATTGATTAACTAAAGTGGTTTTACCATGGTCAACGTGAGCTATAATGGCTATATTTCTAATATCGTTTCTTCTTTTTTCTGACAAAAGTATTCCTCCTCCACTCCTCAATAAAAAAACTGTGACGTGGTCACAGTTTCGGCGGCACGTCAAAAACATGCTAATCGAAGTGTTTCATATCTGTATATTTACGCTCATTGATTTTAACACCTAACTATAACAACGGTCAACGTTTATCCCTCTTTTTCAAATCAAAATTTTAGTATAGAATAAAAACAGGACAAATTAGCCTAACCTATGTTAAAAATATAGATATATAAATTTTTGTGAAAGAGTGAATGTAATTGATTTTAATGAAAGACATAACCCGTGATGGCAATCCAGTGTTACGAAAAGTAGCTGAACCTTTATCCTTCCCTTTAAGTGACCACTATAAAAAATTAGCCGACAGAATGATGGAATATTTAATTAATTCTCAAGATCCCAAAATTGCTCAAAAACACCAATTACGTGCTGGTGTTGGCTTAGCTGCACCACAAGTAGGAGAAAGTGTGCAAATGGCCGCTTTACTTGTACCAAATAATGAGGGCGAAATAGTTTTTAAAGACACATTTGTTAATCCGGAAATTTTATCTGAATCTGTTCAACAGGCTTGTTTAAGTGAAGGGGAAGGCTGCTTAAGCGTTGACGAAGTAATTGATGGCTATGTGCCTCGTCCTGACAAACTAAAAATAAAATATTACACAGTTGATGGAACTGAAAAAATAATTAATTTAAAAGATTACCCTGCAATTGTTGCTTCTCATGAAATTGAACATTTACGCGGACATTTATTTTATGATCGAATTAATAAACAAGACCCATTTAAACTAGCTGACGATACTGTCATTGTTTACTAATTAAAGCCGCCAATACTAAGATCTTAGCCTCACAGACTCTAAGTTTTATACTTGTATCAGGCGGCTTTTTTAATTAATCCTGATAACTTGTTTCTATACTTGAAATAACAATTATGGTAGAATCTTACTAGCTGTTAGATACCTTGAGTATCTACATTAAGAACGTTTTTTAAAAAATATTAAGGAGAATACAAATATGATCTACAAAGTTTTGTATCAAAAAGACAAGGTTGTCAATCCTCGACGTGAAACAACCCAAACTCTTTATTTAGAGGCAGAAAATATGGTTACGGCTAGAACAATGGTTGAAGACAATACCCCCTATAATATCGAACTCATCCAAGAATTAGCCGGCAATTCACTGCAATACGAAAAAGAACACGCTGATTTTAAATTAACATCTTTTGAAAGTAAGAAGTAATTTAAGTGCGTATTAAAAATAATGAAGTTGCTATCGTAGCAATCGGGGGGTTGCACGAAATTGGCAAGAATATGTATTGTGTTCAATACCAAGATGAAATCGTCATTATGGATTGTGGTATTAAATTCCCTGAAGATGATTTACTTGGTATTAATTATGTTATTTCCGACTATTCCTATCTAATCAAAAATCGAAAAAAAATCAAAGCACTGGTTGTAAGTCACGGACATGAAGATCATATCGGAGGAATACCTTTTTTACTTGAAAAAATACCCGAAATTCCTGTTTATGCTACCCCATTTGCTCTTGCTTTAATCAAAGGTAAATTAGAAGAGCACGGAATCTTACGAACAACAGAATTGCATGAAGAACATGAAGATACTGTATTAAAATTCAAAAAATTATCCGTTAGCTTTTTTAGAACTACTCACTCAATTCCAGATACCTTGGGAATTGCTGTGCACACTCCATTAGGTGCGGTTATTTTTACAGGTGATTTTAAATTTGATTTAACTCCTGTTATGAACCAGCCAGCACCTAATTTTCAACAAATGGCTCAATTAGGTAATGAAGGAGTGCTAGCTTTATTATCAGATTCAACCAATGCCGAAGTAGCCCAATTTACTAAATCTGAACGGTTTGTAGCCAAATCATTGCATGACATTATTACAGGTATCCATGGCAGGATTATCTTCGCTACCTTTGCCTCGAATCTTTATCGCGTATCAACTGCAATTCAAGCAGCAATTGATACGGGACGTAAAGTAGCAATCTTTGGTCGAAGTATGGAGAATGGCGTACAAAATGGCATTGATTTAGGCTATCTTAGTGTTCCTGAAGGGCTAATTGTTGATGCTAATGAAATTAATCATACTCCACCTGATGAAGTAATGATTTTATGTACTGGTTCCCAAGGTGAGCCATTAGCTGCCCTTTCTCGAATTGCAAATGGAACTCATAGACAAATAAGTCTGCAACCGGAAGACACTGTTATTTTTTCTTCAAACCCAATTCCTGGAAATACGCTTAGTGTTAACCACCTGATTAACAAATTAATGGAAGGTGGAGCTACTGTTATCCATGGACGAGTAAATAATGTACATACTTCTGGCCATGGTGGGCAAGAAGAATTAAAAATCATGGTTAGATTGACTAAGCCTAAATATATGATTCCAGTTCATGGTGAATACCGCATGCAAGTAATTCATACCGAACTGGCACAAGCTGCCGGGATACCAGCAGACCACACTTTTGTTTTAGAGAACGGCGAAGTAATTTGTTTTGGACCAGAAGGTTCACGAATTGCTGGACACATTCCTGCTGGAGATGTTTATGTCGATACATCCGGGACAGCTGATGTGGGGAATGTAGTGGTTCATGATCGCCAAGTTTTATCAGAAGATGGTCTAGTTGTTGTAGTTGCCACTGTTGACTATAAGCATAAACGAGTTTTAGCAGGACCTGATGTTTTAAGTCGCGGCTTTGTTTATATGCGTGAATCTACTGATTTAATCAGTCAGACACAAAAACATATTTATCATATTCTTAAAACTGAAATGGATAAAACTGAAAATCCCAAAGATAGTATTATTCGTAAGGCAATTGTTGATAATCTTTCTGATTTTTTATATTCAAAAACTAAAAGACGACCGATGATTTTACCAATGCTAGTTGAAAAGAAGTAAAATTTCTGATTTTGCTTTAAAAATAAGGATTAATGAACAAAAAACTAAGATTACACCTGCTTGTTAATGAAACTGCCGGTAACGGACGAGCCAAAAAAATACTTTATCAATTGGTTTTGCTCTTAATAAATGAAAATATTGATTTTGATATTAAGAAAAGTACCTATGCGGGACAAACGATTAAACTTGCTCAAGAATACGGTAGCAATATACATAATGAAGGTGAAGTACTAATAGTAATTGGTGGTGATGGTTCACTTAATGAGGCACTTAATGGGATTAAACGCTCAAGCAATCCCGAGACCCCCTTTGCTTATTTACCTGCTGGAACTGGTAATGACTTTGCCCGAGCAGCTAAGTTATCTTCTGATCCGAAACTTTTGTTGCTACGCTTAAAGAAAAGCCTAATACCCGATAAAGTTGATTGTGGCTCATTTCAAATAGATGGTCATCTTAATCAACTTTATTATTTTGCCAATAGTTTTGGCATTGGTTTTGATGCATGTGTTAATCATTTAAGCAATATTTCCGAATTAAAAAAAATCTTGAATAAGCTAGATAAAGGTAAACTTGTCTATGGCCTAAATATTTTATTCGGCTTGCGTAAACAAGACACTTTTAATGTTGAAATTAAGAGCAATCATCAACAATGGTATTATCAAAAAGCTTTTTTAGTTACTACAACTAACCATCCTTATTTAGGGGGTGGTATTCCCCTATTACCTAGTGCTCGAATTGACAATCATAAAATTGATACCGTAGTCGTTGAAAAATTTGGTCTAAATAAATTAGTCAAACTTTTTATTAACTTATTAAAGGATGGTTCGCATATTCACGATCCCCAATTTCATTATATTGAAGCAGAAAAAATTACCGTCACTGTCAATAAAAAAGAGTTTGCACAGGTCGATGGTGAAGAAGTTAAGCTTAACTCTTTTAAGCTAGAATTTGCCGTCAAGCAATTTAACTTGTTCAGGTATTAAAAAATATAAAAAGCAAGAAATTTTAAAGTTTCTTGCTTTTTTATTTAAATTATTTATTACTATTTCTTTTCAGGAACTGGTAAATCCGAACCAGCTAGATACTTTACATCCGAAGCTTTCATCAAAATACCGCCACCAATTATAACTTGATAAAATAATGCTACTTTATTGTTATCATATCTTCTTTTTTACCAAAATGAATCATATTCGCAGCACTTTCGCCATAATCGTCCTTATCATAATATAGTGCATCATATAACTGATTAAAGATGTTGGCCCAGGTCATTTGTTGTCTCACTGTATTTTTAAAATCATAATTGCAAATAAATGTATCTAGATACGCAGGAGTACAAAGTTTACCCCAAAATTATCACTAGTAGCAATTATATCAACAATTAATTTTTGCCCACTCTTTAAAGTCTTAGGTAATAATTGGCCATGTCTATTTAATTATAATAGTTGCCCTAAGCCATACTTAATAATTTTTGTTTAACTTTAATCAATAAACAAAGACAACAACTTTTTTAGCTTAAAATTCGTTGTTTATTGTATCAGCTCGTATGTCCTTTTAGCATCATTACCAGATTTCAGAAATACTTCTGGGCTAATTTTTTAGCTTGAAGCTAATCGAATTCTGTGCAAAAAAGCAATATTAGTTTTTTATACTTCCGATTTATTACATGTATAAGAAATTAGGGTATTTTTATTAACAATTTAGTAATAAAACAAAAATTTCTGTTGAATTAAATTATGCAAGCCATAAGGCCTAAAAATATATAGGTATACTTTTTGTTATTTTTTTGTTACATAATCAGAAATATTTAATTGCTTTTCCGATTTCAAACCAGTTATATTATCATACAAATGAAGAAGAAGTTTAGTTCTGTCTTGATTAAATTCGATTGCAATATTCATATTTTTCCCTTTATACTCTTCTCCTATTGACTTTTTAGCTAGCATATATACTTGATTGGTCTCTTCTTTCGTTAGATTATTAATATTTTTAACTACTATTTTCTTTCCATTTAATTTTTCAGTTGCATCTTGCAAACTCCAAATAGCCTGATTTATTTCTGCTTGAGTTGGCTGTGACTCTTGGACAACCTTTTTTCCATTATCAACCGCATGTAAATATGTATTCTTTTCTAAGTAACTACCAAATTTATATGGATCGCTGTTTTTAATGTTTGTTTCTTTATCTAGCAACCTTTGGAGACTCTCTTTATCATCATTAGAAGCTAATGCCACAAAATTTTTAGCTTCATCTGCTGTATTTATTGCTTTTAATTTTGGCCCATAAATATACTTATTATCATTAGCCTTAATAAAATCAGTTGAATTACTAAACGATCCTTCATTAGGTTTATCACTTAATCTGTAAAATAATTCAGCTCGATTATCACTTGGTACCCATATATATAATAATTCATCAACTGGCCGTTCCTTATATTTTTGAACTATATTTGTGCTTTTTGGTTTACCATTAATATCGTAAACCAGAGTATTTTTGCCTATCATTACAGTAGTATAATTGCTATATGGCAATAACATTTGACGTGCAGAAATTCTCACTTTATCTGTATAAAGATATTCATTTTGGTTTTTTATACCATAGAATGCTGACGGAGTATTTCCATCTATTTCATAATAATTCATATCTAAAGCAAATGGTACAGCTTCACGATCAATAGTCACTTTTTTACCTATTTTTATTTTTTGGCCAGTATTATTTCGATGACTATCAAAAACATCTAATCCACCCTTAGAATTAGGAGTTACATGCTCAACAGTGGCAGTTGTTTGATTTGTATATAAACTATCACCATCAATTTTATCAACATTTGCCGCTTTGATATAGCCACCGTGACCAATGCTGTAATATTCCTGCCCTCTAATTGTCTTATATGGCAAGTAGAACCAATTCCATTTATCATCATGGAACGAGTAACGCTTTGTATCCGGATTAGTTATTGCTTTAACCTGATCAGCATACTTAACTGTCGCCCCTTTTTTAAGTAAGCCATTACTTCCCTGGTAAGAGTACAATTTTTGCCCTCTTTGATTATAAATGCGCGTGTTGTGGTTTAATGTTAAGGTACCGTCTGTTGCAATTTTATTTTGCGTTTGGTCAATTGTTTGTGCTGCATGAGCTTGATTAAGACTAGTGGTAATTACTGGCACAGTTGCCAAAGCAACTGCCGCTAAACTAACTATTAATTTTTTACTTTTTTTCATTTTTTATACCTCATAATAAAAAAGAAATAATATATTTTCTAATTATAGTTTATACTTGAAAATAATAAGTTTCTACTACACAAGCAAAAAAGGGTAAGCAATTTTAAAAATTGCTTACCCTTTAAATTAAGTTATGTTACTTGCTAAATCCAATTAGCGATATCATTCAACCTTAAATTTATGTAGACCGAAACTCATATAATGTAATAACTGATTAAGGATTTCCGCTTTAAATACTGTGCCAGTAGTCATAACCGCATATTGACCCCCAGCATCAATTAATTTTTTACCAGTTTGCTTAAAGCCATTGCGTTCATAAAAATGAAGCCGTTTTACCCGCTGGTTATAGTTTAGTGCCAGACTATTAATTGGTTCGATATCTAAAATAATATCTTTATTGTAATAATTCTCTCTTAAAGCCTGTAATACTTTCGTACCATAACCCTGACCATGCTTAGCTGAAATAATTGCTAAGTAAGCTAAATAAACCGCTGTTTCTCCTTCAACTAAAAAGATTAAACCAACAAATTCTGTTTCGTTGTAAATAGCTTGAAAATGAGCTTTTTTTCGCAAAGCCATAACTAGTAGTTGCCAAGTAAGGAATCTTTCAGCTTCAGGAAAAGCTTTTACGTACAATTCTTTTACTTTTCGATATTCCTCAGTTTGCCACTTAATGTTTTTAAAATGTAAAATAATATCCTAACTTTCTATATTTTTAAATTTAGTCTCTAGGATACAGCATAACAAATATGACATTATTAGCCAAGTAAGTAAGAAATATTTAAGAAAAAAATTTTCTCAGTACATCTAAATTAAACTATGACTTATTGCGAGATAGAGTCTTTAAGCCAGGTAAATTAATCATAACAATCAGACTAATAATATACAAAGCAGACAAAAAGCCCATTACAATGGTTAAATTATATCGATCCATCAAAATACCAATTACGACTGATGAAAAGCCACCAATTGCCCGACCAATATTAACAATAATATTATTAGCACTTGACCTAATTTCAGTTGGATACAGTCGACTAATTACAGCACCGTAGCCACCAAACATTCCGTTAGAAAAGAAACCAACTACTGCCCCAATTAGCAGTAAAGTTAGCATATTAGTAGCTAAGCTGAGAGTATAAACCATAATAGCAGATCCAACTAAGAAAATGCCAAAAGCTCTTCTAGGACCAAAATAATCAAAAATAGAACCAAAAGTAAGCATACCAATGCTCATCCCAATAATTGTTGCAATCATCCATAAACTGGAATTAGCAACATTCAAATGTAATTGCTTTTGGACAATTGTTGGCAACCAATTCATTAAGCCAAAATAGCCAGCAATTTGTACTGTCATCATCAACATTAAGCCTAAACTTTGCAATGCTAACTGCGGTGTAGCAAACATTTTTTTAAAGACATTTGATAGCAATGAACCTTTTTCTTTAGCCTTCGCTGTTAAAAATTGTTCACTCTCATGAAGATGCTTTCTAATAAAAATTGTTAGTACAACCGGCACAATTCCAACTAGAAATAGCATATGCCAGCCAGCGTTAGGAATAATCCAAGCGGCAATTAAAGCTGCTAAGACGGCACCAACTTGGCCACCAATGGCCGCAATCGAAGTCATTTTACCAATCTGAGCTTGCGGAAAAGTTTCTGCAATCAAAGCAATCCCCACCCCATATTCGCCACCAGCACCAATACCGGCTAGAAAACGCAATGCATAGATTAAATAAATATTCTTGGCAAAAGCCATGCAAGCCGTAGCTACTGCAAAGATAATTACAGTATGACTAAAAGTCTTCACTCGCCCAATTTTATCACCAAGAATACCAAAAATAATACCACCAGCCAGCATACCTAAATTGGTCACTGATGAAATTAATCCAGCAGCACCACCAGATAAATGTAAATCAGCAATCATTGAACTCATTGCAAAGGATAAAAAAAGCACATCCATATTTTCTAAAGCAAATCCGGATGAAGTAGATGCAATCGTCCACTTTTGATTTTTACTTAGTACTTGAGTGTGCTGTTTAATAGTATTCATCATTTATTTCCTCCAAAACGAACGCTCTCTGTCATTCAATTATTTCATCAGAATTACATTCTACTCGTTTTTTCACTTTTTACAATAGGATAATATGACTATATTTCCTTCCAGAAGTATATTTACACTAAATAAGAAATTGCAACCTGTAAACGCGCAAGTTCGATAATTTTAGGTACTAAATCTTCTGAATCTACTTCAGCAAAAATAACACCAGTACTAGGATTAACTTCAAATCCTGCCTCCCAAATCAAGTTGGCACAAGATTCAAACAATTCTTCATCACTAGCACTAGGGTCGAGTTTAAATAGACAACGACCATCATCAGTAACTTTTAATGCAGTTTCTTTCTTTTCAACAAAACAATATACCTCTTCCCCCAGTGCATCTCTTTGTGAAGTGGCAATTTCAATAGTGTTCTCATCAAATATCAATACATTAATATTACTAGCTAGCCAATTAATTATTTTTTGCTTTAATTCAGTACACACTCTTTTTGATTGCTTAGTCATTAAATTACTCCTTATTAATTATTTTTTGCGCTTAATATTGACATCTTGCATACCAATCATTGGGTCAATTTCTCCAGAATAGATTAATTCGGGCGTCAAAATATACGAAGTCTTGGAATCAGAACTGACTACTGTTGCTCTTATCTTTGCTTTTTCCTTAAGACTTAACGTCGCTTCTTCATCTTTAGCTAGCTGTTTCTTAAGTTTCTTACATAATCCAGTTTGCCGATCATTTCCCGAATTAGTTAAAGCCATTGTGTAAGCATGTGGATCACCAATTAAGACTAAATTTTGGGCTGCCCGGGTCACTGCCGTATATAAAAGATTTCGTTTAAGCATTACATAATTTTGCATAGTTAAGCTCAAGATAACTAATGGGAATTCAGAACCCTGTGCCTTATGAATAGTAATTGCATAAGCTCTAGTTAAGTCAAACATATCTTTTTTGCTAAAACTGATTTCACGTCCATCAAAATCAGCAGTCATACAATTTTTGGTACTAGTATTATCAATTGAGACTATTTTACCAATTTGCCCATTATAAATATCTTTTTCTGGATTATTCTGTAACTGTAAAATTCGATCACCAATTCGGAAAATTTCGTCATGAATTTCTAAAAATTTACTTTCTGCTTTGGCAGGGTTTACGATTGCCTGAATCACGTTATTCAAATTAATAACGCCACCTTCACCTTGATACATTGCGCCCAAAACTTGTATATCATCTTGATCAAAATGATTTAAAGCTTTTTCGACAATTTGTTGCACAACGTGATCAACTTCATGTGTTGGACAAGAAATAAAAGAATAATTTTTAGTTTTTTTAAAAATAATTTGTGAATTTTGCCCTTCATTTATGGCATGAGCCAAAGTAATAATGCTTGAATCATCGCCTTGCCTATGAATTTGCTCTAAAACAGTAGTAGGAAAAACATCAGCTTTAATTAAATCACTAAATACATTTCCCGGTCCCACTGATGGCAATTGGTCTTTATCACCCACAAAAACAATATGTTTAGTTTGATCAATACTATTAACTAATTGCTTAAATAAAAACATATCAACCATCGACATTTCGTCAATAATTAAAATTTCACCGTTAAGTTCATTCAAATCAGTTGCATCATTTTCACCGATTCCTAATCCCAGCAAACGATGAATTGTTTTAGCAGTTATCCCTGTTATTTCTTCCATTCTTTTAGCTGCTCGCCCTGTTGGAGCAGCTAACAAAAATGGTGGATCACTACTATATAAAGTTGAAGCTGGAATTTCGGCTAATTTTTGTAAAGCTATCAAAATTCCATTAATAATAGTGGTTTTACCGGTTCCCGGACCACCAGTTAAAATTGATATCGGATTAGTTAAAGCATTCTTAATTGCCATTTTTTGAGTATCATCATATTCAATTTTTAACTGTTTTTCCGCTTTTTCAATTGCTGCTTGAACATCTTTTTCTTTAAACTGATCACTATTTTGCCGGTTAACTAAATTTTTCATTGCCAGAGCAATTTCGTTTTCCGTCTGAAAAATATTTTGTAAAGCTGCCTCATCACCTGAAACCACAACTTTTCCTTCATGCTGTAATTTATTAATGCAGTTGGCAATCTGATCAAATTGATCAAGCGCTAATAATTTACTTGAACGCGTCAAAAGATCTGCTAATTTAATATAGGTATTGCCCTCTTTATTAACTTCATCAAGCATAATTTGAAAAACTGCGCCGCTAATTCTTTTTGGATCATCCCTAGCAATATTTAAATTAGTGCCCATGCGGTCAGCACTTTTAAAAGCATAGCCTGAAACATCTGCAATTGCTGCATAAGGGTCTTCTTTTAACTTGTTTATAGTTTCACCATGGTAAATTTGATATAAGCGATTAGCAACTTTTTTATTCAGTCCATACTGTGCTAATTTTAAAACAATTTCTGAATAGGAATCCATGGCGCTTACACCATTAAGCAAACTATCCTTCTGTTTTTTCGTCAAAGACAAGGTGGCAACTTTTTCTGGCTTATCCTTTAAAACCGATAATGCATTATCACCTAAAACGGAAACAATTTTTTCTGCGGCTTTTTTACCGATTCCAGGAAATTTACTAGAACTTAAAAAATTAATTAGGCTATCTTTTTCATGTGGTAACGACTGCTGGTAACTTTCACAGTTAAATTGTAGACCAAACTTATTATGAACAACTAGCTGACCATGAAAAAGATATGTACCGCCCACTTGAATATCGCCAAAATTACCTGTAATTTTAATTTCTTTCCGGTCATAATCAGGTAATTCACTAATTAGTGTTGCATCTAATATTTTAAATAAATTTTGATCATTTTCAAAAACGATACGCTTTACTTTTCCAGTGAATTCAGTCATTATCTTTCTCCACATCACTAAGCATTTTTAAAATGGCGTTATACTGTTTTTGAGCAGATTGATAAAATTGGGGATCTTCTTCTTTTGCCTGACTAAAATATTTTTCTGCCAAATCACGATTGCGTTCTAAAACAGTAATTCCAAGTAAAAAATTTATTTTTGCCCCCCTTTTAGTCGGACAAATTTTTTCATAGTTTGCTTGTGCCTCCGCTAATTGGCCTAAACTAAGCCAAATATCACCTAATAATTCATAAACACGATCATCTAGCTGCTTAATTGTCAACGCGTATGCCAGAGCCTTCTGATGCTGGCCTACTTTCTGCATTACTAACGCTTTTTGATACAATACCAAATCATCATTAGGAATGTGGTTAAGTAATTCTAAGGCATGATTAAAATCACCTTGCATATAGTAGCCAACCGCTAAGTCGTAATCTAAAGCTTGAGGATTTTGAACAAGTTTTTTAGCTTGTTCAAGCAATTTAACCGCTTGCTCAAAACTACCTTTTTCGATTAGAATGGTCGCTAACTTTAGATAATTATCTGTCTCAGTAGGAGCCGCATCAATTTTTGTAATTAGAGTATGAATCTGGTCTTTAGTTTGATTACTTTCACTAGCTAGACTACTTTTTTTATTTATCATAATGAATCTGTTTCCACCATTTTTCTTTCTAAAAAACTCGTTTCATTCCAGACAATTAGTTTAAAATTAAAATGATTAGTTGTTTCTAAAATTGTTAAACTGGTATTATTTAGTCCGCCGTTTTGGCGCAGATTATTTAAGGGATAGCCTAATAAGCCGCCCATAATTGCTCCTAATGCAGCTCCATGACTAACTGCAATGATTTTATCATCATGATCATATTTTTGTACGATTTCTTGGGCAAAATTTTTACCACGAGCAATTACGTCCAGATAATTCTCACCACCAATACTTTTACCATCATATTGATCTGGTCTTTGCCAAAGGTCATTTACCTGGGCAGGAAACTTTAAAGTAGCTTCTTCAAACTTTAGTCCTTCCAGTTCACCTAAATCAAATTCGCGTAAACGCTCATCTTTGTTAACTGGATGTGTGAATCCCATTGTTTGCTTTAGCCTAGTTGCAGTATCATAAGCTCTTTTTAACGGACTCGCATATATGGCAGCGAATTTTTCTTTTTGTAAATATTTTCCTAATTTTGTAATGTCAATTAAGCTTTGGGGTAAAAGTGGTGAATCCCCATGCGCTCCTTGAAATCGTTTAATATTATTCCACTCTGTTTTTCCATGTCGAATAAAATAAATTTGCATTAATAATTTTCTCTCCTTATTCTACTTTTAGTTTAGCATTTAATAAGTCAAAGAAAAAATTTAATTCATCTACCCAACTAACTTTATGTTTAAATTTAACAAGCAAAATTAAAAGCATCAATCTATACTGTAGTTTGATGCTTTTAAAATCAATATTTTTCTTTCTTAACTATCGTTAAACTAATTGTAACTTATCATTATTTTGGTATGCACAATCAATATTGCCGCCGCCCATACATTCTTCACCATCATACAAAACTAACGCTTGACCAGGAGTAACAGCTCGGGCTGGTTCATCAAAATAAACACTCGCTGTGTTTTCTTTTGCATGATACTCAACTGTCACACCTACATCAGCTTGGCGATAACGAAACTTTGCACTACAATGCTTTTTAAAATCTCGTTTAGGCTGTCCAGTAAAAAATGACATATCACTAGCTTCAAGTTTGGTGGCATAAAGCAACTTACTATCATAGCCTTGTTCAACAATTAACTCATTATTTTTTAAGTCCTTACCTACCACAAACCAGGGGGCAGTTGATTCTTTAGTGGAACCAAGACCAAGACCAGATCGTTGACCAATTGTGTAATACATTAGTCCAGCATGTTCACCGACAACTTTACCTTTAGGCGTAACCATTTTACCTGCTTGTGCTGGTAAAAATTCACTTAGAAATTTGCGAAAGTTTCTTTCCCCTATGAAACAAATTCCCGTTGAATCTTTCTTTTTAGCAGTAGCTAATCCACTTTTAATAGCAATCTCACGAACTTGGGGCTTAGTCAAATTAGCTAAAGGAAAAATCACCTTACTAATTTGCGCTTGACTTAATTGACTTAAAAAATAGGTTTGATCCTTATTACCATCTTTGGGACGTACCATATGCGTAATTCCATTGACATCGGTCAATGTTTTTGCATAGTGGCCCATTGCAATATAATCAGCATCAAGCTTTAAAGCAAATTCCAAAAATGATTTGAATTTAATTTGACTATTGCACATAATATCAGGATTAGGAGTACGCCCCTTCTTGTATTCATCTAAGAAATACTCAAAAACTCGATGCCAGTATTCTTTTTCAAAATTGATTGAATAATAAGGAATCCCAATCTGATCAGCAACCTTTTTAACATCTTCATAGTCCTCAGTTACTGTGCACACTCCTGCATCATCAGTGTCATCCCAATTTTTCATAAAAACACCGATAACATCGTAACCCTGCTCTTTAAGTAGTAGGGCTGAAACTGAGGAGTCTACCCCTCCACTCATTCCTACTACAACTCGAGTCTTTTTTGTCAATTTTTATCAATCCTTTACTTCAACTAGAATTTTGCGCTCTATTAAATCTTTTAAAATATAATTTAAAAGTTCAACTGTTGCTATTAATTGCTTGTTTTTAAAAATATTTACTTTTTTTAAACCATTTCGATCAGTAATAACCATCGTAAAATGCGAAAAATCTTTATCAACTGTAATTTTTAGTTTAGTTGGCGCATTATAAGGTGAATCATTATACAGTGGGTGTTCATAACTATAATTACCCTTGGCAGTTTTAATAAAACCGACGTCGATTAAAGCATAAAGTTTCAAATCTGAACTAAGTGTATACTCACGATTATCACCATTAATTATAACTGTATTTGACATAATTTAACCTCACTTACTAATAATAAGTCAAAATAATTGTAAAAGCAATTAATTTTCATTCACTTGCAGTTTACTAGCAATTTTAACTAATTGCTTAGCAAAAGATTCAATTTCTTCATCCGTATTATATCGACCAAATGATATACGAATTGATTCCTCTACGCGGATAGAATCTGCCCCATAACAAGCAATTAAAACATGTGAAGGTTCAAGCGAACCTGCTGTACAAGCAGAACCGCCAGATACCGCAAAACCAGCCAAATCCAAACTTGCTTGTAAAAGAGTTGTTGAAACTCCATTTATTCGCAAATTCAAAACATGATGCGAACAATGTGCACCTGCTCCGCCATTTATTTGATATTTGATTTTTGCTTGATCAAGTTCAGCTAAAATCAAATGTTGAAAATGAGCATATTTTGCTTGTAATTTTATTTTATCAATTTGCTCAATTTCTTTAATTGCCTCGCCAAAACCGGCAATTGCGGGCACATTTTCTGTACCAGCCCGTCTTTTTAATTCCTGTTCGCCACCTAAAATAAGAGATGGTAACTTAATTTGGCTATTTTTAAATAAAAAGCCTAAAAACTTAGGACCATTAATTTTGTGAGCTGACGTAGATAATAAATCAATTTTCATTTTTTTAACATCAAGTTCAATGTTACCTAACCCCTGAACTGCATCAACATGAAAATATGCATTACTTTGAGCAACTAATGCTCCTATTTCCGTTAGAGGATTAATCGTGCCAACTTCATTATTAACTGCCATTACTGAAACAAGAATTGTATCTGGTGTTAGCGCATTTTTTAAATCTACTAGTGAAATTTGTCCATTATGATTTACATCCAGATAAGTTACCTCATATCCTTCACGCTCAAGCTTTTTTATCGGCTCAAGGACTGATGGATGCTCAATTTTAGTAGTAATAATTTTTTTACCAATTTTTTGCCTACTATAGGCTGTGCCAAAGATGGCCGTATTATTACTTTCAGAGCCACCAGATGTAAAAATTATTTCATTATAAGCTGCATTAATGACCTTAGCAATTTTAGTCCGAGCTTGGTCAACCGTATGTCTTGCCGCACGCCCTAGACCATATGTACTAGACGGATTGCCAAAATCTTTTTTCATTTCTTGCGTAATTTTAGCAATTACCGTTGGGGACATTGGTGTTGTTGCGGCATTATCAAGATATATATCCATTAATTAATTCATCTTTTCTATATATGCACAAATTATCTTAGCAGCCTTGGCACCGACTTTTTGAGCAAATTTATCAAAATCTTCATTTGCACTATCATCACCATTATCTGAAATAGCCCTGATTGCAATTAGTTTTTTCTGAAAATGGTATGCAACCTGTGCAAACGCGGCGCCTTCCATTTCAACGCCTAATGCACTAGTAAAATCTTGGTTAATTTTCTTTTTTTGCTCATTGGACCCAATAAATGAATCTCCAGTAACAATTAATCCTTTTTTGTATTGAATTCCTTGCTCTTGCAAAAAATCTGCAAATGCTGTCTGTTCCTTTGATTTTAAGTCAAACAATGCAGGTTCGCCAGGAATTTGTCCTTCGACATAATTACCAGCAAGTGTATTATGTGCATCATGGTAACTAAAAGAATCAGCTAAAAGTAAATCTCCTTTGCGAATACTTGATTGCAGCGAACCTGCAGTTCCTGTCATAAAAATCAAGTCAATATCAACCTTAGTTAATAAACTCGCTAAATTCATCGCAGCTTGTACTTTGCCAATACCACTTAATCCAATATAAATATCATTGTGCTTAACGCAAAAATGCTCGAATACGCTTGATCCGAACATTTCTTTGTTACCAGCATGAAAATATTTACGATAATATTTTGCCTCAATTTCCATTGGGACAATAATTGCTATTTTCATCTTTTCCTCACTTATTATAAATGAAACAATGCCAATAATACCAAAATAATTAATACCAATACAATAAAAATTGCTAAGTTTAATTTGTTTTTTAGTTTAAGGGCCTTGTCTTCTTTTTTTAAATATTCTTGAGCATTATTACTCCGGCGTTGCTCTCTTTTTTGGTGCGAATTATTTACTCTTTTAGAATTGGTTTGTGTTGACCGCATAAAGTCAGGATTAACATCAACAACCTCTTCATCATTATTAAAAGCAGACTTAACCGAATCAAAAATAACATTACTTTTTTGATTTTTGATTTTTTTTTGGTAATCAGATCGTTTTTCAGTCATATTATTCCTTAGCTTTGGCACCTGTTAAAAGCATATTTTCCCATACACTCATTGCATAAAGGGTTTTGATATCAACAATTTTGCCCTCAGCACTTAAATGCTTTAATTCTTCTAAGTTATACCAATGACTAGTTAAGAATTCATCAGCATCAAGTGGCTTTTTTTCAGGTAATTTTGTCAAAGTATCACAATAAAACAAGTACAATTTTTCATTGGTGAACCCAGGAGAAGAATAAAATTCAGTAATTTGTTCCCAATAATCAGCGCGATACCCACCTTCTTCGTTAAGCTCGCGTTTCATAGCATCAAGTGGACTAGCATCAGTTGCATCAATTAGCCCAGCAGGTATTTCTAAAGTCAATTCTTTAATTGGTTCCCGCCATTGCTCTACTAAAAGCATCTCTTGCTTATCATTAACAGCAATTGCTGCAGCTGCAGGCTGATGTTTTACAACCTCTCTAGTAGTAACCTCACTGTTTGGTAATTTTACTGTTCTTACTGATAGGTCAACAATTCTACCAGAAAATATCTGTTTTGAAGAAATTTCAGTTTCTGTTAAATCCATCTATTCACTTTCCCTACACACTAGTTAAATAAACATTAACACATTGAAGACCATTTTTCCCCTGTGCCAGTTGATACTTAACTTTTTGCCCGACTTGAAGACGGCGATAGCCCTCTTCTTTGATAGCCGTATAAAAAACAAAATATGATTTGTGATTTTGGTCATCTTCAATAAAACCAAAGCTACTATTTTGATCAAATTGTTTTACTGTACCTAGGCGCATTATTCTTCTAAACCTTCTTGTATTAGTTCTGGATAATCATTTTTAACAATTTTGGCACAACGACCACAAATTATGCTCAATTCATTATCTGCCCCGATATCTGTTCTAATCATGCGACATCTTGGACACACTTCACCTTCTGCATGTTCAACTACAAAGGAACCATTTGGCAACTTAAGAGCTTCTGCTGGAGCTGCGCTATCAGTGATTACTAATTTAGAAACAATTAGAATTTGTCTAAAATCTGCATCTAATTTATCAAGAACCGCTTTAGTTTCTTTAGTTGGATAAATAGTCACTGCCGCTTCAAATGATTTTCCAATCAGTTTGCTATTTCTAGCTTCTTCTAAAGCCTTCAAAACATCATCACGTAAATTCATGAAGACGCCCCAATTGTTAAGTAATTCTTCCCGATTATCATATTGCTCTACCTTAGGCATATCGGTTAATTGAATATGGTCTTCTTTTTCCTTTGTGAACGACCAAATTTCTTCCATAGTATGCGGTAGAATTGGGGTTAATAATTTAGCTAATTTAACAGTTGCATCATAAATAACTGTTTGCATCGATCGTCTAGCATGACTATCTTTGCTTTCAATATATAAAACATCTTTTGCAAAATCTAAGTAAAAGGCCGATAAGTCGTTAGAAATAAAGGCAAAAATATGTTTATAAACTGTATTAAAATCATACTTGTTGTAACTAGCAAGACAATCTTGAACTAAGTCGTTTAAACGAACTTCAATATATTGGTCAATTGAATTCAAATCTTCATATGCAACTTTATTAGTATGTGGATCAAAATCGCTAGTATTGGCCAATAAATACCGGAAAGTATTACGTATTTTCCGGTAACTTTCGGCTGTTTGACTCAAAATTGACTGAGAAACGGCAACATCAGACGTAGCATCAACGGAAGCTACCCATAAGCGTATAATTTCGGCCCCCATTTTCTTAATGATATCACTTGGAGCAATAACATTACCCAGTGATTTAGACATCTTATGTCCTTGATCATCTAACACAAAACCTTGTGACAAGATACTACGATAAGGTGCTTTTTCCGTAGTTGCTACTGCAGTAATCAAACTTGAGTTAAACCAACCACGGTATTGATCACTTCCCTCAAGATATAAATCAGCTGGAAAATGTAAGTTCGTTCTTTGGGCTAAAACAGCTCTATGCGAAGACCCTGAATCAAACCAAACATCTAATATATCTGTTTCTTTTCTAAATTCACCATTAGGTGAGTGTTCAGAAGTGAAACCTGCAGGTAACAATTCCTTAACACTACGCTTATACCAGGCGTTGGACCCTTCTTTACTAAATATCTCAGCAATATGATTAATGGTTTCTGGTGTAACAATTGGCGTATCATCTTCAGCATAAAAAATTGGTAGTGGTACTCCCCAAGCGCGTTGCCGTGAAATTACCCAATCTCCACGATCTTTAATCATATTATGCAAACGTAACTTACCCCATGATGGCATGAAATTAATTTGATTAATTTGAGCAAGAATTTGCTCGCGGCACTTATCAATTGAAGCAAACCATTGAGTTGTTGCCCGGTAAATTACTGGTTTTTTAGTCCGCCAGTCGTGAGGATAAGAGTGCGTAAAGTAGCTCAATTTTAACAAATTGCCGGACTTTTTTAATTTATCACTAACTAATTTATTAGCATCAGCATAGAATACGCCAACTAAATCTGCATCGGGCACTTCTTCAGTAAAACATCCTTTATTATCCATTGGACTAAAGACTGGTAAGCCATACTTCTGTGCAACATTATAATCATCTTCACCAAAGCCTGATGCAGTATGAACCAGTCCTGTACCATCTTCTGCGGTTACATGCATTGCATTCATCAGCAAAACATCTTGACCATATAATGGATGAGTAGCTAGCATTCGATCCATTTCTGAACCCTTTAAATGTTGCACAACTTGATAATCATGCCAACCTAGTGCTTCAGCCACAGACTCCAGTCGATCTGTCCCAATGACATAACGCTTATCGTTAACCGCTACAACTGAATAATCAAAAGCTGGGTTAACCGTAATTCCTTGATTAGCTGGAATCGTCCATGGTGTTGTTGTCCAGATTAAAAAGTAAGTATCAGTTGTATTTAAGATACCCTTGCCATCTTTAACTGGGAAAGAAATATAAATTGACGGTGATTCTACATCATGATATTCAACTTCTGCTTCAGCTAACGTAGATTCACTGGAAGGTGACCAATAAACTGGTTTTTTACCTTTATAGATATAACCCTTCTGATACATTTCCCCAAACAAGCGAATCTCTTCAGCTTCATACTCAGGTTGTAAAGTAATGTAGGGATGGTCCCAATCAGCTAGAATACCTAATCGTTTAAAATCAGTCATCTGTTTTTTTACTTCTTTTTTGGCAAATTCTTCACAAAGTTGACGGTATTCAGCCCGACCCAGCTTTTCCCTTTTAATTCCCTTTTTTGCAAGTTGTTGTTCAATTGGTAACCCATGCGTATCCCAACCCGGAACAAAGGGGGCATAATATCCATTCATGTTCTTAAAGCGAACAATAATGTCTTTAGAAATTTTATTCAAAGCATGACCCATATGAATATTCCCGTTAGCAAAAGGAGGGCCATCATGTAAATCAAAACTTGGCTTACCTTCGTTCAATTTAAGCCGTTGTTCATATAGCTTATCATCATCCCACTCTTGTTCCCATTGTGCTTCGCGAACAGGTAAATTGCCTCTCATTTTAAACTTAGTCTTACCCAAGTTAAGTGTATCTTTTACCTTCATTTCATATTCCTTTCTGTTAAAAAAAACCTCGTCCAAAATTAGGGCGAGGTTTCATTCGTGGTACCACCTAAATTGAGCTTATTCAGCTCCACTTAAATTTTGCGTATCGTGCAAATCACGTAATAAACAAATCAGACAGCTGATCAACCTCTAAGCTTTTGTATTAGCCTTACACCATCGCTAATTCGCTGAATTTGCTTTTCGATTTTACTGTCAGTTTATTAGTTATTATCCTTATAATTATCGGGGAAAATAATATCCTTATCTGCAACATGCTTCATGCCGGTTGAATCTACACCGTTAAATGAAATATTCGGACTATCGCCCTCAATTAGCTGCGAACTATGATGCGAATCATCAATATTCTCCTCAAAGTTTACTTCAATCCCTGCTTCATTGTCAACCTCATCGTCTTCATCAATCTCTTCATCTGCATCAGTTAAAGTTAAAGGCTCTGAACCATCTGGTGGATAAAAACGCTCAGTTGAAAAATAATGATCAAGTGCTTTTTGCCATTTTTCATCCTCTAAGTTTGCAATCGCCTTTTGTAAAAGCTCTTGAATGTAATTACGATAACCAGCTACTTCTTTTTTAACTCGTTCATAATCGAATTTAATAGTTTCAAGTTGTTGGCGTTGATAATCTGTATCAATTAGAGCTTGAGCAGTTTTATTGTCAGCTACAATTGTTGCATCTGCAATAATCTTTTGCGCTTTTTCTTTAGCCTCAGTAATTATAGCTTGCTTTTTACTTTCAATTGCATGATATTCTGCAACTTGCTTTTTAAATTTATCAGCTTGTCCTTGTAATTGCACTATCTCATTTTTCAAGTCAGCAATCTGATCAAGTGCATCTCCATAATCATTAACAATGCGATCTAAAAAGCTATCAACTTCATGGCGATCGTAGCCACTAAGTCCTCGCTTTTTAAATTCTTGTTTATGAATATCCATTGGAGTTAATGGTTCTATCTGTATTTTTTTGCTTGCCAAAGTTTTAGCACCACCTTATATTTACCTTTTTTAGTTTGACCAATATCAGTAATCTGCAGACGCCCAAATTTCCTTAAACTAAGAACATCATCTCTTTGTAGCATAAGATTAGTTTCGGTAACTGTAAACCAGTTTAACTTAACCAATTTGGTCGAAACAGCAGCTTTTATTTGTGACCGACTAAGCTTACTAATTGCTGATAAAAGCGCATCTAATCTTAAAGAGGCGACAATTACAGTTGCCATCTTACTGTCATCGGCTGGAACTAATACACTGGTCTGTGGTAGCTGCTTTATACTGACTTTTGTTTTACCAATATACTGCAACTCACTTTGGAAAAAAGGGAGTAACTTGTTATCTGCCATAAACTGCCAATTTCCATAGTTATCGGTAATAATGTCACCAAAAGTTTCAGTTTTTATGCCTGAATTGGCTAAACTACCAAGAATCATACTATGATTTAATCGAACAAATTTTTTAGGATAAACAATCTGACAAATACTTATTTGAAAAGCATCTAATGAATAACTTGCACCTTCAGACAAAAGAACACGCTTCTTTTCAGCAGCAGGATAGCCACCAAATTCTTGAAAAGAAATATCGCTACCAACAAGAATTTTTAAAACTGCCCTTTGCCCTGGATTTAGAAATTCTGACAAGACTGGTTGATTACTATAAAGAGCTTTTTTATAGTAATGAAGTAGTTTATCCACAAGTTTACTACTTTCAGTTTCCCCTAAAATTCCTTCTACATAGTGTTTTCGCTGATTAATATTTTCTAAAGCCAAATTATTTCACCGAGAATCCATATTTTTAAAATTTGCTAGCAAACATAGTAGGTATAATTATAACATAACTAACAAACAAAATTGTTATCAAATAAAAAACATTAAACTAAAAAAGTTCAATGCTTTATTGTTTGTTTTAAACTATATATTTTTAGTTGCAGAATACTTGAAAAGACTAACCGAATAACTTTAATAATATATTTAATAGCCAATTAATCACATAACTTTGAATAAAGTATAGTACTAAGACGCCAACTAAAAATGAAATATCAATTCCCGTTGTATTAGATAAACTTTCAATCGGACCTTTTCTAAAAAGATTGACATAGGGATCGATTAAACGATTAAGAATTCTAGCAACTGCTGATTCATGTAGTCCTGGTATCCAACTTATGATTGCATCAATTACCATTAAAATACTATAAAGATAAATAAGATAGTCAAGAATACTGATAAGATTATAAATCATTACTGTCATCATTCTAAGTTATCTTTTTTATCGACTAATTCACTAATCTTGCCATCAGTAACAAATCTTGGTGGGGTTGCTAAAAAAATTTTATCTCCTACTCGTTGTATCTTACCATTTAAGGCATAGACCGTCCCCGTAATAAAATCTACAATTCTTTTAGCCGAAGCATCTTCCATTCGACTAAAATTAATAATTACGGCCTTATTATCTAACAAATTTTGTGCTACTTCTTTAGCATCAGAATATACTCGTGGCTCGTATAATACTATCTTACTTTTTTTGTGACCGCTTGCACTAGAATTAATTGAGACAACATTATCATGGTAAACACCATTTGATGCACTGTTATCATCAGGTCTTAATGTGTCTTCATATTCTTCATCATCTTGAATTTCATCATCGATATCAGTTACACCGAAAAATTTACCTAATTTGCTGAATGACATTTTTTACCTCCTATTAGTTTTCACCACGATGTCTAAAAAATGGGATATCATCAGTGTCATCGTCAAATGCACTTGTTTCAATTTGAGAAATACTATTTGGTTCATCATCAAATGAGTCTTCTCGATCATTTTCTTCAATCGATGGTGTTACTCGAGTTGATGTCTGCTCATCGCTATTCAACCCCCATACACTAGTAGGGTCAACCATTACCTTATGCTTGGGTGCTGGTTGAACAGTAGGTTGATCCAATGAAGGGTCTGAATTCGTATTTTGCAAATTTTCATCAATAACTGTTTTTTCTTGACTATGATTATTGACTTTTGCTTTAGCTTGAACTTGATGACTACGACCAGGAAGTTGCTTTGAAGCTTCTTCTTCAGCTTGAGAGCTAATTCCTGTGGCAATTACTGTCACTACTACTTCATCACCTAAGTTTGGATTGATTGAAGTACCAAAAATAATATTGACATCATCTCCGGCAGCTTTTGACACTATTTCTGAGGCATCCTGTGCTTCAAACAAGGTTAAATCTGGACCACCTGTAATATTAAGTAAAACTTGCTTTGCTCCATCAATGGAAACCTCAAGTAATGGTGAAGAAATGGCAAGCTTAGTAGCTTCGACTGTCCGATTTTCACCATTTGCACGACCTATTCCCATTAAGGCAGCTCCTTGATTGGCCATAACTGTTTTTACGTCGGCAAAATCTAAATTGACGTAGTCAGTTGAGGTAATTAAATCAGAGATACCTTGTACGCCTTGTTTTAATACATTATCTGCTTCTTTAAAGGCATCCATCATTGGTGTCTTCTTGTCAACCATTTCAAGCAGCCGATTATTAGCAATAATTACTAATGTGTCAACGTACTGCTTTAATTGCGCAATCCCTTCTGTTGCATTTTTGGATCTCTTGGGACCTTCAAAAGTAAAAGGACGGGTAACAACACCAACAGTCAAAGCTCCTGTTTCACGCGCAATTTTAGCTACTACAGGTGCGGCACCAGTTCCGGTTCCGCCACCCATACCAGCAGTAATGAAAATCATGTCTGCACCTTTAAGTGAATCTTCAATCGTCTGTTCACTTTCTTCAGCAGCCTTTTGTCCAACTTCTGGATGTGATCCAGCACCTAAGCCTCTAGTTAACTTGGGCCCTAATTGAATTTTATTATCTGCTTTATTGCTATTAAGAGCTTGAACATCAGTATTGGCCGCAACAAAAGACACTCCTTGTACGCCATCATCGATCATTCGATTAACCGCATTACCACCAGCACCTCCAACACCAATTACTTTGATGACAGCATTTTTATTGTCGTCTGAATCGAATGTAAAATCCATCTAAATTAACCACCTTTAATCAAAGAACTTTTTAAAGAAATTCCTTATGCCTTTTTCATTTTTATGCATATTATTCAGTTTGCTTTGCGAGTCTGTCTCTCGCTTAGACAACTCATGTCTATTATATTCTTCTTTTACTTTTGTTTCATTAGCAGAAGTCGGTCTTTTTGATTTTTTTGTTACCGTTTTTTCATTTTGATCAAGTATATCATTTCCATATATTGAACTAGTAATCAAAAAATCAATATCTGACATTTTATATGCATAATTGACAATCCCGAAAGCTGCGGAATACACTGGGTTGCGCATCCCAATTTGATCCGGATAGTAAACACGTGCCTTAACATTCATTGCATTTGCAATGATTTCAGCATATCCCTGAAGTAAACTACTTCCACCGGTAATGATTACACCACCAGGTAATTTTAATGCATCATGTTGGGCCAAACCCTTTTTTATTCGGCCAATTATTTGCATTACGCGGGCATTAATTATTTTACTTAAGTAAACTTCGTCTACCATTTGTTGCCCATTTGAGCCAACACTATTAACAGCAAACTCATTTTTAACAGAAGCTAAAGCTGGATTAGCATAGCCATAATCAAGCTTAATTTGATTTGCATCTTTTTTTGAAGTACTGAGAACTACAGAAATATCATCGCTAATGTCACTGCCACCTTCATAGTCAACATTGGCATAGACAATTTGATTATTGCGAATAACCGTTGCTGTAGTAACTCCACCACCTAAGTCAAGAATAATTGAGCCAAATTTTCGTTCGCTTTCTTGTAAAGCGACACTAGCGATTGCTAACGGGGTGGGAACAAAGAAATTATTTTGATAGCCGGCTCTTTCAATTGCCTTCTTAATATTATGAAGTGGGCTGGTTGGCGCGGTCAAGACAATTCCTTGTACTGCTAATGAATGAGCAATCATTTTTCGGGGATCATCAACAACGTCTGTTCCATCTATCACAAAATGATTAGGAAAAAAAGCAATTGGTTCACGATCACTTTTTACACCAGACCTAATTGCAATGCTGATAACGCGCTTAACATCACTGTTGCCAACTTCTTGACCACTGTCACTCACATTAATTAAATCACTTGCTTTTTCTAACTGCAACATTCCAACTGGTATTCCAGTTACCACGCGATAAATATGAGCGTTGGTCTTAGTAGCAATTTCTTTTAAAGCTTGTTTAATTGCGCTGGCTGTTTCATCAATATCTACTATATTACCATGCCGCATGCCCTTATTATTGACCGCAACTGCACCTATGACCTTACCTGCATCAGCAACAACAGCTTTTACTGTAGTAGTACCTATATCCAATCCCACTAAAAGATTTGTATCGTCCAAAAATTAAACCCCCCGTCTATGTTCTTTTAAAATTTTAACATAAAAGAAACATAAAATCAGCTTATGTTAAGCCATATATTCGCTTTTCATTTGCTGTGAGTGGGCGACTGAAAGCACCCACTTCTAAATCTATTAAACTATTTTTTCCAACTTTATTTCTTATTTCATTATAATACTTTAATTTGCTTTTGAGTGTTGAAATATCGCCAATAACTACATTCCCATCTTTCATGACAAAAATCACCTGTGATTTACGACGTGTATTCCCACTCAATAATTTTATTTGGCTTTGAAAACTACTTGGTAGACTATTAAATAATTTTAAATTATTTTCGAGTGAAACTTCGTGGTTATAATCAATAAAGACTGGTTTATTGTGGCTTACTCTATTCCAAGGAAGTAACTGTGATCCTAGTTTACCATTTGACAATATTTTACAATACCCTTTTTCTCTCTTTATATACCCAATAGTTTTAAATTCATTTATCTCCAACTGTAAGTGATTAAAATGTTCAACATATATATTGATAAATTTTATTTCATTATACTTATTAACTAACTTATTATTAATTTTTTTTTGCTTTAATAAACAATCAATTACCTTATCACTGCCTTTAATTTCGGAAGTGTTCACAATTTCCTTAATGGGAAGGCTACTTTCACCTGTTACTGTGATACTGTTAACATTGGCTAATGGAGATATATAGTAACCTAAGCCTAATAAGACTATTACCGAAACAATAATAATCAAACCCATTCGCTTGAACAAGGCTGACCTACGCTCGCTATGCAACTTAGAAAGAGAAGCAGAGATTTTTACTTGATTTTTTCTCTTATTTTGATTAGATTGATAGTTTAAATATCGAGATAATTTTTCTTCAGGATCAATCTTTGTCACCTTTTTTTTAGTCAACAGTTTTCACCTATTTATTACTTAGTAATCTCTTCCATTACTTTAATTATCTGATCTGAAGCATTTGGAACCCCTAATCGCTTAGAAGCAATACTCATTGCGTCAGCATATTTACTATCCAGTAAAATATGGTCAATTGACGAAATAAAATTGTTAGGATTCAGATCATTTTCGGCAATTACAGTAGCTGCACCTGCTTTTTCAAGATCAAGTGCATTTTTCATTTGATGATTATGTGTAACATTAGGACTAGGAATCAAAATTGCTGGGACACCTAAAGCAGTAAATTCAGCAATACTGGTTGCTCCAGAACGAGAAACAACGCAAGTCATCTTAGGTAACAAGGCCGGCATATCTTTTACATAAGATAAAATAGTAATATTATCATATTGAATACCAGCTAATTTCTTTTTGATTTCTTCATAATAATACATTCCGGTAACCCAAATGATTTTATATGGCTTTTGGTTAAGCTTTTTTAGTGATTGCAGCATAATTCTATTAATGGTCAATGCTCCACGTGAACCACCAAAAACTAACACTGTGGGCATTTTAGAATCATATTTACTTGTAATATTATTTGCGCTTGCAGACAATAATCTTAATACTTGTTGTGACCGGGGATTCCCTGTTTTTACAAGTTTTTTTTTCTCACTAAACTGCTTAGCTGCATCATCAAATGTGTAACAAATTTTATCAACAAAATGACCCAAAAATTTATTAGCAACACCAACTACTGAATTTGATTCATGAATCATAGTTGGAATTCCCATCTTAGCAGCAGAGTATACAATTGCTCCACTTACATACCCACCTGTGCCGACTACTACATCAGGTTTAAATTCACTGATAATTTTTTTAGCATTTTTAGTTGCTTTGATAAACTTTTTAATAGTTGTAAAATTATTCAATAAGTGCTTACGACTAAAGCCCTGAATTTCCAGTGTTTTAAAGTTAACCCCAGCTGCTGGAACTATATTTGCCTCTAATCCTTTTTTAGTACCTACAAATAAAATTTCATCATCTGTTGCCAAATTTCTTTCTTTTAAGCGTTCAATAATCGCCATAATTGGGTAAATATGGCCGCCAGTTCCACCACCAGTAAATATAACTCTCATTTATTTTTCTTCAATTCCTTAATAAATTTAATAAAATAGTTGCCACGATCTTCAAAATTCTTAAATTGATCCCAAGAAGCACAAGCAGGCGAAAATAATAAAACGTCTCCTGGAAGAGTTAAGTCATATGCTTTGGGTACAGCTTCTTGAAGCGTACTAGTAATTACAATTTCCTTAATATCTGCTTTTCTTGCTGCATCTGCTAATAAATACCTTGTTTCACCATAAAGGACAACAGCTCTAACGTGCTTTTTTAATAAAGGAATCAAGGAATCAAAATTAAATCCGCGATCAAGTCCGCCAGCAATCAAAACTTCAGGGGAATCAAAGGCGGGAATTGCAACAGAAGCAGCTTCAATATTAGTCGATTTTGAATCGTTGTAAATTCTACGCTCATTTAGTGTCATTACATATTGTAAACGGTGTTTAGCGCCTGTAAAGGTGGACAAGACTGCGCGAATGTCATCAATTTCAGCTCCCATCAAATGTGAAATGGCACTGGCAACCAGAGCATTTTGCTGGTTATGTATGCCTGGCAGTTTTATATCACTAGCTTTTATAAGCTTTTCCTTTTTAGTTTGCAAGTAACCATCAGCAATAAAATAATCAGCTTCTTGATTGTTTTCAGAAAAAGTTTGGATTTGAGCTTGAGTTATTTTTCTTTCTTCATTGAGAATATTAGGCTGGTCAAGATTAGCCAAAAAATAATGATTAGCTGTTTGCGTTCTAGTTACATTTAATTTTGCATCAACGTAGTTATTAAATGTTTTATGATAATCAAGGTGCACATTGTGATAAATATCAATAATTGTCGCTACTTCTGGATTGATATCAGTTACACCTAGTAACTGAAAGCTGGACATTTCTACTATTAATAAATCTTGACTAGTAGCTTTCATTACTACTTCGGAGATAGGAGTACCAATATTGCCAACTGCGTAAGCGTGATGACCTAATTTAGTCATATGATGTTCCATAATTTCTTGCGTAAGCATCACAGTTGTAGTTTTACCATTTGAACCGGTCACACATACGTAGGGTGCTTCACTGGCACTTAAAGCAATTTCTGGTTCAGTAATAATGGGCAGACCAATTTCCTGTGCCTTTTTTACCATTGGGTTTTCATAAGGGATACCCGGATTCTTAACAAAATAATCAAAATGTTCTTGATTTAATAATTCAACTGGATGTTTACCCCCAATTACACGTACACCCAGCTGCACTAATTTTTGAGCATATTCATTTTTAGCTAAATCTGCCTGATCATTCAAAGTTAGCTTTGCACCAAGTTTAAGTAGCAATCTACTCACTGCAAAACCACTTTTTCCTAAACCTAAAACTAATATATTTTTATTTGCATACTTTGCAACTTTTTTCATGACACTATCCCCAAATTAATAAATATAGAATACTTCCGATTAAGCCAACAGTCCAAAACAAAAAGTCAACTTTCCACTCAGAAAATCCAATCATTTCAAAATGATGATGAATAGGTGTCATTTTAAAAATTCGTTTGCCTGTAGTTTGATAAGAAATTACTTGCATAATCACACTAGCGGTTTCACAAACAAAGACAATGCCAATTAGCAAGAGTGACCAAGGATGATTTAAAAATACACTTACAGCTGCAAGACCGCCTCCTAGTGCCAACGAACCTGCATCCCCCATAAAAATCTTTGCTGGTTTATGATTAAAAACAAAAAATGAGATTAACCCACCGATTATGCTCATACAAAAAATTAAAATAGAAAAATTCTTTTGCTTTAAAGCAATATAAGCATAGGTCGCATAGGCAATAATTGACAACCCAGTTGCTAAACCATCAAGTCCATCAGATAAATTGACAGCGTTTGAAAAGCCAACTAGCCAGAAAATAACAAAAGCCGTAAATACAACAACACTACTGATAGTTCCGATTAGTGGCAAGAAAAGTGCAAACTTAAAATTATCTTTCATTGCAATGCAGATAATCGCAATAGCAATAAAAATTTGAAAAACAAACTTTTGCCAAGCTTTCAATCCCAAATTACGCTTATAAAATAATTTAATACCATCATCTAAAAAGCCGATAATTCCATACCCTAGTAGGCTAATTAGCAAAATATATACCAAATTATTCATTTTATTTTGCCATATTGAAACCCAAATAGTTGTAATAGTGGCTGCAATTACAAAAATAACACCGCCCATTGTGGGGGTACCAGATTTCTTTTGGTGCCACTTTGGGCCTTCATCACGAATTTTTTGTCCTTCATGATGTGACGACATAAAAATAATCATCCACGGAAGAAAAATTCCGGTTAATACTAGTGAACTAACTAATGCGATAATGCTAATAATCAGCATAAATGCTACTCCTTTAATTTTACTTTAATTTTGCTTGATGGATCTATTACAGTATCTGGGGTAATGTTTTGCTTATAAACTATTCCAGACCCACTAATATTTATTTTGTTCGTAATCAATCTTGATAATTGATATAAATCATCCCTTTTCCAGCCCTTCAAATTAGGCATCTTAACATTGCCTGCTGTCAGTACTATTAAATTGCTACCAGATACTCGTTGAGTTCCTTGTGAAAGAGCTTGTTTTGCTATTTTATTTCCTGTTCCTAAGATAATCAGATTAACACCAGTTTGACGAGCTTTTTTCTTCGCCTCAGCAACAGTTAAATTTTGTAGATTAGGAATTTTTACCTCTATTGATTTGTCCACACTATTTTTTGACATTAAAATAACACGGTTCATCATTGGTTTAAATATCGAGGCCAGTATAACTTCTGCTGGCTTAGACATTCGCTGTGGCTGTTTCATTGTGATATAGATGCAATATCGCGGATGCTTTGCTGGCGTAACACCAACAACTGAGAAGGTATAATTATTACTTCCCTTTAGATAGCCGCCACCTTTTAATCTTGCTATTTGTGCTGTACCTGTTTTTGCTGCAATACTTTCTTTATTGATGCGGTAAATAGATCCAGTACCAATTTTTTTATTTAACACGCGTTGCATATTGGACAAAACTACTTGAGCGGTTTTCCTTGAATAAATCGGTTCACCCACATTTTTAACTTGATAACCATCTATTACTTTACCAGCAGAATTGGTTGTTTTTTCAATAAACTGTGGTTTAACCATTTGCCCATCATTAGCTAAACTACTAAATGCTTGCATCATCTGCATTACATTGACATTAACTCCTTGGCCAAAACTAGTAACAGCTTGATCAATTGGAGATTGAAAAGTTATAAATCCAGGCTGTTCACCAGGTAAAGTGACATTAGTTTTTTTACCAATCCGAAATTTTTCCAAATAATTACGCCACGTCTTAGCTCCCATTTGTTGTTCAATATGAACAAACCCCGTATTACTAGAACGTGGAAATACCTGTGAGTAGGGAATACTACCCCATCCTTGTGCTTGCCAATCATGGATAACTGATCCTGAAACGGTTACTGCTCCTGAATTGTAATACTGATTGGGATGATAATTGTTGCTATTGACTGCAGCAGCTAGCGTCAACACTTTGAACACTGAACCTGGCTCGAATGTATCTTGTACTAAGATATTACGATAAGAATGTGAAATTCCCTTTTTCGTTTGCGGGTTAAATGTCGGACGTTGCGAAGCTGCTAAAACTTTACCAGTTTTCATGTCTTCCACCACTGCGGTCATCGATACTGGTTGGTAATTTCTTTGGACATAGGATAAACGATTTTCCAAATAATTTTGTAATTGAGAATCAATTGTCAAATAAAGATTTTTACCATCAACAGGTGCCTTATATGTTTGAACACTATTAGGTATCTGATAATTAGCCGCATCAACTGAAGAAATCTGATATCCATCCTTTCCAGATAAAACATCATCAAACCACGCTTCAAGTCCCATTGTTCCAACTAAGGACTCTGACTTGGTCTTTTTGTCATATTTTGGAGTGGCAATTCCGATAATATGAGAGGCAAAATTTCCATTTAAATATAAACGCGATTGCGTTTCAAAAAATTTAATACCTGGCAATTTCATCTGCTCAATTTTATCTTTTTGTTTCTTAGTTAGACCCATTCCAGCAGTTCCAAACTGAACTTGAAAAGCAACATGTTTAGGAGAAAGATAATGTAAAATTTGATTAGCCGATAAAGGTAAAACCTTTGCCAACTTTTGAGCGGTTTTTGTCTTATTAGTCACGTATTCAGGCTTATTTTTATAATTGATTGAAGATTTATCTAAAATAGCATAAATCGTATATAAGTGTGAATCTTGAGCAACTGCTAAACCGTTACAATCATAGATAGTTCCTCTAGTTGCTTTTAAAATTTGATTGCGCTTATATAATTGTTCTGTTTTTTGCGTTAAATCCTGACTATTAACAGTTTTAGAGATACCTATATACAAAAATCTGCCTGTAAATACAAGAAAAACCAAAGCTACAGCCAGCTGAAAAAATCTGCCAACTATGATACGGTACCCGTGAGCTTTGGAATTGGGATTATTTTTTTTATTGTCTTGTTCATTCATTAGTGTATAGTCCTAATGTTTTTATCAATTAAAATTAGTCCTTGACTATGCGCAATTCGATTCATTCGCGAGCTTGAGGTCAATTCTCCAAGTTCTTGATGTAAGTCACTAACTTCACTTTTTCCCCTATCAACTGAGCGTTGAATACTGGTTAATTCATGTTGCGCTGAAGTTGCAGTAATACTGGCCGACACAAGAACGGTCATCATACTAATCGTAATTATAGTTCCTAAAAACAATATTATTTTTTCAAATCCACTCCAAGGGACTTCCTGTTGCGTAATAGGTTGGTGTTGTTGCTGTTTGGATTCAAGTTCTTCTTTGGGATCATATTCTATTTCCCTTGCTAAATTATCAGCCATTGTTATTTCCCTTTATTATAATTTTTCCGCAATCCGCAACTTGGCACTGTGTGAGCGGTTATTATTTTTTAGCTCTTCAGAAGAAGCAGTTATTGGTTTGCGATTTACCAATCTAAGGATTGGTTTAATACTATCTGGAATCATTGGCATTCCACGCGGTACTTCAACTTCCGAATACTTCTTAAAGATATTTTTTACAATTTTGTCTTCATCAGACTGAAAAGTAATTACACTTATTCGCCCACCTGGCTTAAGTAATTCTATTGCTTCTTCAAGTGATTTTTCTAATACTTCGAGTTCATGATTCACGGCAACCCGCAAAGCTTGAAAGGTCTTTTTAGCTGGATGCCCCCCAGTTCTTCTAGCAAATGCAGGAATTGCGGCCTTAATAATCTCAACCAATTCAAAAGTTGTTTCGATTGGCTTTTTTTGTCTATTCTCTATAATCTTTTTAGCAATTTGCCGTGAATATTTTTCATCACCAAATTTATACAGAATAGCCGCCAATTCTTTTTGACTTGAATTATTTATTAACTGATAAGCATCCAGATTTTGGCTTTGATCCATCCTCATATCAAGTCGAGCATTAAATCTATACGAAAAGCCACGTCCTGCCTGATCAAATTGGGGTGAAGAAACTCCTAAGTCATAATAAATACCATCTATCCCAGTTTCATAGCCTAACTGATTCATTTCTGATTTTAAATGACTAAAATTGTTATGTACTAACTTTAGTTGTGGCTTACTACTAGATTTTAGTACATCGGCAAAATTAGCTTTTGCCATTTGAATCGCATACTCATCCTGATCAAAGCCAACTAATGTACCATTGCTTAACTTGCTTAATAAATATTTGGCATGCCCGCCGCCACCAAATGTTGCGTCTACATACAGGCCATCATTCTTCAGTTTTAAATTATCAATTGTTTCGTGTAAAAGTACACTGGTGTGTTTAAATTCCATAATTATTTATAGTTCAATATCATCGAAATCTTCAGCAATGTCATCATAATTTTCATTAGCCTGTACACTAAATTCATCCCAACGTTCTTTTGACCAAATTTCTATTCGATCAGAAACGCCAACGATTACACATTCTTTAATCAAGGATGCATGTTTCTTTAAAGTCGTGGTCAGATTCACACGTCCTTGCTTATCGAATTCGCACTCCATTGCACCAGAATAAAATAGTCGCGTAAAACTACGAGCATTCCTTTTAGTCAATGGAAGGTGGGCTAATTTTGCTTCCATGACTGCCCACTCTTCTGTGGTATAACCAAAAATGCAGCCTTCCATGCCGCGAGTGAAAATCATTTTATCACCAATTTGATTACGCAAACGGGCAGGTATAATTAGCCGACCTTTGCTATCAAGATTGTGATGATATTCACCCATGAACATGGCTTAGCCCCCTTCCAAAGAATAATTTACCACAATTCACCACTTCCTACCACTTTTTAGTTACAAAACATTAAATATTTATATTTTCTTTTAAAAAAATAACAAAAGACCGAAATTATTTAAAATCTTCGGTCTTTTTAAAATATATTAGATCAGCATAAACATTAAACCAATATACCAGAAAATTGTATTAACGGTTAGATAATTCCATATTTCACGCATTATTTTATCTAGTGCTATATTCTTATTTTTTATTGCCTCAGCAATTGTCAAAATAATAACTAAAATGAAAAAAAAGAAAAAACCATAAGGTAAAAATTCTGGTTTACTTTGCTTCAATGAAATTAAATGACAAGCATAGATAAAAAAGAAGGGTAAGATATCATATCCACGAAATTTAGCTCTTGGAAATAGTTTATTTAAAATAACAGCACAAACTAAACCTAGTAAAGGTAATCCAAATATCAAAAACATACTTTAGCCTCCTCAGTACTAAACCATATTTTAGCTTAACAACTGTTTGAAAAAAACTAATAAGTAGCATAAAATATTGTTCAAGCAGGAGGTTAATCATGTCACGCAAACGTAAACAAAAAAAATCAGGTTTTCAAAAACTTACAATTGTTATGGCTTGGCTTATGGCAATTTTTACATTAGCTGCTATTGCAATGCCAATAGTTAGTGCATCAGGAATTTTTGAATAAAAAAAGTGGGAACTCTTCCCACTTTTTTTATTGATAATTATTCAAATTAACCAAAAACGGATACTTAATTGCCAAACTACCCCAGATTTTGTATGTAAGACAAGCGAATAAAAATGACCACCCAATCGTTGTGGGCAAGCTCCATAATAAATCTAAAACAGAAACATTTATTACCCCAGTAATTTTTAAAATTAGCCAACTATAAGCATTTACTCCAACTACAGCAATAATTATTACTAGCATTCTTGCCCAAAAAACTTCTGGTAAAAAACGAGCTACCTTTTGTAAAAGCCAACATGTCGTAGGTAAAGCAACGGCATAGAGCCCAATAATACCGTAAAAATAAATGTCACTAACTATTCCAGCACCAAGCGCAAGCCAAATTTCATTTTTATTTGTATCATCAAATAAAGCAATTAGCATTACTCCTATTGGTAATAACAAATTAGTACTTGAACCAAGTGAAAAAAATTCGTGTAAATAAAGGGCTAAACTGGCATTAATAACTAAAGCAATATAAAGTGCAATCGCTAACACAAATCTCTGCAGAGAACGCATTAATCAGTCACCTTTCTTTTAATTACCGAAACCACTGTTGGATCATTTAATTCTCCAGCTGGTCTCAATTTAAGTAAGTCAGATAGACCAAAAGAATCATGTGTCGTTGTGGCAATCGTACCAATTAACAATCCTTTAGGTGAATTGCCACCCATACCACTGGTATATACTTTAGTCCCTCGCTTTAACTTCTTCCCATCAACGGCTTGAGTAAAGGCTAAACTTTTAGTTCCAATAACAGTAATAATACCATGCACTTTTTTGCCATTTACTGCTTTTGCTTCAACAGCAAATCGATTGGCCGATTTATCGGAGGTAGTGATTAGCTCTACTTTAGCACTAGCTGCATTAACTTCTACAATCCGCCCAATAACTCCTCCACCAGACATAACCGCCATGTTTTTTTCCAAGCCAGAAGTTGTTCCTTTGTTTATGATAAGCAAATCACTCCAACTATCTGGTGAGCGAGCAATGACTGAAGCCTCAATAGTATCAAAATCCGTCAATGATTCTTTTAGTTTCAGTGCTGATTTTAATTGCTTATTTTCAGTTTCAAGGCTAGAATTACGTGCTTCTGTTTGCTGCAATTCCGTTACTCGACTCTTTAAATAATTATTCTCGTCTTGTGTTTGCAAAAGATTGTGCACATTACTTAATGTTCCCGAAACTAAACTAATTGGATAATCAACCAACCTTGTACCAACTGCGGCTACATCATTTCCAAAACTTTGAATAACTAGCGGCGTACTTCTTTTATTACGTAAACTAACACTAGCGCCGAGAATCGAAAAAATAATAATAATTACAATACATACTGATAATAGTTTTTTATTTTGTAGAAACTTTTTCATCTGGAATTGATCCCTAAAAAAGCCGGCAAAAAGAGCCGACTTTATATATTATTTGCGACTTCTACGCATTATTTCAATATTTTTAAGTGATTCTCCAGTACCGATTGCAACACAATCAAGTGGATCTTGTGCAATAAATACAGGCACTTTAGTTGCTTCTGAAATCACATCAGGTAAATTCTTTAGCAACGCTCCTCCACCAGTTAAAACGATTCCATGATCAATTACATCTGCAGCAATTTCTGGAGAAGTTTGCTCAAGTGTCTCTTTAATAGCAACAATAATATCTTGCACAACATCTTGAATTGCTTTTGCAACATCAACGGCTTTGACATCAACCGACTTGGGTAAACCAGTAACTAGGTCACGACCCCGAATATTAATTGAATCGATAGTTTCCGCCTTTTCAACTGAAGCAGAACCAATTTGAATTTTAATATCTTCAGCAGTACGTTCTCCAATTAATAAATTAAAGTTGGAATGTACATAATTTATAATTGCGGCATTAAATTTATCGCCAGCTTGACGAATAGAAGTTGATGAAACAATTCCACCAAGTGAAATTGTTGCAACATCCGTTGTTCCACCACCAATATCAACTACCATTGAACCTGTTGGATCCATTACAGGTAGCCCGGCTCCAATTGCAGCGGCAAATGGTTCTTCAATTACAAAAGCTTCACGAGCCCCGGCCACGCGAGCAGCATCGATAACTGCTCTTTTTTCAACTTCTGTAACCCCTGATGGTACACAAATCATTGCTGAAGGCTTTGAATTACCAACTGTTTTTTCAATGAAGTACTTCAACATTGCGGCGGTTGTATCATAATCAGCAATTACTCCATCCTTCATTGGCCGAATTGCGACAATACTTGCAGGTGTTCTACCAATCATTTCTTTAGCTTCTGAACCAACCGCGATCACTTTATTAGTCTGCGTATTCTTTGCTACTACTGAAGGTTCTCTAAGTACAATACCTTTACCTTCCATATAAACAAGAGTATTGGCTGTACCCAAGTCGATGCCAATGTTTTTTGCTCCTAATCCAAACACGAAAATCTCTCCTTAATTACTGCAGTCTCTAAATCTTGGTTAATTATAGCATAAAGTGAAACAGAAAAAAGATTTGTAGAATAAGTTTAAGATGAATTTAAAACAATTGATGCTCCTGCATGCTGAAATATTGTCCCTTACCTACAATAAAGTGATCTAAAAAATCAATATGCATCATTTCGGCACAACTATGTAAACTTTTAGTTAATTCGATGTCACTCCTAGACGGCAACAAGTTGCCACTCGGATGATTATGAACGACTATGAAGCCCGCACAAGCATAAATAACTGCCCACCGAAAAATTTCTCTTGGATGTGCAACCGACTTATCTAGCGTCCCAATAAACAAACACTTTTCAGCAACAATATGGTTGCTATTGTCAATATAAATTGCCCATAATTGTTCTTGTTTATGTCCTGCTAATTTGTCCGTTAAATACATCCCAACCTCATTACTTGAGGTCAAGACTGCTTCACGATCAGGAACTGCAAAGCGTAGACGCTCAAGTAAATTCTCACAAATAATAGAAATATTCTGATCACATTCATCATTTGAAATAAATTTCAGTAACTCATTAAAATTATTAATATGTAGTTGTTTCAGTTTCGATGAGAGCTCTTCAAAGCGAGTAATTCCTTGTTCTGTTAATTGATCAAAAAGACTATTCATTATTTCAAAATCTGTATTAATTAAATAGTGCTTAGATTTAATAATTTCCATGTAAATCATCCCTTTCACTACTTAATACGCAAAAAAACTAAATTTTAGCTAAAAAGTCTTTAAAACTTGATCTAATAAACGTAGCTATTTTTTGATCTTCCTTTGTCGCCGGTACTAAGTCAGGAATCATTACACACTTAATACCAGCATTGACTGCTGCTTGCAATCCAGAAGATGAATCTTCAAAAGCCAATAAATTCTTTTTCGGTAAAGCCATTTTTTCAGCAGCTAAAAGATAAATATCTGGTGCCGGTTTGGGATTGACTTGGTTATTTTTAACATCTGCGGCATTCAAATGAAAATAAAAATAGTTACGGGTACCAGTTACCCATAAGTTATGTTCAACAGCTTGTTCAGTATTACTTGTGACAATTGCCATCGGTATTTTGCACTTTTGCAAATAGTCAAGGATTGCTTGCACACCAGGTTTTAACTTTAATTTCCCTTCGTCTGTCCATTGCCACACTAAATCATCTGTTTGCTGAATAAATTGTCTTTTCTGCTGATCATTTTGGAAATAATTTTTATAAAAATCAGCCATACTGGTGGCTGATGCACCAACTAGTTGCAAATAAAGATCAGCTGGCATCTTAAGCCCAGCTTTGCGTGCCGCTTGGATATTTGCTTGCCAATATAATTCTTCCGAATTAACTAATAAGCCATCCATATCAAAAAGAACGCCTTTAATTTCACTATTTATGCCTTTTATTTTCATACTTTTGCTCCCATTGCAAAATATTGCCAACCAAATAAAACGAACCTGTTACTAGTAGTATATCATTAGGCTGACTTTTTTGACGTAGCTGTTTAAAGGCAATTTGCCAATCTGCCTCGTAGGGATACTTATCTTTAATTTGCTGCGGGAAATCAGCCTTGTTAGCAGCCCTAGGATAATCAATAGTGGTTATATGAACCTCATCATTTTTTTCAAATAAAGAAAAAATCGGGGTAAGATCTTTATCTCGCATTAACATTATGAGAATACGCACTTTACCTTGACGTCTTTGTTGTTGCTGGTGAACAAAATGCAATAAATTTTGCATTGCCTGAATATTATGCGCCCCATCAAGCACAACTAAGGGATTATTTTGAATAATTTGGTAGCGCCCAGGGATAACCGTTTGATCAAGAGCTAATTCAATTTGATTATCGGCTAGTGGAATCCGCAAAAGGCTAAAAGCTTTAATTGCAACTGCTAAATCATAGCATTCAACCAATGGTCTGGGCGATAGCGTTACTTGCCTTTTTTGATCAGTATACACTGCCGCTGTAGTAAGAGTTACATCAAAATCAACGCCCAGCTGATATAAAGGAGCTGCTTCAACTAAAGCCTTTTGCTTAATAAGCGGTAATACATCATTAGGAACATTACCTAAAATAACTGGTCGCTGGCACTTAATTATGCCACTTTTTTCACGTGCAATATCTTGAATTGTTGGTCCAATTAAAGCTTCATGGTCAAGCCCAACCGTCGTAATTATACTGACTTCCGGTACAATTACATTGGTCTTATCATGCTGACCACCAATACCAACTTCAATTACGGCATAATCACATTTAGCTTGAGCAAAATAAGTAAAAGCCAGTACCACTTCATATTCAAATGTAACTAATGAAAAAGACGCATCATCTTGGCGCAGTTGTGCCAAAACTTGTTCGACCCTGTTTGCAATTCTAAGTAATTCAGATTCACTAATATACTGACCATTAATCTGAATTCGTTCACCAAATTCAAAAACATAGGGCGAAACAAAAAGGCCAGTCTTTTGACCGGCTTTTTGTAACAAGTTGCTCAAATAATACGAAGTTGATCCCTTGCCATTAGTACCTGTAACATGAATTGTTTTAACTTGATTTTGCGGGTTACCTAGTAAATTAAGAACCTGCTTGATGTAAGTCAAATCAGTTTTTTCATGGGTTTTCGGCAAGGCATATAAATAAGTTAAAAAGGCTTGAGAATTGTTAAAAATCACATTATTCACTCTTTTTTAAATCTTGAATTCGCTGTTGCACACTAGCTAGTTGATTTTCATAATCAGCCAGCTTAGCTTTTTCTTTGTCAATTACAGCAGCAGGAGCATGGACAACAAAACCCTCATTGCTTAATTTTTTAGTTGCCCGTTCAACTTCAGCTCTAAGGTCTTTTTCTTCTTTTTCCATACGCTTAATTTCATCATCAACGTTTACCAAATCAGCTAGCGGAATAAAAATTTGCGCTCCCGACACCACAGCGGTTTTAGCCAATTTAGGTGCGACAATTTCAGTGGCAATCGTTAATTCTTTCGGATGTAAAAAGTTTTTCACATATTCAGCATTATCAGCCAAAATTTTTTCATTATTAGCATCCTCTAGTTGAATCATGATATCAATTGGTGAAGATAAAGGCGCATTAACTTCCATACGAATGTTGCGCACTGCTTTAATAATTTCAATCAAAAAAGCCATGTCATGCTGGGCTTTATCATTTACAAATTCAGCGTGAAATTCTGGATAAGGTGCAATCATGATTGATTTACCTTCATGTGGCATGGATAACCATAATTTTTCAGTTACAAATGGCATAATCGGATGGAGTAGTCGTAAAATTTGATCCAAAATCCAAATTAAATTATCTTGTTTTCTAGTCTTTAATTGGGCATCGTTACTGTTTAAAGCAACCTTAGAAACTTCGATGTACCAGTCACAGAAATCATTCCAGATAAAGTTATATAATTCTCGCCCAGCTTCGCCAAATTTATATTCATCGAATAAGCGAATCACTTCACTAACAGTATGATTTAACTGCGCAAAAATCCAGCTGTCAGCCAAATCAAACTGCTTAGTATCAGGCATATGAGCTGGCTGCGCACTTTCTGGTAAATTCATGATTACAAAACGAGCAGCATTCCAAATTTTATTAATAAAATTCCACGCAGCCGATAATTTCTTTGGATTATAGCGCGTATCCTGACCTGGAGCAGTCCCATTAAGTAAAAACCATCTTAAGGCATCAGCTCCATATTCATCAACGACATCCATTGGGTCAACCCCATTGCCCAGTGACTTACTCATCTTGCGTCCTTGTTCATCGCGAATTAAGCCATGTAAAACTACATCCTTAAATGGACGTTTATGGGTAAAGTGTAAACTTTGGAAAATCATGCGTGAAACCCAAAAGAAAATAATATCATAGCCAGTTACTAAGGCATTAGTTGGAAAATAACGATTAAAGTCAGCGACAGTTGTATCAGGCCAACCCATTGTCGAAAATGGCCACAAAGCACTAGAGAACCACGTATCCAAAACATCAGTATCTTGGTCCCAGTTTTCAATATCATGCGGTGCTTCTTCACCAACATACATCTCACCTGTCTTTTTATTGTACCAAGCTGGGATGCGGTGCCCCCACCAGAGCTGGCGTGAGATTACCCAATCATGCACATCTTCCATCCAATGCTCTAGCGTTTGCTCAAATCGTTCTGGAACAAAGTTAACCTTGTTGGCAGTTTTTTGATTTGCCAATACCTTTTCAGCTAAAGGCTTCATTTTCACAAACCATTGAGTTGAAAGACGCGGTTCAACTTGGACACCTGAACGTTCAGAGTGACCAACTGAATGCACAATTGGTTTTATCTGAATAAGGTACCCCTGCTCTTTTAAGTCCTTAACTAGAGCTTCACGACAAGCAAAACGATCCATGCCTTGATATTTTCCTGCTTGCTCATTCATTGTCCCGTCGTCATTCATTACATTAATTCGTTCTAAGTTGTGGCGATTACCAACAGCAAAGTCATTCGGATCATGGGCGGGCGTAATTTTTACTAGTCCTGTTCCAAATTCAGGATCAACGTGTTGGTCTTCAATAATTGGAATTTTACGTCCAACTATTGGTAAAATTAATTTCTTACCGACAAGGTCTTTATAGCGTTCATCCCCATGAGCCACAGCTACTGCCGTATCACCAAACATAGTTTCTGGTCGAGTGGTTGCAATTTCGACAAAACCAGAGCCATCAGCAAAGGGATACTTGATGTGATAAAAAGCCCCTTTATCATCTTGGTGGATAACTTCAATATCACTCAATGCTGTTTGCAGTTGCGGATCCCAATTAATAATATATTCACCGCGATAAATCAACCCTTCATTATACAATTGAACAAAAACTCGCTTAACAGCCTTAGATAGCCCTTCATCTAAAGTAAAGCGCTCGCGTGAATAATCAAGCGACAACCCCATCTTTGCCCATTGACTTTTAATGATATTAGCGTACTCATCTTTCCAGTCCCAAACTTGTTTAACAAATGCTTCACGTCCCATTTGGTGACGATCTTTACCTTGCTTACGCAATTTAGCTTCAACTTTAGCTTGAGTAGCAATTCCAGCATGATCCATTCCAGGTAAATATAGCGTATCGTACCCTTGCATTCGTTTAAAGCGGATTAGAGTATCTTGAATTGCCGTGTCCCAAGCATGGCCCAAATGTAACTTTCCCGTAACATTTGGTGGCGGGATTACAATAGAATAAGGATGGGCTGTTTTATCCCCTGATGGCTTAAACAAGTCTTGATCAAGCCATGCTTGATACCTACCAGTCTCAACCTCATGGGGATCGTATTTAGGTGCTAGATCTGTCATAAATTTCCTCCAATAAAAAAGTCCTAGACAATCTTGTCTAGGACGATATAATAACCGCGGTACCACCTATCATTAAGCAAAAATATTGCTTCTCTTAATCTAGTGATAACGGACCTTGATACCGGACTAGCCTACTTTAAATTCAGCTAATCAATTAAATCAAGCTACCAATTAACCTTCATTCGGTCTTTCACCAACTATGGACCTTTCTCTACTTATAAGATTAATACCTCTTGATTACTTCTTTAGATAGAATTATAGCATGTTTTTTATAGCAGTGCAGTATCTTCTGCTGCTTTATCGGCTATGAATTTATCACCAGGATAAATAGTCGTTATTTTCATACCAGCTAGGGCGCGCTCAATTAAGCCCTCAACATCTAGCCGTGCTTCAAATTCGCGTGCTTTATCAATTCTTGGCTTAGTTTTAGGACGGGGTGGGGCAAAGATTGTGCAACAATCTTCAAATGGTTGAATTGATAAATCAAAGGTACCAATTTGTTCAGCTAAACGAATAATTTCAGTCTTATCCATTGTAGCAACTGGGCGCACAACCGGAGTTGTGGTTACATCGTTAATTGCTGCCATTGACTCCAATGTTTGCGAGGCCACTTGTCCCACAGATTCCCCATTGAAAATAGCTAGTCCTTTTCTTTTAGCCCGGATTTGATCTGCTAAACGTAACATAAAACGACGTTGAACTGTCATCAAATAACCTTCTGGTAACTTTTCTTTAATAGTTTCTTGAATTTCGGCAAATGGAACTGCAATAAAATTAATTCGTCCTGCATAGTTAGCCAATATTCCTGTTAATTCTTTAGCTTTGTTGAGGGCTTTCTCAGTCGTATATGGCGGACTATAGAAATGAACCATATCAATGTCCACCCCCCGCTTCAAGGCTAAGTATGATGCAACCGGAGAATCAATTCCGCCTGAAAGCATCATTACCGCCCGACCTCCAGTTCCAACAGGCATCCCACCTGCACCGTGCAATAACTGGTTAGAAATATATACTGCATCTTGACGAACTTCAAGTCTTAATACCAAATCAGGATGTTTCATTTCTACTTTTAAGTTGGACATATTTTTAAAAAGATAGTCCCCAACTAATTGATTTAACTCATTGGTATCATAGGTAAAATTATGGTCACTACGCTTGGTATTAACCTTGAAAGTCATTCCCTCTTGGTAAGTCTCTTTCATCAAAGCAAGAGCAGTTTCTTCAATTTTAGCCAGTGTTTTTTCTACCTTAACTGTTGGTGAATACGTTTGGATACCAAAAACTTTCTTTAAACGCTGATCTATTTCCGCAAAAGGTGCGTCGTTTAAGACAATATGCATCCGATCATGACGCGGATGAAGCTCAATTTGCGGGAAATCGCGTAATACCCTAGTAACATTACCAGCTAAACGACCAATAAAATCCTTTCTATTCTTCCCTTTAGTTGAAAGTTCACCATAGCGAACCATAATTTCAGTATATTTCATCAAATTTTATTCTCCTAAATGATTAATTGGGGCAAAATGACGGTAAATCTGGTCAAAAACACTAATAAATTCATCAGCTTCAGCTAAAGTATTAGTTTCATCAAAACTCAAACGAATAGCACTTGTAGCTTCTTTATCATCCACATGCATCGCTACCAGTGTACTTGCCTGATCAGTTTTTGTTGATGCACACGCAGAAGTCGTAGACGTATATATATCATGCTCTTCTAAGGTATGAACAAGTGTTTCACCCCTAATTCCCTCCAGCGCAAAACACAAAATATGCGGTGTAAACCCCGCATTTACTGATGAAAAAATTTTAATTCCTGGTTTATCCTGTAGATAGTTAACTATCCTATCTTTAATGGCCTCTTCTTTGACAGCATTACTTTTTTCATTAGCTAAAAGCAAACGTATTGCTTTAGCCATGCCTGCAATTGCGGGTAAATTTTCAGTACCTGAACGCAAACCTTTTTCTTGACCACCACCATCATGCAGTGGCAAAACCATCTTCCCCGCTTTCTTGTAAAGAATACCAGTTCCCCGAGGACCGTGAAACTTATGGGCCGAAAGACTAGAAAAATCAACTCGCGGTGTAAAAACCTGTGACCAAATATCTTTACCAAGTGCTTGCACATTATCAACGTGAAAATGAATATTGGGATAATTAGTTAATAAATCACTGATCTCCTCAATTGGTTGAATAGTACCAATTTCATTATTAACTCCCATAATGGAAACTAAGGTTGTTTCCGAATCTAATGCATTACGCAAATCATTGACATTAACGCGTCCTGCTTTATCAACGGGTAAACGGGTTACACGAAAGCCCAAATTTTCCAAGGCAGTAAAAGCATTTGCTACTGAAGCATGTTCAACACTAGAAGTGATTAAGTGATGCCCAAATGCTTGTTTTTGCAAAGCCGTTCCTTTAATTGCCCAATTATTTGATTCTGTACCGCCAGAAGTAAAGAAAATTTCATTGGTTTTAGTACCTAACAGCTGAGCAATTTGTTTACGTGAGCTTGCTAGCAATTGATATGCCCGATCACCTAATTTATGTAAACTAGACGGATTACCCCAAATATTCTGTGCAACTTGAGTATAAGTATCTAGAACTTCTTGATCAATTTTGGTCGTTGCGCTATTGTCAAAATATATCATGTAATAAAATCATCCCCATGTATTTCTACACTTTTCGCTCATATCAGTGTTTTATAGCATAATTAACTTCGTATAAATTCACTTAATTCGTGAAAAATCGATATTTCGGTCCCTTTTGTGCTTCCCAAATGGGAAACATCAGGATTTTTTGCCAATAGTTATTCTAACATCTTAATGGTCTTTTACAAATCGGAAAATTTTTATAGAAGCTCACACAAAAATAAGTTACTCCAGACAAAGGTCTAAAGTGACTAACTTGTTTAAAAAAGATAGTTAATAATATTTTTTTCACCATAATCATTTATCCTTACCTGCTCCAATTAGCAAATAGCTTCTATTCAATTTATCAGCTTTCAAAGGTGAACCAGTTAACTTCAATACCATAGTTGTACTTTAACATACTTAACTTTTTATCATTACCCTATACTTTTTAGCGACTGCTACCCAGTTATAGTAGTTTTCATCAACTAAACCAAATGAAAAATAAGAAGTAACCTACAGTAAAATAGACGCTTTACCCACTTCTACTTAGAAAAAAATATAATAAGTTGTTAGATATAGTTAAGCAACAAGACTTTCTCACTTGCAACTAGAATTTAATAGTATATTTATTCTATATAAAACCCGTAATTTTAACTATACCCTTTATTATCAATAATTGACAGCGCTTTATTTAAGCGCTAAAATTTTAGTGTTGAAATGAGGAGAAAAAATGAAAAAAATGAAATTTAAAAAAATATTAAAAGTTTTAGCTGCTACACTAATGTTTGCCGTAACTGGAATGGTATTTTCATCAACGCTGCAGGCTAAATATGTGGGACATAATGCTACTCCCACAGAGTTAAGAGGTAATTGGTACGCCTATAAAGGACACAACAAATGGACTCATATAAAAATTACTAAACATGCATTTATATATGACGGCAAAGTTAGTTGTAGTTTAAATAAAAACGGAGTTCGAAAATTGCATGTAATGCGCTATAAGCAAAATGGTAGACCTTATTATGACATGAATAAGTCTAACTATCATTACCAAGAAATTGGTTCGTTCTGGTTATCCAGAAGCAAAGTACAAGATAAAAGAGTAATGAAGTCTTACTACAATATGGGATATTTCACTGTCTATACAAGAAATAAAATAAAGCATGACTATTCTTATGAAGTTAAAGGTGCCGGCTACATGCAACAAATCGGTAAATAGCCAATCAGTATTAGTTAGACCACTGTCAACTTTACATAATAGCCATTAAATAAAGTTAACAAAAAGTCTCACTAAATTAAGACAAATCTTTTTCCCCTAATATTAGTTTGCAAAATCAAAGCCGGATAGCATTAATGAATCCTAATTTTATAGGATTCTTTTTTACTAAAAAATAAAATTCATCTATTTATTAAAGGATAACAGATGTAGCGAAGCAGGCTTATTTTAAGCCTGCTTCTTTCAGAATTGCGTCTTGTGTGCATTTTTAATCCTTTACCACCATTAATTGGACCTAAGATATTTTTCTTTTTGTTATCCATTATTAGTGAAATGCCTTATTTCTCAGCTATATCAATTGTACTTCATACCTATAACGTAATCATGTTATGCAACTATTCGGCTCTCTGCATAGATCACGAAAACGAAAAAATCACTCGTGAAATTTATTTATATGTAACGAACAAACAATCTGAAAAGTACAATAATATGATTCTAAAAAACGGGTCAAAACTGTTCCTCGGCTTAAATTATTGATAATAATGTGTTGAAAAACAGATTTAAATCTTATTAATCATTCTTTATTTAAAAACAGACCTAGATTATTAGGTCTGCTTTTAAATATTAGCTGTTTGTTTTTTCTGAGTAATAAAGATTTTCTAAGCGCTGATATGAACCGGGTTCTACTCTTTCAATAGCTGTCGCAATCGTATCAAGTGCTTCCTTATAATTATATTCTTGGCTATATAGCTGTAATGCTGTTTTTTGTGCAACTCTCACTGCATTATTTGTTGCATATTTATTAGAATACTGCATGGTTAACTCAACTAGACTAGCCGAATTAACAATATCATCAGCTTCACGCTTTAACCGTTCAACATCATCGGAGATATTAATTAATTCATTGGAAATTTTTTCCATGTTAATTCGAACTTGATTAAGCTCTTTAGCCACATGACCAATCTCATTAACAACTAAAGTGTACATTTGCACAAAAGTATCAGGCATGCCAGGTAATTCTTTACGTTCTAAGCGTCGATAAACCAATGACACTTCTTGCTTATACCGGTTAATTGAATCAATTGCAACATTTTCAGCGTCATACAAGCCATCGACATCTTGAGCCATCGCTTTTTGTTTAGAACTGATTACTCGCAATCTCTCCAATATGTGCAACCATGAAGCTTTAATTTCTGAATACACGCCTTTACCATCAGCAAGATTTTGTGTATCAACTGTATATTGACGATTCATATCGTTAACTTCCAATTCAAGCTTACGACTAGCTTCGAGCTCATTATGTGTCAATTCATAACTTTCGTCAATGTGCCTTAATTTTTGAATTAAATCTTTCGCCTCAACCTGTTGATGTGACAGCAAGCGTTGAATCTTATCTTGATTGTCTTCCACAAATGGACGCGCCTTATATTCATTCTCCAAAAGTTGATATAAATCAGATATATTAGACTTAATACTTTTAATTTGTTGGTCTAATTCTTCAATTTTTAAATGGGTCAACAGCTGCCCTGCATTATCAACCAGCTCATAATTTTTTTTGATTTCAGCTAAAACATCAACTTGATTAATACAAAACCTGGATGCTTTCATTTTCTTATAAACTTCTGTTAATTCCTTTAACTGGTTTTGAAATATTGTGTCAAGTTCACGTCTATCAGCTCTAATTTTAGGCAAGACATTGTCAATAGAAATAATTGCCGCTCTAATTTTTGACAGAACTCGCTTAGCTTCAACCTGATCCCCTTGTGCAGTCAAGCTTTTAGCTTCCGCAAAATCACTCTCTACATTAGTTAGTTCATCTTCTAACTTATCAAGAGCAGAGCCATATTCAAAAGATCCAGCTAAAACCTGTTTACGCATTTCTTGATATTTTTTATTTAAATCCTCATACTGCATTTGATTTTCACGGTTTGATTCAAGCAATTCCGTAAAAACATCATTCGTATTCTTGGCATCTTCAAAAGTTGACTGCATAATTGCTTGAGCTTGTTTAATATTTTTGTGTGCCCTAATGAGGTGATAGGAAGTATTTTGCCCTGCAGCTTGATCCAGAAGTTCTTGAACTTGAGGTATTCTCTTATTGGCTGTTTGTTCATAACTTTTACGCCAAGTGTTAAATGTCGTTAGACTTTCACCTGCTAAATCCATTTTATCAAGATTGACAATATCTGCATCTAGGTTCATTCGGTCTATTTTAGCAATCAGATCATCAAGCTCAATAATTTCGTGTAGCTGTCTTCGATTAACAACGAGCATAAATGCTATAACAATAATAATGATTAAAATTGTAATTATTACAACTATGGACTGAGTTGGTGACATATTTTTCCTCCAAAACTAACCCAATTATACCAAATTTATTTAATACTGTGCTATACAGTTTATTAAAATAGACAAGAATTTAGTTGGCGAAAAAATTTAGCTAAAGCATGATTAAATCAAAAAGGATAAAAATTTCCTTTTATACTAACTTAACGACTTTCTTAACGACTTTTTCTTGCTTTAACATAGTTTAATCGTTATAATATGGGACGTGTAAAATATTTGCAGCTATAAGTGACAAGAACGTCAACATCTTAATACGTTTTAGTGAACGAGTAACCGACGCTGCAACAGGCGAAAATGAAAATTAAGATGCACGAATGTTGAACTTATATGTAATATTTTACTCCAAAAACTGTTATCAGATTTTATTGGAGGATTTTATGTCAAGATATACAGGTCCAAGTTGGAAACGTTCAAGAAGATTAGGTATCTCACTTTCTGGTACTGGTAAGGAACTTAGTCGTCGTAACTATGCTCCTGGTCAACACGGTCCTAATTCACGTGGTCGCTTATCTGAATATGGTGAGCAATTGCATGAAAAGCAAAAGTTGCGTTGGATGTATGGACTAAACGAACGTCAATTTAGAACATTATTTAAACGCGCTGGTAAGATTCGTGAAGGTGAACACGGTACTAACTTTATGAGCTTACTTGAATGCCGTTTAGATAGCCTTGTTTACCGCCTAGGCTTAGCTACCACCAGAGAACAAGCTCGCCAATTAGTTAACCACGGTCACATTACTGTTGACGGTAAGCGCGTTGATATTCCTTCTTATGAAGTTAAGGTTGGTCAAATCATCAGCTTAAAGGAAAAGTCAAAGAACTTACAACAAGTTAAGGATGCTCTTGAAGCAGCTGTAGCTCGCCCATCATTTGTTTCATTTGATGAGAACAAGTTAGAAGGTTCTCTTGTACGTCTTCCAGAACGTGATGAAATGGAACCAGAAATTAACGAAGCTCTAGTTGTTGAATACTACAACAAGTTACTTTAATTTCTTTATACGAAAGCCCCTTCTCCCATTTAGGAGGGGTTTTTTTCTTACTTGAAAGGAGACAACACTTAATGTCTGAAGATTTAAATGCTAGAGTGGCTAACGCTGCCCAAGGTATTAGTCCCCAAACGCTGCCTGATGAACGCAGAAGATTTTTAGGTTCTTTACGTGAACGAGTTCTAGTTAGAATGACTAATGCTGAAACTCAGGATATTAGCTTAACGGAACTTTTTTTGTCTCACTTTAAAGATTATATTGGCTATGAAATTTTATTAAATGCTAATGTGAAAGATGAATTTTTAAGTAAAATTGAAACCAATTGTAGTAAATATAATATTACTTTTACACTTATTAATAATGAAACTGCTCAAACAAATCCTGATGATACTGCTGTTTTAGTTGTTGCCAAAACAGCAATTAATAAAATGAGAATTGAAATTAAACAAGTTTATGCTCCTGAAATGGAAAAAGTAGCATTACCTCAGAATAAGACAAAGCAAAAAAAAATTGGCTTTTGGCGACATCTTTTTAATGGGGATAAATAATGAAACCGTTAGCTTATAGAATGCGACCTCAGAACTTAGATGAAGTTGTAGGTCAGTCGCACTTAATTGGACCTGGGAAAATTATTAGGCGTATGGTTGAAGCAAAATTATTGTCCTCAATGATTCTTTATGGTCCCCCAGGCATTGGTAAAACAAGTATTGCTAGTGCAATTGCTGGTTCAACTAAATATGCCTTTCGCATGCTTAACGCTGCTACCGATGGTAAAAAGCAATTGCAACAGGTAGCTACAGAAGGCAGAATGAGTGGTACTGTGATTTTACTGCTAGACGAAATTCACCGCTTAGATAAAACTAAGCAGGACTATCTACTGCCAATGCTTGAATCAGGAGAAATCATTTTAATTGGAGCTACTACTGAAAATCCATATATATCAATTTCACCTGCAATTCGTTCTCGCTGTCAAATTTTCGAATTGCGACCACTGGAATTTGATGAGATAAGTGCAGCAATTGATCGCGCTTTAGCAAACAAAGAAAATGGATTAGGCAAATATCAAGTCCAGTTAACTCCTGCAGCCAAAAAATTATTAATTGAAAATGGTAATGGTGATTTACGTTCAACTTTAAATGGCTTGGAATTAGCTACTCGTTCAACCAAACAGGAATTACTTACGGCAAAGAAAAATATTACTAAAGGTTTTACAATTGACCAACAAGAAATGGCTAATTCAATCCAAATGCGTAATCAAAATTTTGATGCTGATGGCGACGGACATTATGATCTCATTTCAGCCTTCCAAAAGTCAATTCGCGGCTCTGATACTGATGCTGCACTGCATTATTTAGCTCGGTTAGTTGAAGCCGGTGATTTGATTTCAATCTGTCGTCGTCTCAGCGTAATTGCATATGAAGATATTGGTCTTGCTAATCCTGCAGCTGTTCAGCATGCGGTAATTGCGATTCAAACAGCTCAAAGTATAGGCTTGCCTGAAGCAAGAATACCATTAGCGAATGCGGTGATTGAACTATCTTTGTCACCTAAAAGTAATAGTGCAATTAGTGCAATTGATGCAGCTTTAGCCGATATACGTACACAGGATTATGGCAGTATTCCGAATAATTTAAAAGATACACACTACCAAGGTGCTAAAAATCTAGGACATGGAAAAAATTATATTTATCCTCATTCTTTTCCTGGCGATTGGGTGCCTCAACAATATCTTCCTGATAAGTTATTAGGTAAACAATATTTCATGCCGAAAGGCAATTCTAAAATTGAGAAAGGCTTGCAAAAGCAATATAAAATTCTTCACGATATGCAAAAAAATGGCTTACAGAATAGTTAAACAAGTATTAGACTTGCGTTTTAAATAAATTTAAGTAGCTAAAATACATAAAAAGGCAGAGAAATTAAATTCTCTGCCCTTTTTATTTGCCTAAGTCATAAATCTTAGGCGTATTTTACTTAATTAAGAAACTACTTTACTTTAAAGTTAGCTTTTTTAACATTTTTATTATTGTCTGTAATATAGTACATCTTACTCTTAATTTTAACAGGACTACCGTATGTCTTAACAAGATGATTTTTCTTTAAAACCTTTTTGCCGACCCGATTACCATATTGACTATAAAGATAAGCATTATGATCTAAACTTAACTTTTTCCCGTCAATATTTCCTGCAGCTAAGTACATACCATTGTCTAAAGTATAGTATGAGTTCCCATTAATCTGCTTCTGACCAGTTGTATTAACTACAGAGCCTGCATTTAAGATTAACTTATTGCTACGTTTTCCAGTCCCATCATAAATATACGCATTATGTTTAAGCGTCTTTTCAACTGATGGCTTAGTATTATTGTCAGCAACTGGTGTATTAGAAGTTACTGCAACACGTTCAATTTTAGTAGCAAGCTGAGGTCGCAGAACATTGGCAGCTTTAACATACTGATTAGTAGCGATTATAAAGTACTTTTTACCCCTAATCTTTACAGGAACGCCATATGTTTTCACTTTCGTACCTTTCTTCAAAGTTGGTTCTGCTTTAATCCTCTTACCATATTTATTATAAATATAAGAATTATGACCTAACTTCTGTACAAGGTATTGTGCATTACCAGCTGCAATATAATATTTTCTATTACTTGCACCTTGATCTATAGCAACATAATATTGTCTCCCAGCAATATTTTCAAGGCCATAAGTTGTCACAATCGAACCAGCTTTAAGTACGACCTTATTGCTACGTTGCCCATTTTTGTCATAAACATATGCATTATGAATTAAAGTAATATCTTTACCTTTTTCCTGATCAATGTCTGTGCCATTGCCTGTGCCGGTGCCGGTTCCGTTTCCTGTGCCATTACCAGTTCCATTGCCGTTGCCAGTTCCGTCTCCGTTACCTGTGCCACCGGTGCCGGTTGCGTTGCCGTTACCTGCATTTGGTACTAAGTTATTAACAATATTTTTAATTGCCTCATCACGAGCTTTATTTACTTCAGTAGCACTTGGTGCTTGATCAATTGTTCCAGGAGTAGTAACTGTCCCATTAGCTTTACCTACTTCTTGATCAATTTTATCCTTGATAGCTTTCTTTTCTTCACTAGTATAATCTGTTTTATCAGTATGCTTAAGCTCATCAACTTTTTTCTTAGCATTCTCTGCAGCATCTGCCACTGCACCTTTGGCTATTTCTTTTTCAGCAGCTAATTTATCCTTGTTTATAGCATCTGCCGATGATCCAGTTGCATTTTTATGATCTTCAAAAGCCTTATCAGTTTTTGAAGTATCCGCATCTGGTCCAAAGTTTGTGTGCAATTTGTCTACAGCATCCTTGTGACTTTGTGCTATCTCAGCTGCAGCATCCGTCTTAGTTTTATCTGCATCAGCTTTACCAGCATTGTCCTTAACCGCATCAATATCAGCGATTGCCTTGTCCTTAGTTGTAGTTACGGCCGCACTATCAGTCATTGTTGGGTCGTCGATCTTACTAATTGCATCTTTGCCAATTGTATCAACTGCATCTTTATCTGCTTGATTAGTTAATCCAGGCTTAACTTTATCAGCTTCTGCCTGAATTTCAGCCTTGGCCTTTGCTTTAGCATCAGCTAAATCAGCCTTGTCCTTAGCGGCTTTACTATCAGTCACAATTTGATCAATTGCTTTGTTGGCATCATCCTTAATTCCGTTAGCCTTATCTGCCGTATCAGTTGTTGGACTATCTATCTTATCCTTGGCATCTTTGGCATGATTATTAATATCGTCAATAACCTTGTTTTCATCTTCAGGCTTGAGCCCTTCTTTTTTGGCTTCATCAATTGCACTATTGGCGTGGTCATCAAGCTCTTTCTTAGCTGCATTTTTAGCCGCTTGTAATTGGGCATCAGTTAAAGCCTGATCAATATTAGTTATCCCTTCATTCTTTCTAGCATTAATATCAGGTACTGTAGCACTACCATTTACATTAGCAACAGCGTCATCATGAGCTTTTTGGGCTTGTTCTTTAAACTTAGCCTTTTCTGCTGGAGTTAAGCCAGTTAAACCATCAATTTGTTTAGCAATTCCTGGATTACCCGCTGTACCATTACCATTTAATTCATTGTCTAATTCTTTGATAGCATCAGCTTTAGCTTTACTAATTGCATCTTCATCAACTTTACCAGCATTGTCCTTAACCGCATCAATATCAGCGATTGCCTTGTCCTTAGTTGTAGTTACGGCCGCACTATCAGTCATTGTTGGGTCGTCGATCTTACTAATCGCATCTTTGGCAATTTTATCAACTGCATCTTTATCTGCTTGATTAGTTAATCCAGGCTTAACTTTATCAGCTTCTGCCTGAATTTCAGCCTTGGCCTTTGCTTTAGCATCAGCTAAATCAGCCTTGTCCTTAGCGGCCTTACTATCAGTCACAATTTGATCAATTGCTTTGTTGGCATCATCCTTAATTCCGTTAGCCTTATCTGCCGTATCAGTTGTTGGACTATCTATCTTATCCTTGGCATCTTTGGCATGATTATTAATATCATCAATAACCTTGTTTTCATCTTCAGGCTTGAGCCCTTCTTTTTTGGCTTCATCAATTGCACTATTGGCGTGGTCATCAAGCTCTTTCTTAGCTGCATTTTTAGCCGCTTGTAATTGGGCATCAGTTAAAGCCTGATCAATATTAGTTATCCCTTCATTCTTTCTAGCATTAATATCAGGTACTGTAGCACTACCATTTACATTAGCAACAGCATCAGCATGCGCTTTTTGGGCTTGTTCTTTAAACTTAGCCTTTTCTGCTGGAGTTAAGCCAGTTAAACCATCAATTTGTTTAGCAATTCCTGGATTACCCGCTGTACCATTACCATTTAATTCATTGTCTAATTCTTTGATAGCATCAGCTTTAGCTTTACTAATTGCATCTTCATCAACTTTACCAGCATTGTCCTTAACCGCATCAATATCAGCGATTGCCTTATCCTTAGTTGTAGTTACGGCTGCACTATCAGTCATTGTTGGGTCGTCGATCTTACTAATCGCATCTTTGGCAATTGTATCAACTGCATCTTTATCTGCTTGATTAGTTAATCCAGGCTTAACTTTATCAGCTTCTGCCTGAATTTCAGCCTTGGCCTTGGCTTTAGCATCAGCTAAATTAGCATCTTTTTCAGCTTGATTGATTGCATTAGTGGTATCCTTGACAATTTGATCTATTTTACCCTTAGGATTTGGATCTGAATCAGCATTATCAATATCTGCATTGGCCTTACCAACAGCATTATCAATATCACTAATTGCCTTATCATGAGCTGCTTGAGCTTCATTTTGTTGCTCTTTAGGCAAACTATTGTAATCAGCATTGATTCTGTCCTTAGCAGCTTGAGCTTTTTCGGCAATATCAGCTTTAGCTTTAGCCTTAGCTTGATCTAAAACTGCTTTAAGTGCGTTATTTTTGGCAGCGTTGATATCGCTCTCGCCCTTTGCTTCAACTTGATTTGCTAGATCCTTAGTTCCTTGTTTTGCAACATCACTCTTAGCTTGATCGCGAATATTCTCAATCGCTTTTTGGGCGTTTGCTTTATCTTCAGGTGATAAAGTAGAACTATTAATTTGATCAATAGCATCTTTAGCTACACTATCTAACTTAGCTTGATCAGCAGCAATTGTTTGATTAAGATCCATTGCATCTTTTAAAACATTGTCCATGTTATCAATGCCAGTTTTCTTTTCTTGGTCAATCGTACTAATAGTATTGGCAGCATCAACCTTACCAATTGCATCAGTATAAAAACCGTTTACTTTATCAGTTAATGCTTTTTTACCAGCAGCATCAATTGTATTTAAGCCATTAATTTGTGTATTAACTCTATCTTTTTCAGCTAATAGTGCTGCTTTAGCAGCATTTTTAGCTGCTTGCAAGTCTGCATCAGTTTGAATTTGATTCAAATTATCACGACCAGCTGCAGCAGCGGCTTTTACACCTGCCTCGTCAGTTGCACCATTAACGGCACTTTTAGCTGCAGTTAATGTATCATCTATTTTCTTACCAAAATCTGCTTTTTCTGTTTCAGATAAATTAGGATCGGCATTGATATGATCGCGTACTTTTTTGGCTAGCGCATCTAATCCATTATCAGGATCATTAATTGCTTTATCCTTAGCATCTTGAAGATTCTTGGCAATAGAATTGCCAATACTATCAACAATCCCCTTCATACCATTAATAGCATTAGTCTTATCTGTATTAATTGCATCAATTGTCTGGTCGCCAGCAATTTGGGAAACAGCAGGATCATAAATATCATTAATCTTTTGCTTCAGATCTTTTACTTGATCTGGTGTCATTTGATCTGCTTTTGCATCAATTGCCGCCAAATCTTTATCTTTTTCAGCTTTTAATTCCTGTAAAGCCTTAGCCCTAGATGCAGTTAAATCAGCATCATTTAGATCTTTATTAATATTCGCTTCACCTGCTTGCTCTGCAGGATCAACTCCTAGTTTGTCAGCGGCATTAATCTTATTAGTTGCATCAGCCACATCAGCGTTAATTTGATCTTTAAAGTGTTCTTTATTTGTTGGACTGAGCTGATCAGCTGGAATATTGTCAATTGCTTTTTTAGCAGCTTCAGCTTTAGCATTAAGCTTATTAATTGCATCAGCTTTTTGTTTATTCAAAGCTAAATCATCCGCAGCTTTACCAACACTATTGATATTATTAATAGTGTCAGCATGTTCAGCTGGAATATTATTAGGATCGGTTTCATTCTTAATCTTATCAATACCTGTTTGAGTTGCATTATCGATTTTATCATTTAAAGCTTTAGTATCTTCAGGCTTAAGATCAGGATACTTAGTTGCGATTGAATTCTTTGCAGCCTCTTGAGCTTTCTTAATATCATCTATTGCTTGTTGCTTACTTTGTTCAACCGATAAGTCACCAAGTAAAGCATCTAGAGCATTTTTACCCTTGTCATAGGCATCCTTAACTCCAGGTAAATCTGCTGCTTTGTCAATTTGTTGATTATATCCTAGCGGATCTGTCAGATTATTAACAATCTGTTTTGCTTTTGCTTTCGCATTGGCAATTCCGGCAGCAGTTAAACCAGATTTATCAATTTTATCTTCGATATCTTTTTCATAAGCATCTAATTTAGCTTTATTAGCACTCTTAGCTGCCTCAAGAATACCTGTTTTACCGTCGGCGATATCTTGCTTGATAGCTGCAGGATCTTTATCAACATCAATTTTACCACTAGCAGCAGTTAATGCATTATCAATCCCTGAAGTATCTGTTCCTGTACCAATATCTTGTTTAGCTTGATCGGCATTTGCTTTAACTTGTGATTTAGCTGCTTCTCTGAATTGACTTAACACATCATTTTTACTAGTATTTAATGCTTTGCCAACTCCATCAATAGATTCGGCATTGTCAATCAAAGTATTGGCATTTTTAACCGCATTATCAATTGCTGGGTTTGTTGTAACACCTAAAGCGGCCTTATCAACATCAGAGTCTGCTTTTATTTGAGCTTTAGCAGCCTCTTTATATTTATTTAAAATATCATTTTTACCATTAATAACATCTTGTTTAATTTCATCAATTGTATTATGGCTATCAATATTTGTATCAGCTGCTTTTACTGCGTCATCGATGCCTTTATCTAGTGCATTAAGATTATCTTTGTTTTCGGCTTTATCAGCTTCCGCTTTCACCTGAGCTTTAGCGGCTTCTTTAGCAGCTGCAAGCAAGTTATCTTTAGCTGTATTTTCAATACTATCAGCAGTGGCTCGATTATCAATTGCCGGTGTACCATCAGCAATTGCATCAATCTTATCTTGTTCTTTCTTGACAGCATCAGCAATAGTCTTATCATTAGGAATTCCTAATCCATCTTGATATAACTTACCAGTACCTGCAATTTCAGCTTTAGCAGCTTCTTTATTGAATTTGTTTTGTGCAATAGTTTTAGCCTGATTAATACCATCATCAGTGTTCTTACCATAAATTGACTTACTTGGATCGTAACCATCTGTTCCAGGTTTAGCCGTTGCAGCTTTAGCAGCTTCATCAATCGCATCAAGATATGGCTTTCTATCAACTGGATTTAAGCCTGAATTATTAACACGATCTTTAGCGGCTTGAGCGGCTTTCCCTATATCATCTGCAACTTTTTGTTGCTGTTTAGTGGCATGAGTATTGTTAATATCATCAGTACCCTTAGAACCGTCTGGGTCTTTACCGTTAATAATATCATCGACTGCCTTATTGGAGTTATCTTTAATATCATCAGTGTCTTCTGGATGCTTAGCAATTTGATCTTTAGCAGCTTGCTCGACCTTTTTAATAGCATCAATTTTTGCATTGATACCATTGATGATATCTTCCGCTTCTTTTCTATGCTGCTCAACTTGAGCTTCGCTTGCATCAGTATCGATGTCACCACCAGCTTTAGCAATGTCAGTTGGTCGACTGAGTTGATCCTTCAATTTTTCAATTGCTGCTTTTTCATCAGCATTTAAAATTGGGTCAGCTGCAATACTATCAATACCTTGTTTAGCTTGATCAATTTTGCCATTGATTTCAGTTTTAATGCCCGTTTTATAATCCGTTACTGCTTGATTAATTGCATTTAACCCAGTTGTTTTTTCAGTATTAACTTTGCTTTGTACAAGATCTGCAGTATCGTCTGGTCCAGTCGTTGGAATACTATTAATATTATTAATAGCTGCATCTTTAGCAGCATCGATAACTGGTTTTTGACCAGGATAAGCAGCATCTGCGGCATTAGCCTTATCAGTTATTTCATTAATAGCTGAATTTTTGATTGATTGCTTAAGTGCAGCAGCAATTTTATCAAGAGCTGCTTGCTTACGTTTAGTAATTTCTGCTTCAGAATCACCAGTATAAACAGAGGAAGCAGTGTGATCTGGACTAACCGGTTTAACTGCATCAGCACCAGTTGATGTCATTACATCATCAAATGCCTTACTTTGATCTGAAGTTAAATTGGTCGGCTTCTTGGCTTTAGCAGCATCAATTGCATCATTGATTTCTTTAGCAGCTTTATCTTGAGCATCAGCTAAAGATGTAATTCCTAAATCTTTAACTACTGGACGAATTCCTGCTTGGACATCAGCCGGATTGTAACTAACAAAATTAGCTGTAGGAATTAATGAAATTGCATCCCCCTTTGCTAATTGAGCTACATCAACTGAAGGAATAGTAAATTCGAAAGTTCCATCATCATTTACTTTAGCGATAAACTGTGAGGGTAAATCCGATGCAGTAGTAGAACCATACGGGTTGGCAATTTTCGTGTCTTGTAAATACTGCCCAGATTTAGAACCCTTATATTGAGCAATTATATAAGCCCCTGTGCCACTAGGAAGGTACTTATCAAGTAGACTACCACTGTTAGGCCCATCGGTAGTGGGATTATAATTGGTAACTTTACCACTAATCTTACGTGAACCATCCGCATTAGTAGTGACAACAACACTATTAGGATCAATATCTAAAAAGCCACTTTGATTTGCTTGAATTAATTGTAGGTTATTATAGCCAACAGCTGTTGGATCAGTAAATATTTTTTCAAAAATTGTTTTGTATAGACTATCATAAGTAACATTTCCAGTAGTCGCAGCTTTTTGTATAGCAGCTGCTACCCCCTTTAATTCTGGCAATTGTAAAATTCTACTAATATTAGGATCTGAAATCATACTTTGATAAGTGTCAAAGTTGAATGTTTTCATACCATTAAGTAATTGAACAAGATCTACAATAACCCCCTGGGTACCTTTTCGAACTTGTAAAGTATGTAGTGGTGGCAGAGTGATAACTCCACCATTTATTGAACCAAGATCTAGTTTTTGACGCGCATTGGTAACAGTAAATGCATTATTTCCTACAATACTTGTTCCTAAGCTTTTATTTAAATGAGCATCTAAGACTAATGAAGTTGGGTTATTAATATTCATACTACCTGGAACATTGAGTAAGACTATGTTACCTGTTCCAGCATTACCTACTAACTTAATACTTAAAGAACCATTGTTAATATCCGCTTTACCAGCAATATTAACTAATGTCCCAGCATACTTACCCATATTCTGACCAGTAATATTTAACTGACCATTAGAGGCAATATTCAAGTTCCCATTAATCGAAATCAAGTTATTAGCTGCAAGCGGATAGGTTGTAATATTGCCATTAGTAGTCACATTGACCAACGCACCACTATCAATATTAAGAGTTGATGACTTGCCTCCAATATAAATTGCTCCAGCTTGAGCCCAATCTGTACTACCATTTATACCATCAAAATCAAGCTTACCAACATTGATTTTTAAGTTGCCTTTGACATCAATGCTATTGTCATTTCCAGGTGCAACCGCAATAATACCGTACCTAGCATTGGTACCTTTGGAAGGTATTAAGTTGATACCACCTGCCGGAGAATTACCAGCTGGCCAAAGAGTAACATTAGCACTAGGTTCAACAATCACCTTGTTACCCGTACCATCTAACACGATAACACTGTCATTTCTAGTAATCCCAGTAAAAGAGCCATTAAAGTCGACAACATTTGCCGAGCCAGAAATACTTAATAATGGACGATTATCTACTAACCCATCGACTGCAATTGTCCTAGCAGTATTAGTACCTTTGAAATTAATGTGAGTGTTACTACCAGCATAAATCATCTGAGAACCACTAAAATCCACGTTCTCAAAATTAATGATTGCACTAGAAGCTTGGTCAGACCGAATTACACCATAGGTATCAGCACTATGCAAAATAAGATTTTGAAAAGTTAAATTTAAGATCCCACTTGTAACAGTTGGATGATTACCTTTGAAATCTATTACATATCTATCTAAACCATTACCGTTAGACTTAATTAAAAGATTTCTACCCACAAAATTAATTGGTATTGTATTTTCGCCTGTACCACCAACAGGAGCGTCTAAAATGTCGTTCATAACATCAATTTCGCTAATAGTAGTATCTGCTATTGCTTTAGTAAGTTCGTCCCAATTATGAACCTGAGCAACATTACTAGTAACATCTTGGGTGCTAATTGCAACACTCTTTTTACTATCATTGGATTGAGTAATTGTATTGGATGAATCTAGTGGCTTATCAGTTTTGGTTACAGTATTTTCATCGGGAGCAACATTCCCTGCAGGTTGATTTGATTTTTGGGCTGAAGAATCAGCAGAAGAAATTGACTGACCTGAATCACTAGGATATGGTTGAGTATCACTTGCTTTAGCAGTAGCAGGTGCTTTTAAAAACGACTGTAAGGCAGAGTAAGTTGATAAATCAGTTTTAGCAGCTTTATCATTACTATTTGTTGTAGATTCAGGACTTTTTGGGTCTTTTGTAGAATCAGTTTTGGGAATACTTACTGAAGTATTCATAGAATCATCTTTACTTGCACTTGCTTGAGCATTTGCAGACTCAGCTGCAGGTTGTGCCTTTTGTGTATCTGTAGAGTCTGCATTAGGTGCAGCACTAGCGGCTGGTACTGGATTAATGGTATCCGCTTTGGTAGTTTGACTAGTTAAACCAAAGAAAGTAAAGCCTAATAAAACAGAAGCAGCACCAATACTCAATTTTCGAATTGAGAAGTGATCTTGCTTTGCTTGCATCTCCATCTTCCTAAGTCTTTCGGTAAAATTATTTTTTCCTAACATAAAACTATCCTTTCACAAATTAGTTGGCTCCGATCGGTAACCGTTTAAACATTGTAGTTCTTATAAATTTTATTATCAATTTTAATAATTTATTTTGATTATTTTTTATAATAATTTAATTAAAAATAATATTTTTTATAAATAGCTAATATTATTTATGCAATATTATATTGATATAACAATGTTTTAAATAATAATATAAAAAATAAAAATAATAATTTTTTATTAATTAATATTTTTAAGTATAAATATTTTTAATATATAATACCAATACATATAAATATTTTATATGTATATGTGAATATTTTTTAAAAAGATGAACAATAATTAGTGAAAAAATACTATTTTACGTGTAGATAAAAAGTAATAATAAAATATTTTGGTTATTAAAACTATATATATTATTAATAATATAGTATATTGCTAATATTTTATTGACAAGCTTCTTTTAAATTGAATTGGTAACAATTATTTTTTATTTCAAATAGCAAATCAATACTATACGATATATAAAAAATATTTTAAAACCCAAAAATGCTAAAGCTTTATAATAATAACGTTTTTTAGCTGTTACTTCCCTTAATTTTATAAGCAAAAATCTGGTAATAACAGTTAAACTATTTGCTAGCTTATTACCAGATATGCAGCAAATTTGATAGCTATTACTCAAAAATGTAGTGGATGGTCGTTAGTTTTAAATTAACCTTTCTATAGATATAAAATATACATATAACTAAAATTTTTTGTCTTATGTAATAATAAATTTAGAATAGTGATATTTTATTACTTTGGCAGCTTTAAATAAGTTTAATATTAAGATTATATAAAAAAAGGCTAATTCTACATTGAGAATTAGCCTTTTTTAGTAACTTTTTTACTTAATTTCTACTTTGTTATGAAGTTAGCCTCCTTAATATTTTTATTCTTGGCAATAATGTAATACGTACCATTCTTAATTCTGACTGGACTTCCATAAGTTCTAACCAGCTTGTACTTTCTGACAACCGAATGGTTAAGACGATTACCATATTGACTATAGAGATAAGCATTGTGTTTCAATCTTAATTTCTTTGCATCTATATTACCAGCTGCAATATACATACCGTTTTCCAATACATAGAAGAGACGATTATTAATAGTCTTAGTACCTATAGTATTAACAATTGAACCGGCCTTAAAGATTAATTGATTACTACGAGTGCCCTTTTCATCATAAACGTAAGCATTATGCATAATTTGCTTTTCATTTACTGCAACAGCTGCGTCAGCGGTTGGGGTATTGATTGGTTCTACCTCTTCTGCTTGTGTTTCAGTAACAATCTTCTTTAGCATAACATTTGATGCTTTTACGTATCGATGCTTGGCAATGATAAAGTATAACGAACCTCTAATGGTAACTGCACTACCGTAAGTATTAATTAATCTATCCTTACGTAGTAATCCTGCCGAGTTGATCCGTCTACCATATTGGTCATAGACAGCTGCATTATGCACTAACTTCTGGACACGATATTTAACATTACCTAGTGCCAAGTAATACTGTTTATTAGCAGCATTTTGATCATGCAAAATGTAGAATTGACGTCCGTTAATGGTTGTTACCCCATAAGTTGTCACTACAGAACCAGCCCCTAGAATAACCTTATTGCAACGACTACCTGTTTGATCATAAAGATAAGCATTGTGCATTAGGGTTACATCTACACCATGAGCATTATCTTTAGATGAAGAATTGTGACCTGGTTCAGAATCTGATGAATTCGGTTTGTTTGCCGTGTCATTTGGTGTACCTGGTGTACCCGGTGTACCTGGGGTGCCTGGTGTACCTGGGGTGCCTGGTACATTTGGAATATTACCTGAATCATGATGGTTTCGATCATTTTGAACCTTTGGATCTTTAGTCCAAATGTCCTTAGCCGCGTCACTATCTTGGGTACTATCCTGGATAATTTGGTTAATGGCCGCGTCACGGTTTGTGTCAACTTCGCTAGTTGTCTTCGAATTATCAATCTTACCCTTACCTTCAGTTACAATCTGGTCGATCTTGTCCTTGATTGCGTCCTTTTCATTAGTGGTGTAGTCACTTCCGTCTTGGTGCTTGAGGCTATCAACCTTCTTCTTAGCGTTAGTAGCGACGTCATCTACGACACCCTTGGCAATTTCTTTTTCTGCCGCTAACTTATTATCATTGATTTCTTGTTCGGTGTTACCCGTGATTTGCTTATGATCATTAAAGCCCTTGTCAGTCTTTGAGGTATTCGCTTGATCACCGAATTCTTTATGAATCTGCTCAACTGCATCTTGGTGCTTTTGGTTTAATTCGTCTTCAGCTTTTTGCTTAGCTTGATCATTTTGAATCTTCGGATCATTAGTCCAAATGTCCTTAGCCGCGTCACTATCTTGGGTACTATCCTTGATAATTTGGTTAATCGCTGCGTCACGGTTTGTGTCAACTTCGCCAGTTGTAGTTGAAGCATCAATCTTACCCTTGCCTTCAGTTACAATCTGGTCGATCTTGTCCTTGATTGCTTCCTTTTCATTAGTCGTGTAGTCACTTCCGTCTTGGTGCTTAAGGCCATCAACCTTAGTCTTGGCGTTATTAGCGATGTCATCTACAGCACCCTTAGCAATTTCTTTTTCTGCCGCTAACTTATTATCATTGATTTCTTGTTCGGTGTTACCCGTGATTTGTTTATGATCATTAAAGCCCTTGTCGGTGTTTGAGGTATTCGCTTGATCACCAAATTCATTGTGAATCTGATCAATTGCATCTTGGTGCTTTTGGTTTAATTCAGCTTCAGCTTTTTGACGCCTTTCTTGTTGTACCGCTGAATCCTTATCCAAGATGTTTTTAATATTACCTGGAACTAAATCATTCTTGATATTTCCAATCGCCGTATTCTGGGCACTAGTTACATCTTCTGCGCTCTTACTTTGGTCAATTGACCCATTTTCTTTAGTGGCAGCTGTACGCTCTTGTTCAAGTTGTTTTATAATAGCTTGCTTTTCAGTATCGGTCAATGGGGTCTTATCATCATGGGTTAAGCCCGCTACCTTATTCTTTGCATCAATTAAGGCATCTTCAACGGCACCCTTGGCAATTTCTTTTTCTGCCGTTAACTTATTAGTTTGAACGTCTTCAATTTTAT